>JABFWL010000136.1 GCA_013362315.1 Catenulispora sp. | reverse complement strand
GAAGGCGCCGGCCCTTCACAGGCCTTTGATCTTCGCCTGAAACCCAACCACCTCACCGACCGCCGCCAAAAGAGGACCCACCGATGCCGGGGTCGTGCACACGACAACCGCCAGCCGAACGACCGACCCACACCACGAACCCCGAACCATCAATCACCTTTTGGCGAAGCCCGTAATAAAAGCCTTTAAACCACAGACCAACCGCACCTGCGTCCCTAAGCCACCCCACCCCCAACCCAACTGTGAGCAACCCGTGAGAACGCAAACGCGATGCAAACGTTCGATCACGTTCTCCACCCCCACCGCCGGGTGTACAAATTCGTTGGCTCCGAAACGAGCCGCCCCGTGGTCGACCCTCGATAGTGGGGGGAGGGTCGACCACAGGGTCAACGTCAACGAAGACTCACAACCTCAACGGAAGATGCCCTGCCCCGGAGTGAGGATCCCGTGCGGATCGAAGCGTCGCTTCGCAGCCCGGAACGCAGCCCACTGATCCCCGTACTGCACCCGCCAGTCCCCGGCGGTCATCGGGATCGAGTCGACCGGGTAGATGGTCCCCCCAAAAGCCTGCGCCTCCACATACAGAGCGCGATTCGCGGCCTGCATCGCATCAGCCGACTCCGCCCCGCTATCCGGAGCAGCAGTGCGCAGAATGGCGAACAGGAACACCAACTCGCCTTCCGGTGCCCGCAGCAGCGGCGCCCGCAGCCGCGCCCGAGGAATCGGATAGAGCAGAATCACCCCACTGGCGCCGATATCAGCCGCGCCCAGCCCGGCCATCGTCGCCGTCACATAAGCATCAGTGTCCGAGTCCGGCAGCAGCATGTCGTACCACGGATGCGGGTCGTACCACTCGCCGGTCGACTTCAGATACGCGATCGCCGGAGCCAAGTCGTCGACGAACCCCCGATAGTCGAACTCTGCGACCTCCGGCGTCCCCTGGAACCCGAGATCGCCGATCAGCGCGTGATCGTCCGGCGCGGTGGAGTCGTAATACACCGCACCTTCCAGCTGGTACTGCCAACCGCCGGTCGGCAGCGCGGCCGCCGCGCCTTCCAGCCAGTCGAAGCGGCCGTCGCGCACGGCGCGCCGCTGCGCCGCCGTGAGCGCGGCGACGTCGGAGTACGTCAGCGTGTACTTCCTCACCCGGCTACGCGCCGGCACCAGCTTCAGCACCGCACGCGTAATGACGCCGACCTGCCCCAGTCCGGACCGCGCCATATCGAACAGCTCGGGATGCCGAGTAGGAGAGCACGTGACCAGCTCTCCAGTCCCAGTCACCACATCCAGCTCCACCGCAGTGTCCACCTGCGCCCCATACCGCTGCGCCGCCCCGCCGAGCCCCCCAGCGGACAACGTCCCGCCGACTGACAACTCGATGTAGTCCGTAAACACCGGCGGCGTCAGACCGTGTACCAGGCAGGCGTCCAGCACCGCGCTCCACACCGCACCAGCCTGAACCTCCACCGTCCGCGCCGCCGGATCGACCCGAATCGCCGCCAGCGTCCCCATATCGACCACCACGCCCGCCGCGGCCTGAGCCTGACCGAAGCACTGGTGGCCCTGCCCACGCGGGGCGACCTCGATCCGGCGTGGGCCGCAGTAGCGGATCAGGGCCCTGATGTCAGCGACGGAGCCGGGCAGCAGTACCGCACGCGGCGTGCGGCCGGTCACCAGGTGGCCGAAGTCGTCAGCATAGGGGGCCAGGGCCGCCGGGTCGGTGAGGAGCTTCCCGTCCAGCGGCGGCAGCGCCTCGGCGAGGGTGTCGGCCGCCGCGCCGGAACCGGCCGCCGCGCCGGCACCGCTGCTCTCCACGCTGCCCTCCGTCGCCCACGCCCGCGCCTCCGCGTCGAAGCCGACGACGGCCGCACCGACCCCCACGGCCCGCAGGAACGAGCGGCGGCCGGGAACGCGATCGTGGGTCATATCCGGATCTCCTCGTCGCAGACAGACCTTTGATATTAGCGGAGCCGCCGCTGGCATGTAGCTGGCATGAACCAGCCGAGCCGGTGCCGATACCGCCTCTTGCCTCTGCTGGCCTTCCAGGAGCTTTCGTTATAGATTTGCTAGCGATCAAGCCAAGCTGCCCTCGCATCTGCGCGCTAAGCTGACCACCGTGACCGTCTATCGCATCGGCGAGGCCGCCGAGCTGCTCGGAGTCAGCGTCGACACCGTGCGCCGCTGGGCCGACGCCGGGAAACTCGACGCCGTGCGCGACGACGCCGGGCATCGCGTCATCGCCGGCGCCGAGCTGGCGGCCTTCGCGCGCTCGCTCGGCGAGCAGCCCGAGGAGCGCTCGGAGCTGTCCTCGGCCCGCAATCGGCTGCGCGGGATCGTCACCGCCATCGTCAAGGACACCGTGATGGCGCAGGTCGACCTGCAGGCCGGGCCGTTCCGGATCGTCTCGCTGATGAGCCGGGAGGCGGTCGACGAGCTGGGCCTGGAGGTCGGGTCGACGGCGGTCGCGGTGATCAAGTCGACGACGATCGTCGTGGAGCGTTCGCCGCAGTCGGGCGGCAAGGGGAAGGGGCTGTAGATGAGGTTCCAAGTCCTGGGCGCCGCCGTAGCCGGCGCCGCCCTGCTGCTGACGGCCACGGGCTGCGGCAGCGTCGCGTCCAAGCCGTCTGCAGCAGCGAGCTCGAGCGGCGGCGCTTCAAACGCTCCAAGCAGCGCTTCGACCGCGGCGTCCGCCAGCTCATCGACGGAATCCAGCAGCACCACACCGGCCGCGACCACCAACCCCACCGGCAACCTCACCGTCCTCGCCGCCGCCTCCCTCACCGGCACCTTCACCAAAATCGGCAAGGACTTCGAAACCGCGAACCCCGCCATCCACGTCACCTTCAGCTTCGGCGCCAGCTCCACCCTCGCCCAGCAGATCATCCAAGGCGCCCCCGCCGACGTCTTCGCCTCCGCCGCCCCGTCAAACATGAAGCAGGTCGCCGACGCCGGCGACGTCTCCGGCACCGCCGCCACCTTCGTCCGCAACCAGCTCGTCATCGCGGTCCCGAAGGGCAACCCCGAACACATCACCGGTCTGGCCGACCTGACCCGCCCCGGCGTGAAGGTCGTCGAGTGCGCAGCTCAAGTGCCGTGCGGCGCGGCGGCGGCCAAAGCCCTGGCGGCGGCGAACGTGAAGCTGACACCAGTGAGCCTGGAAGCCGACGTGAAATCAACACTGGCGAAGCTCACCCTCGGCGAGGCCGACGCCGCGCTCGTCTACCGCACCGATGCGCTGTCGGTCGCGGACAAGGCCGACGGCGTCGAGTTCCCCGAGTCCGCGCAGGCGATCAACGACTACCCGATCGCGGTACTGTCCCACACCTCCAACTCCACGGCCGCGCAGGCGTTCGTGGCGTTCGTGCAATCCGCTCCGGAGATGTCAGTCCTGACAGCCGCGGGCTTCCAGAAGCCGTGAGGACCGGAACGCCGTCTCGAGGACGCACCCGCAGCCGCGTCCCAGCCGGTCTCCTCCTCCCAGCCATCCTCGGCCTGGCGTTCCTAGTCCTGCCCCTAGCCGGCCTACTCGTCCGAACCCCCTGGTCGACTCTGTTCACCCGCCTCGGCGCGCCCGGAATCCTCGACGCGCTAAAACTCTCCCTCCTCTCCGCAACCCTGGCGACCGCCCTCAGCGTGGTCTTCGGCGTGCCGGTCGCCTGGCTGCTGGCGCGTGTCGACTTCCCCGGACGCGCCCTGCTCCGCGCGCTGGTGACGGTGCCGCTCGTACTGCCACCGGTCGTCGGCGGCGTCGCGCTCCTGCTCGCCTTCGGGCGGCGCGGACTGCTGGGGCCCTGGCTGGAGTCCACGTTCGGCGTCACGCTGCCGTTCACCACCGCCGGGGTGGTCGTCGCCGAGTCCTTCGTCGCGATGCCGTTCCTGATCGTCGCCGTGGAGGGCGCGCTGCGCGGCGCGGATGTCCGGTACGAGGAGGCAGCCGCCACCCTCGGCGCCGGACGCTGGACCGTGTTCCGCCGCGTGACCCTCCCGCTGATCGCGCCCGGCGTCGTCGCCGGCGCGGTGCTGTGCTGGGCCCGGGCCCTCGGCGAGTTCGGGGCGACGATCACCTTCGCGGGCAACTTCCCGGGCCGGACGCAGACCATGCCGCTGGCCGTCTACCTAGCGCTGGAGCAGGATCTGCCCTCGGCGATCGTCCTGAGCCTGATCCTGCTGGCCGTGTCGGTAGTGATCCTGGCAAGCCTGCGCGACCGATGGATCGCGGCGCCATGAGCGACAGCACGACGGCCGACAACGGCAGGTCTGAAGACGCTCTGCCCGACGGCAAAGCGCCGCAGCCGCAGTCACAGCCGCAGTCACAGCCGCAGTCACAACCGCAACCGCCAGCCCTCGACGCCCGTCTGCTCGTCGACCGCGGCGACTTCCACCTCGACGCGACACTACAGATCGCGCCCAGCGAAGTCGTCGCTCTCCTCGGCCCGAACGGCGCCGGCAAGACCACCGCCCTGCGCGCGCTGGCCGGACTCCTGCCGCTGTCCGACGGCCACGTGACGGTACGCGGCCGACGTCTCGACGACGCCGCGGCCCGGCTGTTCGTCCCGCCGGACAAGCGCAACGTCGGCGTGGTCTTCCAGGACTATCTGCTCTTCCCGCACTTGTCAGCCCTCGACAACGTCGCCTTCGGCCCACGCTGCCGCGGCGTCGTCCGAGCCCGCTCCCGCGCGCTCGCCGCGGACTGGCTGGCGCGCGTCGGCCTCGCCGACTTCGCGCATGCGAAACCCCGCCGGCTCTCCG
>JABFWL010000184.1 GCA_013362315.1 Catenulispora sp. | reverse complement strand
CACCAGCACGTTCTTCACCCACTGCCGAGGCCTGGCCGCAAGCACCAAAGCCACCGGAAGCGACGGACGCCGACGCAGATCGGCGGGGAAGTCCGCGGGACTCGCGGAAGGGGGCGCGGCCTGATCGGCCACATCAGACGTTTCGGGCACGTGCGGCGTCTCCCCGGAAGGAGCCTGGAAACCGGCCGGCTGGGATGCGAGCTGAGTCACCGGGTCAAACTACCGGATCGATGCGGCGGCATAGTCGGGGTTCGGCGGATGTTCACGGGCTGACCACCGGCCCGACCGCGCCCGGTGGTGCTCGCAGCCGTTTCCGCCGGTGCGTCGAGCGTGCCGAAGCTTGGTACTCTGCCGGAGTTGCGCAGCGGCCGGACATCCGAGGAGATGGCCTGCCGGCTGTCGGGAGTCGGTGCCGCCGGTCGTTCGGCGCCGCGGGTGGGCCGTGAGGAAGGAACTGTCGCCGTGGTGGTGAACGCCGGCGAGTCTGACGCACAGGTTGCGGCGCCGACGGACCGGCGCCCGATCCGCGGTGCGGAGCCGGACCCGGCCGCCGGGCCCGCCGCCGCCGTCGCGGCAACCGTCCAGCGGCTCCGGGCGGGGGTCACCGACTTCCGGCTGACCGCGTCCGTCGCCCTCTGTGTCTTCTTGGGCCTGTTGCTCCGCAACCGCTGGATCTTCACGCGCACCGTCTACGAATACGGCGACGAAGCGCTGAACTCGATCCAGGTGCGGCAGGGCAAAGCGCTGGAACTCCTTGTGGGGCACTACTCCCGGGTCGGCTTCCACCACCCGGGTCCGGCGTTCCTCTACGTCCAGACGATCGGCGAGGTGCTCTTCCACGACCTCATACCGGTGGCGGCCTCGCCGTTCGGCGCCCAGCAGATCGCTCTGCTCGCGCTGAACGCGACCGTGCTGGCGCTCGTCGCCCGGATCATCTGGCGCAACACCGGCTCGCTCACCTACGCCCTGCTCGCCGTCGTGATTCCGGTGGTGTACCTGGGCTACCGCTCGGCCTCGATCGGCGTGAACCCGCTGTCCAGCACCTGGATGCCGTACCTCTTCATGGCACCCACGCTGCTGCTGCTGGTCTCGGCGGCCTCGGTGAGCACCGGCCGGACCCGGGACCTGCCCACGCTGGCCTTCGCCGGCCTGCTCCTGATGCACGGTCACGTCTCGTTCATCCTCATCGTGTCCGGGATCGTCGCGGCGTCGGTCGCGCTGCCGGTCCTGCGCCGGCTGCGGACGCACACCGCGCAGTGGGAGCTCGACCGGCGCGCAGTGCTGGTCTCGGCGGGGATCGTCGTCGTGTTCCTGGTGCCGATCGTCGCGAACCTGGCGCTGCACTGGCCGGGCGAGTTCGGCAAGTACGTGAAGTACGGCAACTCCTCGCAGGCCGGCGGACACGGCGTGGGCCGCGCGGTGGAGTACATGGTCGACTACTGGTGGCACGGCGATCACCCGGTGTACGCGATGCTGGCGATCGCCGCCGTCGCCGTCCTGTGCGCCGTGACACATCCCGATCCGCAGATCCGCCGCTACCTCACGGGCGCCGTCGTCGCCGGCCTCGCGGCCTCCGCGCTGATGGTCTACTACGCGGCCCGCGGCATCGACGAGATCGACCAGATCTACATCGGCCAGTGGTCCAGCATGGTCGAGCCGCTGCTGCTGTGGGTCGTCGCCGCCCGGCTGTGGACCGCGTTCCGGCCGGCCCGGGTCGCGACCGGCCAGGCCGTGCTCGCCGCGGCCTCGGCGGCGGCGGTGCTCGCGGCGCTGTGGGTGCCGCAGGCGTCGAACCCCTACCGCGGCTTCCCCCAGACGCCCAGAGTCCTGGCGAAGCTGGAAGCGTTCAGCGGCGGCCGGACCATCCTGCTCGACGTCGGCCCGGACATCGGCCCGAACGTGCCGGGCGTGGTCCTGCAGGCGACGCGGACCGGACACCGGGTCTGCCTGCTGGACCCGGGCCAGGCGCTGTTCGTCACCGATGACTACGTATGCACCGCGTCGGACCGGCAGCGCGGTGTCGAGGTCTACGCCCGGGAACCGAAGGACACGCAGCCGTCGTCTCCCACGACGATCGGCGTCTTGGACCGTACCCGGTTCTCCACCCAGCCCTGACGAAGACGGCTGTCCGCCGCCCGACAAGCCCCCCGATCCGACTGTCCGAGAGGACGCCATGCGTGAGATAGCCGTGAAACGGCTCGACCAGGACGACGACGCCGCCGAGAGCCCGCAGGACCCGGTGGGCACAGAATCGGTGGGCACAGACCCGGTGGGCACAGACCCGGTGGCCGGCCCGGTCGGCCCGACCCTGGTGCACCGGGCCGTCACGCTGGTGGCGGCGGCCGGCATCTTCTGGGCGACCTTCCAGATCTTCCCGTTCCAGTCGGCGGCCCCGTACACCGGTATCTACGTCGCCCTCGGGACCGTCGCGGCGCTCGCCGTGGGGGTCACCTCGCTGGCCGCGAAGAACGTCCGGACCCTCAACCGGGCCAACCACGTCCTGGTGGTCACCGGCGCGCTCGGCATCATCTCCTACGCCGTCGGCATCATCGTCGCGGGCATCTCCTACGGCACGGACGAGGAGATCTTCGTCCAGTGGTCGGCGCACCTGCTCGGCCAAGGCAAGAACCCCTACGGCGCCGACCTGACGCCGGCGTTCCACCACTACGCGATGTCGAGCCAGTTCTACACCAAGCTGCTCGACGGCACCTACACCCACGGCCTGGACTATCCGTCGGTCCCGGTGCTGCTCACGTGGATGGCCAACGGCGTGCTGCACGACTACCACACGGTGGCCTTCGTGTGCTCCGGCATGCTGGTGGTCACCCTGTTCGTGGCCTACAAGCTGCTGCCGCGGGACTACCGCGGCATCGCGACCCTGATCTGCGTCGGCTACCCGATCCTGATGGACCACGCCCGCGGCGGGATCGTCGGCATCATCATGCTGCCGTTCCTGATGATCGCGGTGGCCGGCTGGGAGCGCATCGGCCGCGGCGGCCGGCTGAACCGGCGCGCCGTGATCAGCGCCGTCTGCTTCGGCGTGGCGCTGTCGGTGCAGCAGCTGTCCTGGATGATCGCACCGTTCTTCGTCGCCGCGATCTTCATGCTCCGCTGGTCCGAGGTCGGCGCCAAGGCCGCGCTGCGGGTCTGCGCGCTGTGGTCGGCGATGGCCGTCGGCACCATGCTGGTCGTCAACAGCCCGTTCCTGCTGTGGAACCCGGGGCACTGGCTGGCCGGCGTCACCGAGCCGCTGCGGCAGAAGGCCATCGCCGAGGGCGAGGGCCTGGTCGACATCCCGATCAGCCTGCACTTCGGCACCGGCGACCTGGGCCTGTACTCGCTGGCCGGCGCCGCGGTCTACGCCGGGTTCTTCGCCATCTTCATCCTCTACTTCGACAAGTTCCGGCCGGCGTGGATCATCGCGCCGGCGATGGCGCTGGTCTTCCAGGCCCGGCCGCTCATCGAGTACTTCGCCATACCGGCGCTGGTGTGGGCGGTGGTCCTGCTGACCGCCGACAAGGACCAGGAGCCGGAATCGCCGCGGCCGTGGCCGATGCTGGCAGCGCGGCGCCGGCTGATCGTCGCCGGCGTCGCCATGGTGCCGGCGGTCGGGCTGTGGACTCTCGGCGCGGCCACCCCGCAGCCGCTGAGCCTGAAGATCGCCTCGGTGACCTCGAACGGCGCGCTGAACCAGATCGACCTGATCACCGTCCAGGTCAAGAACAAGACCGGCCAGGACATCGACCCGCACTTCATGATGACCAACGGCTACTCGACCTCGTTCTGGAACGAGGTGTCCGGACCGGTCAAGGTCCCGGCACACGGCACGGCCACGTTCGTCATCTCGACCCCGGGCATGGGCTCCAGCCCCGGCGTCGGCGGCGACTTCACCCTGGCCGCGGTCTCCGACGTCCCGGCGTCGGTGAGCTACGCGCCCAAGACCGCGATCGCCAAGTACTCCACGAGCTTCCTGGACGACCTGGGCCGGCAGTACGCCGCCGGGCAGACCGCGACGGTGGACATCCAGCTGCGCGACCGGCACGGCCGGCCGGCGAAGGTGGCCGGCGTGCAGATCACGCTGAACCAGGTGAAGTTCACCGCCGGCGGGATCATCGGCGCCAACCTGAGCATGAACGGCGGGAAGGCGGGCGCGCCGGGCCTGGCGTACACCGACTCCGAGGGCATCGCGCACTTCTCCATCGTCCAGGGCACCAGCGACTCCACGGGGCTGGTCCACCTGCAGGCCTGGATACGCCAGTCCGGCTCCATGCAGACCTACGGATACAGCTCCTTCCTCACCCAGCAGTGGCCCTGATCCGGCCCTGACCTGCTAGTTCCGTAGCGGGGTTGTCACTCAAAAGGCCTTGGTGACAACCCCGCCTTCGGCGAGGTACCGTCACACCTACGGCCGAGCGCGCCCCGCGCCCGACCACCTTTCCAACTCGGATCGTCCGGCACGTTCCTGCCGGTTGAAAGGGAGTGCACCATGGCTGGTGTCGTCTATCAGGACGCGTCCTGCGTCTACCCGGGCGCCGAGCGCCCCGCCGTCGACAAGCTGAACCTGGAGATCGCCGACGGCGAGTTCCTGGTCCTGGTCGGCCCGTCCGGTTGCGGCAAGTCCACGTCGCTGCGCATGCTCGCCGGTCTGGAGGAGGTCTCCAGCGGCGGCATCTTCATCGGCGACCGGGACGTCACGCACCTGCCGCCGAAGGACCGCGACATCGCGATGGTGTTCCAGAACTACGCCCTG
>JABFWL010000688.1 GCA_013362315.1 Catenulispora sp. | reverse complement strand
TCGGATTCTTCGCAGGGATCAGCATCCTGCGACGTGGTCTCGGTCGGCGGCGGCGCCTGCTCGATGATGACGTGGGCGTTGGTGCCCGAGATCCCGAACGAGGACACCGCGGCGCGCCGCGGCCGTCCCGCGTCCGGCCACGGCACCGGCTCGGTGAGCAGCCGCACGGTCCCGGCCGACCAGTCGACGTGCGGGCTCGGCGGGTCCGCGTGCAGGGTCGCGGGCAGCACCTCGTTCCGCAGCGCCATCACCATCTTGATGACGCCCGCGACCCCGGCCGCCGCCTGGGTGTGTCCGATGTTCGACTTCACCGATCCCAGCCACAACGGCCGCTCCGGGTCCCGGTCGCGGCCGTACAGCTCCAGCAGCGCCCCGGCCTCGATCGGGTCGCCCAGGGCGGTGCCGGTGCCGTGCGCCTCGACCGCGTCGATGTCCTGCGGCCGCAGGCCCGCGCCGGCCAGCGCGGCGGCGATGACCCGGCGTTGCGAGGGGCCGTTCGGCGCGGACAGCTGGCTGCTGCGGCCGTCCTGGTTGACCGCGCTGCCGCGCAGCACCGCCAGGACCGGGTGCCCCGCGCGCCGCGCGTCGGAGAGCCGTTCGAGCAGGATCAGGCCGACGCCCTCGCCCCAGCCGGTGCCGTCGGCGTCGGCGGAGAACGACTTGCAGCGGCCGTCGGCGGCCAGCCCGCGCTGCCGGCTGAACTCCACGAAGGTGTCCGGCGCGGCCATCACCGTCGCGCCCCCGGCCAGGGCGAGCGTGCACTCCCCGGCGCGCAGCGCCTGCGCGGCCAGGTGCAGCGCGACCAGCGACGAAGAGCACGCGGTGTCCACGGTCACCGCCGGGCCCTCCAGGCCCAGGGTGTAGGCGACGCGACCGGACGCGACGCTCGGGGAGCTGCCGAGCCCGACCTGCCCCTCGAAGTCCTCCGGCACCGGCCGCAGCCGCGCGGCGTAGTCGCTGTACATCACGCCCACGAACACCCCGGCGCGGCTGCCGCGGACGCCGGCCGGGTCGATGCCGCCGCGCTCGAAGCACTCCCACGCGGTCTCCAGCAGCAGCCGCTGCTGCGGATCGGTGGCCATCGCCTCGCGCGGGCTCATGCCGAAGAACGCGGCATCGAAGGCGTCCGCATCGTGCAGGAACGCACCGGTGCGGCAGTAAGTCGTGCCCTTGTGGTCCGGGTCCGGATGGTAGAGGGATTCGACGTCCCAGCCCCGGCGCTCCGGGAACCCGGTGACGGCATCGGTTCCGGAGGCGACCAGCTGCCACAGGTCCTCCGGCCCGGCGACGCCGCCGGGGAAGCGGCACGCCATGCCGAGCACCGCGATCGGCTCGGCCTGGGATGCCGCCTCAGCCTCGGCTTGCGACTCGGCCAAGGACACGGCCAAAGACTCAGCCAGCCGCTGGTTCTCCTGGCGCAGCCGGTCGCCTTCCTTCAGCGACGTCCGCAGCGCCTCAAGGATCTTGTCCTGCGAGATGGTCATGGCCGCATCACTCCGGGGTTCCGTTCTGGGCGGTGGGCGAGGGTGCTCCGGCTACGGCTTCCGTTCCGCTGCTGCTGCTGCCGCCGTTGCCGCCGCCGCCGTTGCCGAGGGCCATGGCGACGAGTTCGGCGGCGTCCAGCTCGTCGATGGCGCGGGCCGGTGCGGCGGTCGCGGCCGGCTCCGGCGCCCGGTCGGGACCGGACGGTTCGGCCAGCCGCAGCAGGCTGTCCAGTAGACCGGCGCGCCGCAGCCGGGACACCGGGATGGTGGTCAGGAGCGCGCGCAGGCGGGCTTCGTCGGCGGCGTCTGTGCCGGCGTGAGCCGCGTCGCCGTTCGTGCCGTTCGTTCCGTTCGTTCCATTCCCGCCGTGCTCGGCGACCGAGGCCGCCAGCTCGCTCCACAGCCGGTCGGCCAGCGCCCCCGGCGTCGGATGGTCGAACAGCACGGTGGCGGGCAGCCGCAGCTCGGTGGCCGCGTTGAGCCGGTTCCGCAGCTCCAGCGCGGTCAGCGAATCGAAGCCGACGTCCAGGAACCCGCCGTCCGGATCGATGTCCTCGCCGCTGCCGTAGCCCAGCACCGCGGCGGCCCGGCCCCGGACCAGGTCCAGGAGCAGGTCCGTCGCCTCGGCCGGCGACAGCCCGGCCAGCCGCCGCCGCAGCGAGGCCGCACCGGCCCGGGAGGCGGCGTCGTCCCGGCGCGCCGGGCGCCGGATCAGGGAGCTGAGCATCGCCGGCAGCAGCCCGGACTCGGCCTGGCCACGCAGCGCCGCCGGATCCAGCAGCGCCGGGATCACCGCCGGGTCCGGCGCGGCGAGCGCGGCGTCGAACAGCTCCAGGCCCAGCTCGGCGGTCAGCGGACGGACGCCGGAGCGGCGGATCCGCGCCCGGTCGACGTCGCTCAGGCCGGCGGTGAAGTCGCTGTCCTGCTGCCACAGGCCCCACGCCAGGCTGGTCGCCGCCAGCCCGTGCGCGCGCCGGTGCCGGGCCAGGGAGTCCAGGAAGCTGTTCGCCGCCGCGTAGCCGGCCTGCCCGGGACTGCCGAGGATTCCGGCGGCCGAGGAGAACAGCACGAACGCCGACAGCTTGTGCCCTCTGGTCAGCTCGTGCAGGTGCCACGCGGCGTCGGCCTTGGCCGCCAGGACCTCGTCCAGCTGCTCGCCGGTCAAGGCCGGGACCGTGGCGTCGCGCAGGACGCCCGCGGTGTGGATCACGGCGGTCAGCCGATGCTCGGCCGGAACCGCCGCGAGCAGCGCGGCCAGCGCGTCGGCGTCGGCGACGTCGCACGCGGCGACGGTGACGTCGGCACCCAGCTCGCCGAGCTCGCGGCGCAGCTCGGCCGCACCGGGCGCGTCGGCGCCGCGGCGCGAGACCAGCAGCAGCCGGCGCGCGCCGTGCCGGGTGACGAGGTGGCGGGCGGTGAGGGCGCCGAGGACGCCGGTACCGCCGGTGATCAGGACGGTGCCGTCCGGGTCGAGCGGCGGAAGCGGCTGCCGCGCGTCGTCGGGCTGTGCGCTGTCAGGGCGCGCGGTATCGGCGCCGACCCGCATGATGCGCGGTGCGTACCACGCGCCGTCGCGCAGGGCGAGCTGCGGTTCGTCGGTGGCGAGCGCCACGGCGACGATCTGCGCCGCGGCGGCGTCGGCACGGGCGTCGGTGTCAGTGTCAGTGTCGGTGTCGGTGTCGATCAGGGTTATGCGTCCCGGATTCTCGGCCTGGGCGCTGCGGATCAGGCCCCAGACCGGGGCTTGGCCCAGGTCCGCCTCGGCCTCGTCTTCCCGTACCGCGACAGCGCCCTGTGTGCGGACCACCAGCCGGGTCGCGGACCACTTCTCGTCGGCCAGCCAGTCCTGGACGACGCCCAGGATCCGGTGCAGTCCGGCATGGACCTGCTGCGGCACGTCTCCTTCGCCGCCGGTCGGCACAGCCAGCAGGATCGCCTCGGGCGCCGGTTCCCCGGCCTCGATCGCCTCTCGCAGCACGGAAAGCTCGTCGCCGAGCCCGTCGAGCGTCGCGAACGACCGTGCGCCCGATCCCGGCTGCTCCGACGGGATCCACTCGACCCGGTACAGATGCCGCTGCTGGGCTCCGGACGACTCGATCGCCCGCACCGCGAGGTCCTCGATCGTGATCACCGGTTCGCCGTCGCCGTTTTCGGCGGACAGCGACCAGTGGCCCGCGCCGCGTCCGGCGAGCCGGACGCGCAGCAGGCCGGCACCGGTGGAGCGCAGTGTGACGCCGGAGAACACGAACGGCACCACCGGCCGCGAGTCCGCGCCGGCACCGTTCTCGCCGTTCTCGTTCCCGAAGGCGCCGCTGGCGAACGCCGTGGTGTGCAGCGCGGCGTCCAGCAGCGCCGGATGGACGCCGAAGCCGTCGACGTCGACGCCGTCGGGCAGCCGCACCTGCGCGCAGACGTCGGCCCCGTCGCGCCACGCGGCCTGCAGGCCCTGGAACGTCGGACCGTATCCGTAGCCGAGATCGGTGAGGGTGTCGTAGAAGGCGTCGGTGTCGATGGGCTCTGCGCCATCCGGCGGCCACACCTCGGTACCGGGTCCGGCCTGTGGCGAGGGCGCTTCGGCCAAGAGCCCGGTGGCATGGTGCGTCCACTCAGACGCGTCGGCGTCGATGTCGGCCTCGAAGGCGCTGCCGCCCTCGGCATCGGCATCCGGCCGGGAGTAGATCCGGATGGTGCGCCGGTCCTGGTCCACGGTGACGCAGACTGGCGCACCCTCCTGGCCGGGCAGCACCAGCGGGGCGTGCAGGGCCAGTTCCGCCACCTGCTCGCAGCCGACCCGCCGGGCGGCGTCCAGGGCCAGGTCCAGCCACAGCGTCCCGGGCACCAGCACCACGCCGTCGAGCGCGTGGTCGGCGAGCCACGGATGGGTTCGCGTGCCGATCCTTCCGGTCAGGACCGCCGAGCCGTCCGGCATCGTGACCGAGGCGGCGAGCAGCGGGTGGCCGGGCTCCTCCAGCCCGAGGTCGCCGGGGCGGGCGGCCGTCGGTTCCGGAGTCAGCCAGAAACGCCGCTCCTGGAAGGGATACGTGGGCAGCGGGACGAAGCGGCCCGCCGGGTTCGCCTTCGGCCAGTCCACGGCGACGCCGCGAGTGTGCAGGCCGCCGAGCGCTGTCAGCAGGCTGCGGTCCTCGTCGCGGTCGCGGCGCAGCAGCGACACGGCGGTTCGGGTCCGGGCCCGGATCGGGGCGCCGTCACCGGTGGCGGCGCTGGTTCCGGTCCCGGCGTCGGCGGCCTCGGTGCCGTCGTAGGTGTCGTAGGTGTCGTCTGCGGCCGAGGCCACCAAGGTGCTGAGCATCGCGTCCGGTCCGAGCTCCAGGAACTCGGTGGCGCCGAGCCGCATCAGCTCCCGTACTCCGTCGTGGAAGCGCACCGGCTCGGCGATGTGCCGGGCCCACGACTGCGGATCGGTCAGCTCATCGGTCGCGAGCCGGCCGGTGCGGTCGCTGATGATCGGTATCGCCGGAGCGTGGAACGTCACCGTCCGCGCCACGGCCTCGAACTCCGCCAGCACCGGCGCCATCAGCGGCGAGTGGAAGGCCCGGCCGGTGTTCAGCCGCCGGGCCTTGCGCCCCAGCTGTTCGGCGACGGCGGTGACGACCGCGTCGACGCCGGAGATCACCACCGACGCCGCCCCGTTCACGGCGGCGATCGCCGCCTCGTCCTCATGTCCGGCCAGCGCCGCGCGCACCTCCTGCTCGCCGGCCTGGACCGCGATCATCGCCCCGCCGGACGGCGCGGACTGCATCAGCCGGGCCCGCTCGGCGACCAGGAACACCGCGTCGTCCAGCGACAGCACGCCGGCCACGTGCGCGGCGGTCAGCGCGCCGACAGAGTGCCCAAGCAAGTAATCGGGCCGCAGTCCGAAGGACTCCATCAGTCGGTAGAGCGCGGTTTCGAGGGCGAACAGCGCGGGCTGCGTATAAGAAGTCTCATGGAGCAGCACTGCTTCCGGGCTGTCGGCGTCCGCGAACATCACCGAGCGCAACGGCGTGTCGAGGTGCCCGTCGAACCGCTCGCACACCGCGTCCAGCGCCTCGGCGAACACCGGATGGCGCGCGTGGAGCCGCCGCCCGGCGGCGGCTCGCTGCGCGCCCTGACCGGTGAACAGGAACGCGAGCTTCCCGCGGCCGGATGCCGTTCCGAGTACGGCGTCGATGCCCTCGGTGTGCTCGAACTGCTCGAGGTCGTCTGCGCCGAGAGCGTCGAGTCC
Source organism: Catenulispora sp. (assembly GCA_013362315.1). Taxonomy (GTDB): domain Bacteria; phylum Actinomycetota; class Actinomycetes; order Streptomycetales; family Catenulisporaceae; genus Catenulispora. Next base: position 10,917 of record JABFWL010000688.1, on the reverse strand, counting down.
GGCGAGCAGCGTGGCGTGACCGGTCCCGACCAGCGCTGCCCGGTGCTCGAAACGGGCGCGCGAGACGGCGAGCGTGTGCGCGACGTCCGCGACCGGCAGGCCGGGGCGTTCCCGGAGGTGGCGGGCCAGGCCGGCGGCCTGCGCCCGCAGCGCGGCCGGGGACTTCGCCGACAGCACGAACGCGGCTGTCTGCTCCTCGGCTGCCAGCTTGTCGGCCGCCAGTTCCGGCTCAGCGGCTGCCGACTCGCCGGTGCTCGATGCAACGGCTGCCAGCTCTTCGGTTCCGGGCTCGGCGGCTGTCGGCTCGGCGGCCGCCGCCGATGCGACCTCCGCCGGCTGCTCGAGGATGACGTGCGCGTTCGTCCCGGAGATCCCGAACGACGACACCCCGGCGCGTCGCGGCCGCCGCGACTGCGACCCCGAACCCGAACCCGGCTCCGAGCCAGAGCCCGACTCCGATTCCGGCTCCGGCCACGCCGTCGGCTCGGTCAGCAGCCGCACCGTCCCCGCCGACCAGTCCACGTGCGGCGTCGGCTCGGCGGCGTGCAGCGTCGGCGGCAGCACCCCGTGCCGCATCGCCTCGATCATCTTGATGACCCCCGCGACCCCGGCGGCGGCCTGGGTGTGGCCGAGGTTGGACTTGATCGCGCCGGTCCACAGCGGCCGGTCCGGGCCGCGGCCCGCGCCGTAGGCGGCGATCAGCGCCTGGGCCTCGATCGGGTCGCCGAGCCCGGTGCCGGTGCCGTGTGCCTCCACCGCGTCCACCTCGTGCGCCGCGACCCCGGCGTCGGCCAGCGCGGCGGCGATCACCCGCTGCTGCGACGGCCCGTTCGGCGCGGTCATGCCGTTGCTCGCGCCGTCCTGGTTCACCGCGCTGCCGCGCACCAGGGCCAGCACCGGGTGGCCGTTGGCCAGGGCGTCGGACAGCCGCTCCACCACCAGCAGGCCGACGCCCTCGGACCAGCCCGCGCCGTCGGCGTCCGCCGAGAACGACTTGCACCGGCCGTCCGGGGCGAGCCCGCGCTGCCGGCTGAACTCCACGAACACCCGCGGCGTCGCCATCACGGTCGCGCCGCCGGCCACCGCCAGGTCGCACTCGCCGTTGCGCAGCGCCCGCACCGCCAGGTGCAGCGCCACCAGCGAGGAGGAACACGCCGTGTCCACCGTCAGCGCCGGACCCTCCAGCCCGAAGGTGTAGGCGATCCGCCCGGACGCCACGCTCGGGGCGCTGCCGGTGCCGAGGTAGCCCTCGTACTCCTTCGGCGCGGACGGGAACGACAGCCGCGCGGCGTAGTCGTTGTACATCACGCCCACGAACACGCCGGTCCGGCTGCCGCGCAGGCTCGCCGGATCGATCCCGGCGCGCTCGATCGCCTCCCACGTCGTCTGCAGCAGCAGCCGCTGCTGCGGATCGGTGGCCGAGGCCTCGCGCGGGCTCATCCCGAAGAACGCCGCGTCGAACCCGTCCGCGTCGTGCAGGAAGCCGCCGTGCCGGACGTAGGTGGTCCCGGCGTGGTCCGGGTCCGGATGGTAGAGGTGGTCCAGATCCCAATCCCGGTTCACCGGGAACGGCGTGATCGCGTCCACGCCGTCGCTGACGAGCCGCCACAGGTCCTCCGGACCGCGCACCCCGCCCGGATACCGGCAGCCCACGCCCACGATCGCGATCGGATCGCTCTGCGTGTCGGCGCTTGCCGCCCGGATCGCGGGAACGGCCGGTGCCCGGGTCGCGCCGGTGAGCTTCTCGCGCAGGAAGTCGGCGAGCACCGTCGCGGTCGGGTAGTCGAAGACCAGGGTGGCAGGCAGGCGCAGGCCCGTGGCGGCGTTGAGGCGGTTGCGCAGCTCGACGGCAGTGAGGGATTCGAATCCCAGCTCCCGGAACGACAACCGCGCGTCGATGGCGTCGGCGCGAGTGTGGCCGAGCGCGGCCGCCGCCTCGCCGCGCACCAGGTCCAGCACCAGCTCGGACTGCTCCGCCTCGGACAGCGCGGCGATCCGCTCGGCCAGCGCGCCCCGGTCGCCGGCCGGGGCGGTCGCGCCGGCCCGGAGCCCCGGAGCGACCCGGACCAGCCCGCGCATCAGGGGATGCAGTTCCGAAGCGGCGGCACGGGCCCGCAGTACCGCCAGGTCCAGCGGTGAGGGCAGCAGCACCGGCCGGTCGGCGTCGAGCGCGGCGTCGAGCAGGGCGAGTCCGTGCTCTGATCCGATCCGCACCAGCCCCTCGCGGGAGCTGCGGGCGCGATCGGACCGGCCCATCTGGCCGGTCAGGCCGCTGCTCTGCTCCCACAGGCCCCAGGCCAGCGAGGACGCGGGCAGGCCGTGGGCGCGGCGGTGCCGGGCCAGGGCGTCGAGGTAGGCGTTCGCGGCGGCGTAGTTGGCCTGCCCGGGGCCGCCGAACACCCCGCACACCGACGAATACAGCAGGAACCTGCTCGGCGCGGCTTCGAGTGTCAGCTCGTGCAGGTTCCACGCCGCGTCGACCTTCGGCCGCAGCACGGCCGCCACCCGCTCGGGCGTCAGGGCGCCCACGAGCCCGTCGTCCAGCACGCCGGCCAGGTGCACGACGCCGGTCAGCGGGTGCTCGGCCGGGATCGCGGCCAGCGCCGCCGCCAGCGCGTCCCGGTCGGCGACGTCGCAGGCCGCGACGGTGACCTGGGCGCCGAGCCCGGTCAAGCGGTCGACCAGCTCGGCGGCGCCCGGGGCGTCCGGGCCGCCGCGGCTGAGCAGCAGCAGATGGCCGACGCCGTGCCGCTCGACGAGGTGTACGGCGGTCAGCACGCCGAGGGTGCCGGTCGCGCCGGTCATCAGGACCGTGCCGTCGGGGTCGAAGGGCTCTGGCTCCGGTTCCTGCCCCTGCTCCGGCGCCGTAGGGGCGCTGTCGAGCCGGGTCAGCCTCGGTACTCGCAGCTCGTTACCGCGTACCGCGACTTGCGGTTCGCCGGTGGCGAGTGCGGCGCTCACGTTATCCGCGCCGTCCAGATCCAGCAGCACCAGCCGGTCGGGGTTCTCGGTCTGCGCGGAGCGGACCAGCCCCCACACCGCCGCGTGCGCGAGGTCGGTGATCGCTTCGCTGTCGTCGGTCGCCACCGCGCCCTCGGTCACCACCACCAGCCGGGAGGCGGCGAACCGGTCGTCGGCCAGCCAGGCCTGCACCGCGGCGAGCACCGCACAGGTCGCGGCATGCACGTCCACTGGTCGGGCATCCGGGACCGGCGTGCAGGCCAGCAGGACGAAGTCCGGGATGGGCCCGGCAGCGGCGAGCGCGTCGAGGTCCGCGTGGCGGGGCACGTCGCTCAGCGCGGCCGCGAGCGTGCCGCCGAGATCGTCGTTCCCGAGCAGCGCGAGCCAGACCGGCGCCGCCGCGTCGCCGTGCGGCGCGGGGACCTGCGGCCAGCCCACGGTGAACACGTCGTCGCGGGCCGACGCGGCGGCGAGGTCGTCGGCGGCCATCGGGCGCAGCTGCAGCGAGTCCATCGTGACCACCGGCGCGCCCGCCGGATCGGTGGCGGTCAGCGTGCAGGTGTCGGCTGTGGCGCCGGTGATCGCGACCCGCAGCACCGTCGCGTCGGACGCGTGCAGATCCACCTCGTTCCAGCAGAACGGCAGCCGGGGCCGGCCGAGCGGCTGTGTCCCCGTGCCTTCGCCGGCGTCCGAGTCCCGTACCAGGACCAGCGCATGCAAGCTGGCGTCGAGGATCGCCGGATGGATCCCGAAACCGCCGGTCGCCGTGCCCTCCGGCAGCCGGACCTCGGCGAACACGTCGCCGTTCCGCGTCCAGGCGGCCTGGACCCCCTGGAAAGCCGGCCCGTACTCGTAGCCGTGATCGGCCAGCGTGGCATAGAGGTCGCTGACGTCGAGGGGCTGCGCGTCCTGCGGAGGCCAGTTGTCCAGCCCGGCCGACCCGGTCCCGCTCCGCCACGGCGCGGGCTCAGCGGCCGTCAACCGGCCCTCGGCGTGCCGCGTCCACGGCTGGTCCGGCGCCCCGGTGTCCGGGCGCGCATGGACCGTGAACGCCCGGCGGCCGTCCGCGTCCGGGGCCCCGACCGAGGCCTGGAGCTGGACCGCGCCCTGCTCGGGCAGCAGCAGCGGCGCCTGGATGAGCAGTTCCTCGACGTGCCCGTGTCCGGCGTGCCGGCCGACGTGCAACGCCAGGTCCAGATAGGCGGTACCGGGAAGCAGCACGGTGCCGCGCACCGCGTGGTCGGCCAGCCACGGATGCGTCCGGGCGGAGATCCGGCCGGTGAACACCACCGTGTCGTCCTGAGCCACCGGAACCATCGCGCCCAGCAACGCGTGCTGCGCCGCCGCGACCCCCAGCGCCGAAGCGCCGACCCGGCCGACCGCGCCGCCGGAGTCCTGCGGCCAGTACCGCTGACGCTCGAAGGGATACGTGGGCAGATCGAGGAGTTCGGTCTCGCCGATGGTGGGACTGGCGGTGCCGGTGGGAGTGGTGGCGGTGGCGGCGGCGGTGCCGGCGGTGTCGGCCAACGACGACCACCGCACCGGCAGGCCCTGGACATGCAGCCGCGCGGCAGCGGTCACGAACTGCAGACGCTCGTCCTCGTCGCGGCGCAGCGTGCCGAGCGCCACGGCGTCGTCGGCGCTTGCCGAGCCACCGGAGCCGGCCGAGCCGGCGGCATCGGCGTCGAGCCGTTCCTGCACGCTCACCGTCAACACCGGATGCGCGCTCACCTCCAGGAACGCCCGGTGCCCGGCGGCGATCAGCGCCCGCACGGCGTCGTCGAACAGCACCGGCTCGCGCAGGTTCGCGAACCAGTACTCGGCGTCCAACGCCTCGGCGCCCAGCTCGTCGCCGGTCACCGTGGAGAAGAACGGCACCGCGCCGGCGCGCGGCTCGATGTCCGCGGCGGCCTCGGCCACCTGGTCGCGGAGCGCGTCCACATGCGGCGAATGCGAGGCGTAGGTGACCGGGATCTGGCGCGCGCGGATCCCCTCCTCGCGGCACGCCGCGACCAACTCCTGGACCGCCTCGGCGTCGCCGGAGACCACCGTGGACGCCGGGCCGTTGACCGCCGCCACGGACACCCGCTCGCCCCACGCCCGCAGCCGGTCGCGCACCTGGTCGGCGGGCAGCGGCACCGAGGCCATCGCCCCGGTCCCGGCCAGCGACGCCACCGCCTTGCTGCGCACCGCCACCAGCCGCGCCGCCTGCTTCAACGACAAGGCCCCGCTGACACACGCGGCCGCGATCTCGCCCTGCGAATGGCCCACGACCGCGCTCGGCCGCACCCCGACCGACTCCCACAGCCCGGCCAGCGACACCATCATCGCGAACAGCACCGGCTGCACCACGTCGTCCCGCTCCAGGCCGGGAGCCCCTGGCACGCCGTGCAGGACGTCGAGCAGACTCCAGTCCACATGCGGCGCCAGCGCCTCGGCGCACGCCGTCATCCGCTCCCGGAACACCTCCGAACTCTCGAACAGCCGCACCCCCATCCCGGCCCACTGCGAACCCTGGCCGGGGAAGACGAACACGCATCCGGCCGCGTCCACGGCCCGGCCGGCGACGACGCCGCCCGCCGCCCGATCAGTGCGCACCGCCTCCAGACCGGCCTCCAGCTCGGCCCGGCTCCGGCCCAGCACCACCGCACGGCGGCTGAAGTGCGTGCGCGCGGTGGCGAGCACGTGGCCGATCCGGGCGGCGTCGGCCTGCGGATGCGCCGCACTGTAGGCGGCCAGCTGCGCCGCCTGGTCCCGCAGCGCCGCCTCGGACCTGGCCGAGATCGGCCAGGCGAGCACCGGCAGCGCGCTGGGATCGGCGGACTCGGCCTCTGATTCGAGCCCGGATTCGCTCCCCGTCTTCAGCTCTGCTTCGTGCCCCGTTTCGAGTTCCGTTTCGAGTTCCGTTTCGAGCTCCGGTTCGGCCCTCTCAGCGGTGTTCACCTCCCCGGGGTCGTACTCGACGATCACGTGCGCGTTGGTCCCCGACGCGCCGAACGACGAGATCCCGGCCCGGCGCGGCTGCCCCAGGTCCGGCCAGGGCCGGGCCTCGGTCAGCAGCGCCACCGTCCCCGACGACCAGTCCACGTGCGGATTCGGCTCCTCGGCGTGCAGCGTCTTGGGCAGCACCCCGTGCCGCATCGCCTCCACGGCCTTGATCACCCCGGCCACACCCGCGGCGCTCTGCGCGTGCCCGAAGTTGGACTTCAGCGACCCCAGCCACAGCGGCCGGTCGGCCGGCCGGTCCCGTCCATACGTCGCCAGCAGCGCGCGGGCCTCGATCGGGTCCCCGAGGATCGTGCCGGTGCCGTGCGCCTCCAGCAGGTCCACGTCGTGCGGGCCGAGGCCGGCCGCCGCCAGCGCCTGCCGGATCACCCGCTGCTGCGCCGCGCCGTTCGGCGCGGTCAGGCCGTTGCTCGCGCCGTCCTGGTTGACCGCCGTGCCGCGGATCACCGCGAGCACCGGGTGCCCGGCCCGGCGCGCGTCGTCCAGGCGCTCCAGCAGCAGCAGCCCCGCGCCCTCGCTCCAGCTCGTGCCGTCCGCGGAAGCGGAGAACGCCTTGCTGCGCCCGTCGACCGACAGCGCCTGCTGCCGGCTGAACTCGACGAACGCGTCCAGCGTCCCGAGCACCGACGCGCCGCCGGCCACCGCCAGCGTGCACTCGCCGTTGCGCAGCGCCTGGCAGGCCAGGTGGATCGCCACCAGCGAGGACGAGCAGGCGGTGTTCACCGTGACCGCCGGGCCCTCGAACCCGAAGGTGTAGGAGATCCGGCCGGAGACCACGCTCGGGGAGCTGCCGGTGAAGCCGTAGCCGTCGCCGTCCGAACCGTGGGCCCGCAGCAGGTCCAGGTAGTCCGACGAGGCGTTCCCGATCGCCACCCCGACCGGCTCCCCGCGCAGCGCGGCCGGCACGATCCCGGCCCGCTCCAGCGCCTCCCAGGTCAGCTCCAGCAGCACCCGCTGCTGCGGGTCGGTGGCCACCGCCTCGCGCGGGCTGACGTTGAAGAACCCGGCGTCGAACCCCGCGGGGTCGTCGAGGAAGCCGCCGAACCGGGTGTAGGTCGTGCCGGTCCGCTCCTTGTCCGGATCGTAGAGCCCGTCGATGTCCCAGCCCCGGTCGGCGGGCAGCTCGGACACCGCGTCGACCCCGGCGTCGACCAGCCGCCACAGCCCCTGCGGGGAGTCCACGCCGCCGGGGAACCGGCAGCTCATCGCGACGATCGCGATCGGGTCGTCGCCGGGTCCGGCGCTGCGCCGGGCCAGGACCGGCCGGTCCGGCTCGTCGTCGCCTTCCGCCATGCTGGCGAGCAGATAGCGGGCCAGCGTCTCAGCGGTCGGATACTCGTACGCGAGCGTCGTCGGCAGCGTCAGCCCGGTCTCCCGCCCGAGCTGCCGGGCCAGCTGCACGGCGAGCGCGGAGTCGAAGCCGAGGTCCTTCAGCGGCAGGTCGTTCGGGATCTCCTCGGCGTCGCGGTAGCCGAGGACGGCGCTCACGGTGGCGCGCACGAGCCGGGTGATCGTCGCCTGGTGCTCGTGCGCGGGCAGGCCGGCCAGCCGGCGTGCCCACGGCGAGGAGGAATGCTCGTCGAACGTCAGCTCAGGCTGCTTGTACTCGGGCTGACTCTGTTCAGCCAGCTCAAGGCTCGCTTCGACAGCTGGCGTCGCATGATCGCTGGTCTCCAGCCAGAAGGTCTGATGCTGGAACGGGTAGGTCGGGAGCTCGACGTGGCGGCCGGAAGGGCTCCGAAGCGTCGTACTCCAGTCGACGGCGGTTCCGTGGACGGCGAGGTGCGCGGCGCAGGCCAGGAAGCGCTGCCGGCTGCCGTCGTCGCGGCGCAGCGTTCCGGTGGTGACGACGTCGCTGAGTTCCGCGCGGTCGGCGATGTCGGTGATGTTGGCTTCGACGATCGGGTGCGGGCTGACTTCGACGAAGGTGTGGTGGCCGTTCGCCAGCAGGCTGTCGATGGTGGGGGCGAAGCTGACGGTTTCCCGGAGGTTGCGGTACCAGTAGTCGGGGGTCAGGGTGCTGGTTTCCAGTGCTTCGCCGGTGACGGTGGAGTAGAAGGTGGCAGTCGCCGGTCCGGGTGTGATGCCGTCAAGCTCCGCGGTGAGCAGGTCCCTGAGGGTTTCGACGTGGGGGGAGTGGGAGGCGTAGCGGACGGCGATGGTCCGAGTCCGCACGCCCTGGCTGTCGAGTTCTTCCAGCAGGCTTGTCAGAGTGCTGCGGTCGCCCGAGACCACCGTGGCGGCGGGTCCGTTGATGGCGGCGATGCCGAGGTCTCCGTCAAGTGTTGCGAGGTGTTCGCGTACTTGGTCGGCGGGCAGGGCGATGGAGGCCATGGCGCCGTCGTCGGTGATGTGGGCGAGCAGGCGGCTGCGAACTGCGACGATGCGTGCCGCATCTTCGAGGGACAAGGCGCCGGCGATGTGGGCGGCCGCGATTTCGCCTTGTGAATGCCCGATAACCGCGTCCGGGTGGATGCCGATCGATTCCCATAGCCGGGCCAGGGAGACCATCATCGCGAACAGGACTGGCTGCACGACGTCGTCGCGGTCCAGCCCTGGTTCGCCGCCGCGCAGCACTTGCAGCAGGTCCCAGTCCACGTGCGGCGCCAGTGCCGCTGCACACTGCTGGATGCTGTCGGCGAAGACCGGTGAGGTGTCCAGCAGGTCGACGGCCATACCAGCCCACTGCGAGCCCTGGCCGGGGAAGACGAACACGGTCTTGCCGGGTTCCCGTGCCACGCCGGTGACCACGTTTGCCGCGGGTTCCCCGGCGGCGAGTGCCGCCAGACCCGAAGCGAACTCGGCCGGGTCGGAGCCGAGCACCACCGCGCGGTGTTCGAACATGGGCTTGGTGGTGAGCAAGGCATGCCCGATGTCAGAGAGCGCAGTCTCTACGCCAGCCCGGCCATCCGCGCCATCCGCGCCATCCGGACCGCCCGGCACGATCCCAGCGAGTTGCCCTCCGGCGTCACGCAGCGCCGCCTCACTGCGGGCGGACAGCACCCACGGAACGATCCCCGCTCCGGGACTCCCGGGTTCGGCGGCCTCAGCGGCCTCCGTCTCCTCCCGCGCCGGAGCCTCTTCCAGAATCAGATGAGCGTTCGTGCCCGACAGCCCGAACGACGACACCCCGGCCCGCCGCACCCGCTCGCCCGCCGGCCACGGCACGGCCTCGGTCAGCAGCCGCATCGTCCCGGCCGACCAGTCCACCCGCGGCGTGGGCCGGTCCACGTGCAGCGTCGGCGGCAGCGTCGCGTGCCGCAGCGCCATCACCATCTTGATGACGCCGGCCACGCCGGCCGCGCCCTGGGTGTGCCCGATGTTCGACTTCACCGAGCCCAGCCACAGCGGCCGGTCCGCCGGGCGGTCCGCGCCGTAGGCGGCGAGCAGCGCGTTCGCCTCCACCGGGTCGCCGAGCGTGGTGCCGGTGCCGTGCGCCTCGACCGCGTCGACCTGGTCCGGGGTGAGCCGGGCGGCGGCCAGCGCGCGGCCGATCAGGCGGCGCTGCGCGCTGCCGTTGGGCGCGGACAGCTGGCTGCTGACGCCGTCCTGGTTGGACGCCGAGCCGGTGATCACGCCGAGCACCGGGTGGCCGTGGCGGCGGGCGTCGGAGAGCCGTTCCAGCAGGATCAGGCCGACGCCCTCGCCCCAGCCGGTGCCGTCGGCGGCGGCCGCGAACGGCTTGCACCGGCCGTCCGGGGCCAGGCCGCGCTGGCGGCTGAAGGCGGTGAAGGTCATCGGCGTGGCCATCACGGTGACGCCGCCGGCCAGTGCCATGCCGCATTCGCCGGCGCGCAGCGAGGAGCAGGCCAGGTGGATGGCGATGAGGGAGGAGGAGCAGGCGGTGTCGATGGTCACCGCCGGGCCCTCCAGCCCGAGGGTGTAGGCGACGCGGCCGGAGATCACGCTGGTGCTCATCCCGGTCACCGCGTGGGTCTCGATCCGGCGGACGGCTTCGGGGGTGCGGGGGACGTAGTCCTGGGAGACCACGCCGACGAACACGCCGGTGGCGGTGCCGCGCAGCGCGGTGGGGTCGACGGCGGCGCGTTCGAAGGTCTCCCAGGCGGTCTCCAGCACCAGGCGCTGCTGCGGGTCGGTGGCCAGGGCCTCGCGCGGGCTCATTCCGAAGAACCGGGCGTCGAAGCCGCCGACGTCGTCGAGGAACCCGCCGTGCGCGGTGTAGGAGGTGCCGGGGTGGTCCGGGTCCGGGTGGTAGAGCCCTTCGGTGTCCCAGCCCCGGTCCGCCGGGAAGTCGCCGACCGCGTCGGTCCCGGTGGCCACCAGCTGCCACAGGTCCTGCGGCGAGCGCACGCCTCCGGGGAACCGGCAGCCCATCGCGACGATCGCGATCGGCTCCCGCCGCGCGGCGTCGGCCTGCTCGGCGTGCCGCCGGGCCGCGTGCAGGTCGGCGGTGACGCGCTTGAGGTATTCCCGGAGCTTGTCCTCGTTCGCCATGAAGTATCAACCTCTTGATTGCGGGGCGATGGGGGCCGGCGGGCCGGCCACGGTGCCGGCGGCCGGCCTCACGGGTGGCCCAGTTCGGTGTCGATGAGCGCGAACATCTCCTCGTCGGAGGCCGCGTCGATGCGGTCGGCGAAGCCGGCGCCGGCGGCGCCGTCGTCCCAGCGCGACAGGAGGGTCCGCAGCTGGGTGAGCAGTCCGGCGCGGCCGTCCGGGTCCAGGGCCAGCGCGCCGATCGCGGACTCGAAGCGGGCCAGCTCCCGCGCCGCCGTCTCGGCCGGGTCGGCGGCGCCGGCCGGGTCAGCCGGGTCCTCGCCGTCCAGCCGCAGCTCGGCGAGCAGGTGCCGGGCCAGCCCGGCCGGGGTCGGGTGGTCGAAGATCACGGTGTCCGGCAGCCGCAGCCCGGTCGCCGCGGCCAGCCGGTTGCGCAGCTCGAGGGCGGCCAGGGAGTCCACGCCCTGGTCGAGCAGCCCGCGCCCGGGGTCGATG
>JABFWL010000661.1 GCA_013362315.1 Catenulispora sp. | reverse complement strand
GCCGCGTCGGGCGCCAAGGCGAGCAGCACGATGAGGGCGCAGGCGATACCGGTCGCGGCGTCGGCGACGAACAGCCAGCGCAGGCTCCACCGCCCGACGACGTCGGCGATCAGCCCGGCACCCAGGCTGCCGACGGCGATCGCGGTGGCGAACAGGCCGAAGGCCGAGGCCCGGTCGGCGGCCGGGACGGAGTCGGCGATGAGCGACTGGCTCGGAGGCTCGAAGAGCTCGAAGGCCAGGCCGAGCAGGACCGCGCAGACCGTCGCGGTCACCAGGTCCGGCGCTGCCGCCAGGCCCAGCTGCGCGACCGCGCACGCCAGGAGACCGGCGACGATCGTGCGGCGGCGGCCCCAGCCGTCGGCCAACCGGCCGCCGAGCAGCCGGCTCGGGATCGTCGCGAGGCCGAAGACCGCCGAGACGACGCCGGCGGTGGTGAGGCCGGCGCCGAAGTCGTCGGCGAGCAGCACGGTCAGGAAGGCCAGGGAGAAGCCGCCGAGCTGGTTGACCGCACGAGCCAGGATCAATATCCGCACCGATGTCGGCATCACGGCCTCCGCGTGACTGATGAATCCACTATCGTTGGTCACATCAGCGTAGAGCCGAGAGGAGTGACCGGTCAAGTGCTTTTCGATAGTCACGTGGAACTGTTGCTCGACGCCGCCGTCGCCTTCGTGAACGAGCTCACCGACGGGGAACGCCGCGGCAAGCCTTTCGTCGCGCCGAAGGGAGGAGAGTTGCCTCCGGCGGCGACGCGGGCGGTGCCGAGTACTGCGCGGAAGCTGCCTGATCTGCTGCCGGGTGAGGATGCGGAGCACCTGGCGCACGCGGCGCGGGTGATGCGCGGCGTGTTCGAGGCGATGGAGGAGCAGCGTGTCGACGACGCCGCGGAGGCGGTGAACCGCCTCCTGCGGGAGACCGGTGCCCGGCCGCAGCTGGATCGGGTGCCGGGAGAGCCGTGGGCGGTGCACTTCCACGGCTCCGACGACTCGTACAGCATCGGCTGGACCGCCGGCTGCGCCACCGCGCTGGCTTTGGCGGTGGGCAGCGAGCTGGCCGGACGACTCGGCGTCTGCCGCGCGCCGCACTGCGACCGCGTCTACGTCGACATGTCGAAGAACTCGGTCCGGCAGTTCTGTTCGGGGGCTTGTCAGAGCCGGGTGAAAGCGGCGGCTTTCCGGGCTCGGCGGGCCGGGGGGTAGTGGCGGCCTACATCTTCAGCGGCTACATCTTCAACACGGCGTCGATCAGATCCCGCGCCCACCCCAGCAGTTCCTGATCACGGAGCGGCTGCCCGCCACTGTGTCCATCGGGGGACGACCCCCGAACCCCCGCAGATGGGCGCGTCATCGGTTTAGGCACCAGCATCGTCTCGGTGGCGGCCTTCACCAGGCTCTTCGGGTACAGCCGCAGCAGCCGCAGCTCCTGCGACTCGCGCAGCTTCACCGGACCGAACTTCACGAAGTTGCCCTGTATCGCGACTTCGGACAGGCCCGCCGCGCGGGCGTCGATGCGGAACGCCGCCACCGCGAGCAGGTTCTCCACAGGCTGTGGAAAACGCCCGTAGCGGTCGATGAACTCCTGGCGGACTTCGGCCAGCGCCTCGTGCGTCGCCGCACCGGCGATGCGCTTGTACGCCTCCAGCCGCAGCCGCTCGCCGGGGATGTAGTCGTGCGGCAGGTGCGCGTCGACCGGCAGGTCCACGCGGATCTCCACGGGTTCCTCGATCTCGCGGCCCTCGGCCTGCGCGCGGTATTCCTCCACTGCTTCGCCGACCATGCGGATGTAGAGGTCGAAGCCGACACCTTCGATGTGGCCGGACTGCTCGCCGCCGAGGAGGTTGCCGGCTCCGCGGATCTCCAGGTCCTTCATGGCCACGTACATGCCGGCGCCGAGGTCGGTGTGCTGGGCGATGGTCGCCAGGCGTTCGTGGGCGGTTTCGGTGAGGGGCTTCTCCGGGGGGTAGGTGAAGTAGGAGTAGGCCCGCTCCCGGCCGCGGCCGACGCGGCCGCGCAGCTGGTGGAGCTGGGACAGGCCGAAGTTGTCGGCGCGCTCCACGATCAGGGTGTTGGCGTTGGAGATGTCGATGCCGGATTCCACGATCGTGGTGCAGACCAGGACGTCGAACTCCTTGTTCCAGAAGTCGACGATCAGTTTCTCCAGCACGTGCTCGTTCATCTGGCCGTGGGCGGTGGCGATGCGCGCCTCGGGAACCAGGGTGCGCAGGCGCGAAGCGGCGCGGTCGATGGACTCAACGCGGTTGTGGATGTAGAACGCCTGGCCCTCGCGCAGGAGTTCGCGGCGGATGGCCGCGGCGATCTGCTTCTCCTCGTAGGGGCCGACGAAGGTCAGCACCGGGTGCCGCTCCTCCGGCGGGGTCTGGATGGTCGACATCTCGCGGATGCCGGTGACCGCCATCTCCAGGGTGCGCGGAATCGGGGTGGCGGACATGGTGAGCACGTCCACGTTGGCGCGGGTCTGCTTCAGCTGCTCCTTGTGCTCCACGCCGAAGCGCTGCTCCTCGTCGACGATCACCAGGCCCAGACGTTTGAACTTCATCGAGTTGGCCAGCAGGCGGTGGGTGCCGATCACCACGTCGACCGAGCCGTCGGCGACGCCGCGCAGCACCTCGGCGGCCTCCTTGTCGGTCTGGAACCGGGACAGGGCCTTGAGGGTGACAGGGAACTGCGAATAGCGCTCGGCGAAGGTGGAGAAGTGCTGCTGCACCAGCAGGGTGGTCGGGACCAGCACCGCCACCTGCTTGCCGTCCTGCACCGCCTTGAACGCCGCGCGCACCGCGATCTCGGTCTTGCCGTAGCCGACGTCGCCGCAGATCAGCCGGTCCATCGGGACCGGCTTCTCCATGTCGTTCTTGACCTCGTCGATGCACGCCAGCTGGTCCGGCGTCTCCACGTAGGGGAAGGCGTCCTCCAGCTCCCGCTGCCACGGCGTGTCCGGGGCGAAGGCGTGGCCGGGCGCGGCCATCCGGGCGCTGTAGAGGCGCACCAGGTCGCCGGCGATCTGCTTGACCGCCTTGCGCGCGCGGGATTTCGCCTTCTGCCAGTCCGCGCCGCCCAGCCGGTGCAGCGAGGGCGCCTCGCCGCCGACGTACTTGGTCACCTGGTCCAGCTGGTCGGTGGGCACGAACAGCCGGTCGCCGGGCTGGCCGCGCTTGGCCGCGGCGTATTCGATGACCAGGTACTCGCGCGTGGCGCCGGCGACGGTGCGCTGCGCCATCTCCACGTAGCGGCCCACGCCGTGCTGCTCGTGCACCACCGGGTCGCCGGCCTTGAGCTGCAGCGGGTCGATGACGTTGCGGCGCCGCGAGGGCATCCGCGACATGTCCTTGGTTCCGACCCGCTGGCCGGAGATGTCCTGCTCGGTGAGGACTTCGAGCAACAGGTGCGGGGCTGTGAAGCCGTGTTCCACGGTGGCGCAGGAGACGGTGGCCAGCGCCGGATCCGGCAGCGCGGCCAGCTCCGGGACATAGCGGGCGCCGATGTCCGCGCCCTTGAGCACCTCCACCAAGCGCTCGGCCGACCCGTGGCCCTCGGTGACCAGCACCACGCGCCAGCCCGCTGAGATCCGGGCCTTGACGTCGGCGAGCGCCCGCCCGGTGTCGCCGCCGTACTGCGCGGCGTCCTGGATCGCGCTGACCTCGGTGTCGTCCTCGGGCAGCAGCTCCAGGTCCGGGGCGAACGGCGTCAGCGACCACCACGGCAGGCCCAGGGTGATGGCGTGCTCGCGCACGCTCACCAGGTCCTGCAGCGACGCCGCGCCCAGATCGATCGGGCTCTGGCCGCCGCCGGCGGTGGCGGCCCAGGAGGCGTCCAGGAACTCCGCGGACGTGGCGGCCAGGTCGGCGGCCCGGGTCCGCACCCGCTCGGGGTCGCACAGCACCACCGGCGACTGGGGCGGCAGCAGGTCGATCAACAGCTCCATCTCGTCCACCAGCGCCGGCGCCAGCGACTCCATGCCCTCCACGGCGACGCCCTCGGAGACCTTGCCGAGGATGTCGGCCAGCTCCGGGTGTTCGGCCATCAGCGCCGCGGCCCGCTTGCGCACCTCGTCGGTGAGCAGCAGCTCCCGGCACGGCGGTGCCCACAGGCCGTGCTCGGCGACCTCCAGGGAGCGCTGGTCGGCGACCTTGAAGTAGCGGATCTCCTCGATCTCCTCGCCCCAGAACTCCAGCCGCAGCGGGTGCTCCTCGGTGGGCGGGAAGACGTCGACGATGCCGCCGCGCACCGCGAACTCGCCGCGCTTCTCCACCAGGTCGGTCCGGGTGTAGGCGGCCGCCGCCAGCCGGTTCACCAGGTCGTCCAGGTCGATCTCGTCGCCGGTGCGGGCCGCCACCGGCACCAGGTCGGCCAGGCCCTTCACCTGCGGCTGCAGCACCGAGCGGATCGGCGCCACGACCACCGACACCGGGCCCGCACCCTCGGTGCCGGCGTCCGGGTGCACCATCCGGCGCAGCACCGCCAGCCGGCGGCCCACGGTGTCGCTGCGCGGCGACAGCCGCTCGTGCGGCAGCGTCTCCCAGGCTGGGAAGTCCACGACGGTGTCCGGCGGCAGCAGGCTCTGCAGCGCCGCGGCCAGGTCCTCGGCCTCGCGGCCGGTGGCGGTCACGGCCAGCACCGGCCGCCCGCGGGCGGCCTGGTCCCGGGCCAGCGCGGCGATCGCGAACGGCCGCACCGAGCGCGGCGCGGCCAGATCGAACGAGGTGCGGCCAGCGGCCCGGCCGGCGTCGAGCAGCGCGGCGATCCCCAGGGCG
>JABFWL010000236.1 GCA_013362315.1 Catenulispora sp. | reverse complement strand
ATCAAGGTGGTCGAGACGATCGAGACCGCCGACGGGATCCAGGAGTTCGAAGTCAAGCGGCTGGAGCCGCTGCCGGACGAGGAACCGGCTCGGCCGCGCAACCCCCTGCGCCGCCTCGCGAACCGGGTCATGCTGGAGGTCCGCGACCCCAGTCCCGGGCTGGTCCTCTCCCTGGCCTACATCATTCTCGCGATCGGCCTGACCTGGAAGCTTCTGCTGCACCCGGTGGTCGGCCTGATCGCCGCCAACCCCTACGACCAGCTCTACTTCGAGTGGCAGCTGACGGCGGTCCAGCACGCGGTGCTGCACTTCCACAACCCGCTGTTCACGCACGCGATGAACGCCCCCGACGGGATGAACCTGGAGGGCAACCCGCAGATCATCGGCCCGGCCGTGGTGCTGACGCCGATCACCTATCTGTTCGGATCATCGGTCTCCTATGCCCTGCTGACCACTTTCAACCTGGCCGGCACCGCGATCACCTGGCGCTGGTTCCTGCGCCGGCACGTGGTGCGGACCGAGACCGCGGCCTTCCTCGGCGGCCTGTTCATGGGCTTCTCGCCGTCGATGATGTCCCACACGCTGGGGCATCCGAACCTGTCTGGACAGTGGCTGGTGCCGCTGATCCTGGGCCGCCTGGTGCAGCTGCGCGAGCGGGAGCACACGGCGCGCAACGGCGTGGTGCTCGGCCTGCTGATCGCCGCGCAGGTGTTCGTCGGCGAGGAACTGCTGTTCCTGACGGCGCTCGGCTGCGCCTTCTTCCTGATCGCCTATGCCGTGAACGCGCCGCGACGCAGCCTGGCCGACGGAGCCACGTTCCTCAAGGGCGCGGCGATCGCGATCGCCACCTCGGCGGTCGTGCTGGCGTATCCGCTGACGTTCCAGTTCGCCGGACCCCAATCCTTCAAGGGCATCCCCTTCGACATCGCCTATTACTCGGCGGATCTGAAGTCGTACGGGGTGTATCCGAGCATGGAGCTGTGGGGCGACCCGGACAAGCTGGACCCGCTGGCGCCGGGCTCGACCGAGCAGGCGGCGCTGGTCGGCTGGGCGCTCCTGCTGGTCGTCGTCCTCCTGACGCTGTGGTGCCTGAACAATGCGGCGGTCCGGGCCCTACTGATCGCCGGGCTGGGCCTGGTCGCGTTGTCCGTCGGCCCGAAGCCGGTCTACAGCGGCCGTCCGATCACCTGGTGGTGGTGGCCGCTGCCGTCGGACGGCCTGTGGGGCCACCTGAAAGACCTGCCGCTGTTCTCCTCCAGCCTGCCGATCCGCAGCGCGCTGGCGGTGAGCTGGGTCGTCGGGATCCTGCTCGCGATCGGCGTGGACAAGGCGACGGAGCACCGCTGGTACTGGGTGCGCGGCCTGGCGCTCGGCGCGGCGGTGACCGCCCTGGTACCGCTGCTGCCCCGGGTCCTGGACACCATCGACCGCAACCCGATCCCGGCCTACTTCACGGCCGGCACCTGGAAGGAATGCGTCTCCCCGGGCCGCAACACCATCGTCGCGGTACCGCTGTCCTCCAACGGGGACCGGGCCGAGCAGACCTGGTCCACGGCCGCCGACACCGCGTTCGACATCCCGCAGGGCCCGGCGATGGTGCCGAACTCGCCGACGGACAAGCACGTGGTCTTCGGCAAGGAGAACATCCTGTGGACGGCCCAGTGGCTGACCTACATCTCCAAGAACGGCGGCGGAGCCACGCCGCCGGTGGACGCCGGCATCAAGAGCCGGGTGACGCAGGACCTGGATATCTGGAAGGCGAACTGCGTGGTCGCGGCGGACAACGCGCAGAACCTTGACTCGCTGAAGTCCTTCCTGGACCAGGTGATCGCGCCGGGGGTGCACAAGGGCGGGGTCGTCGTGTGGAAGCAAGCGTCGCACTAAAGCTGCTCCGGTGCGGGCAGCCGGCCTCTCAGCCGAACGCCCCCCGATGAAAGATCAACGGGTTCGACTCCCCGTCGGCGTCCAGCCCGTGCACCCGCCCCACCACGATCGTGTGGTCCCCGCCGGGATAGGTGGCCTCGATCGTGCAGTCCACCCAGCCGTGGGCGCCGTCCAGGATCGGCGACCCGAGCTCGGACCGCCGCCACTCGACACCCTCGAACTTGTCACCGCCGCTGGCCGCGAACGCCCGGCACAGGGTCTCGTGGTCCGCCGCTAGAAAGTTGACACAGAAGCGGCCCACGGCCCTGATACGCGGCCACGTGGTCGAGGTGTGCCCCACCGAGAAGAGCACCAGCGGTGGATCCAGGGAGAGGGCTGAGAAGGCCTGGCAGGCGAAGCCCACGGGCCCCTGCGCGTCCTCCGCCGCCACGACGGTCACGCCGGAAGGGAAGTGGCCCAGGACGCGGCGGTAATCCGCCGGGTCGACGGCCGTCTGTTCGGCTTGCTCGCGTGCGGTGGCCTGTGCAGGCATGGTCCCAGCCCCTAGGTGTCACGCTGTTCGTGACTGCGCGGTTCCCAACTCGTTCGCCATTTCAAAAGCGCAGCTCTACCCAGCATACGTGGACGGACAGCCCCAGTGTGAGTGGGAACTGATGACCCGTCAAGTAAGGCTGCGTTCGCTATACCGAACACGCTCAGCTCAGGATCCGTCCACATCCGTCAGGGAACGTAATCAGTGCCCTGTGAATTCCGGCGGCCGGCGCTCGACGAAAGCGCGCACGCCCTCGCGGGCGTCCTCCGTCGCCATGTTGAGCTCTACCGCATCCGCCTCCTCACGGAACGCCGTGGCCCGATCGACCTCCAGCGCCCGGTTGACGAGGTTCTTCGCCAGGCCGAACGCCCGGGTCGGCCCCGCCGCCAGCCGCTCGGCCCACTCCCGCGCTGTCTTCTCCAACACGGCATCCGGCACGACGCGGTTCACCAGGCCGAGCACCAGCGCTTCGGCGGCCGGCACATCGTCGGCGAAGAAGATCAGCTCCTTGGCTTTGTGCACGCCGACCAGCCGGGTGAGCAGATACGCGCCGCCGCCGTCCGGCACCAGGCCGCGCCGGGCGAAGATCTCGATGAACTTGGCCGACTCGGCCGCGATCACCAGATCGCAGGCGAGCGCCAGGTGCGCGCCGAGGCCGGCGGCGATGCCGTTCACGGCCGCGATGACCGGCTTCTCGCAGTCCAGGACGGCGGCGATGAGGGCCTGCGCGCCGTCGCGGATGGTCCGGGCGACATCGCCCGGCGCCGGCGGCCGGGCCGGCCCGGCCGCCGCAGCGCCGGGTTTCGGCCGCAGGTCGGCGCCGGTGCAGAAGCCCCGGCCGGTGGCGGTCAGGACGACCACGCGAGTCTGCGGATCGGCCGAGGCCGCCCGCAGCAGCCGGATGATCCGGTCACGCTGGTCGGCGTCGATCGCGTTCAACGACTCCGGCCGATCCAGCGTGATCCACGCGACGCCGGCGGCGAACTCGTGGCGAACGGACTCCTGCACGGAGCGCTCGGGCGCTTCGGACATGCGACCGTTCACCCGCGCCGCAGCAGCACCGCCGAGGCGTCCAGGGCCACGGTCCCGCCGCCCCGCCCGAGCACCCGGAGCGGCGCGATGTCGAACGACTCCAGCACGTCGCCGAGATCCAAAGCCATGCGCTGCACACGCAGTACGGTGTCGGCGAGCGCGTCCAGGTCTGCACCGGCGGTGGTCAACAGCGGCAGGCAGTGCAGTTCGTCCAGCATCCGGCGGGCCTGGTGCGCGTCGAACGGCGCGACGCGGATCGCCACGTCACCGAGCGTTTCGGCGTAGGCACCACCCACTCCGACCACCACCGCGGGCCCGAACCGGTCGTCCCGCCGGATCCCGACCATGGTGTCGACGCCGCCGGCGATCTGCTGGCCGATGAGCACCCCGTCCAGGGTGCCGAAACCCTGGCGGCCGGCCGAGTCCATCAGGTCCTTGAAATTCTCCCGGACCTGCGACGCCGACGTGATGCCGGTGCGGGTCAAGCCCGCGGAGGAGGCCGAGGGCAGCCCGGCCACCGACGCCTTCATCACCACCGGGTAGCCGATGGTGGCCGCGGCCCGCACCGCCCACGCCGCGCTGGTCACCAGCTGCTCGCGCGGCGTCCGGATGCCGTAGGCGCGCAGCAGCTGATGCGTCTGCGACTCCGACAGGCCCTTGGAGCCGTCCGGGTTCTTCTTCCGGGCACCGGCCGGACCAGAGCCCGACGCCAGCACCTGCCGCGCCTTCACCCCGGCCATCGCGTTGTCCTCGACCATCGTCGGGATCCGGAACCGGAAGTCGCAGTGGTCGTAGTACGCCTTCGCGGCCGCCACCGCGCCGGTGAGCGTCCTGAACGTCGCCAGCTCCGGCGACTGTTGCAGGATGAGCCGGTATCCGGTCTCCGTTCCGCCGGAGGAGCACCATATGGCGCCCACCGGAGTGGAACTGGCGCGCGCCGCCTCGACCAGCGCGGCGGCCGTCCACTCCGCGGCGGCGCCGGTCTCGGTCACCGCGTAGAGCACCATGCCGGCGCCGGGCCGGGCAGCCAGCTCGGCTATGTCGCCCGCGGGGCCGGCGTCCTCCACCCGCAGCCCGGCCCGCCGTGCGAGATCGGCCAGGTGCGCCGCGGCACCGCCGGAGTCGGCCGCGATCCGCACCGGGCCCGGGGGCTGGGGCGGCTTCGGGAACCGCGCCAGCGTCGCGGCGCAGTCCAGCAGCAGGTCGAACCCGTCGACGCGGATCACGCCGGACTGCCGCAGCACCGCGTCGATCACCCGGTCCGCGCCGGTCGCCAGCATCACCAGCGGCCGGCCGGCGCGGGCCGCGGCCTCGGCGGCGCG
>JABFWL010000495.1 GCA_013362315.1 Catenulispora sp. | reverse complement strand
GACTCGGTGGCCCCCTCCTCTCCCGCTCCGTCGACGCGTGCCACCGGCCCCGCACACAACCCGGCCGCCGCCGCGCTTGTTCCCGTTCTCGCAGGTGACAAGGCTGGCGGAGCGCCGACGACGGCGGGGCTGGCCGGCGTTTTGAAGCCGCTGACGACGGCGGCGGGGCTGGGTCGGCACGTCGGGGTGGCGGTCGCCGACCCGGCTGGATCCGGCTTGCTGTTCGATCAGCGCGCCGGCGAGGGCTTCGCGCCGGCGTCCACGAACAAAGTGGTGACGGCGGTCGCGGCGCTGGCCGCCTTGGGGCCGGACAAGCGGTTCCAGACCCGGGTCGTGCAGACCGGCGGGAACTCGGCCACGCCGACGATCGTGCTGGTCGGCGGGGGTGACCCGACGCTTTCGACGCAGGCGGCGCCGAACGATCCGGCGTGGCGTCCAGCGGCGCTGGAGGAGCTGGCTGCCGCGACGGCGGGCGTGCTGCAGGCCAGAGGCGTGAATTCAGTCACACTGGGCTACGACGCGTCGGTGTTCGCTGGTCCGGCCTTGAGCCCGACGTGGTCGGCGGGCTATACGGATGGCAATGTCGCGCCGGTGGTGGGGCTGATGGTGGACGAGGGCCGGAGCCGGCCCGGCGATGAGCTGAGCCCGCGGGTGGCGGACCCGGCGGGTTCGGCAGCGGTGGCGTTCGCGGGGCGGTTGGCGGCGCACGGGGTGAAGGTGAGCGGGAAGCCTTCGGCGATGCCGGGGGCGGGGAGCGGGTCGGCGGCGTCGGCTTCGGCGGACCAGGTGGCGAGTGTTTCGTCGGCGCGGTTGGGCGACCTGGTGGAGCACATGCTCACGGTTTCGGACAACGACCTCGCCGAGGCGCTGCTGCGGCAGGTGGCGCTGGCCGCCGGGAAGCCGGCGACGTTCGACGGCGGGGTCGCGGCGGTCCGGGAGCAGCTGGGCAAGCTCGGGGTGGGACTGGACGGGTTGGACACGGTGGACGGCAGTGGGCTGTCGCGGGAGGACCGGATCAGTCCGGCGTTCTTGGTCAGGGTGCTGTCTTCGGCGGCTGCGGACGCTCATCCTGATCTGCGGGCGGCTTTGACGGGGCTGCCGGTCGCCGGCTTCACCGGGACGCTCGCGGAGGATGGGCGGTATACGACGGCGCAGTCCAGTGCCGGGGCTGGTGTGGTGCGGGCGAAGACCGGGTCGTTGGCTGGGGTTGTCACGCTGGCTGGGCTGGTGCGCGATAGCGATGGGGAGTTGCTCGTGTTCGCGTTGATGGCGGATCAGGCTACGGATACTGCCGGGGCGCGTGCGGGTGTGGATCGGATGGCTACGGCTTTGGCGGGGTGTGGGTGTGGTTAGGTGCAACCCGTCAAAGAATCTCCGAGCGCACTGCGCATGTAGAGCACGCTGCGCCCGTGGCGCGCCCGGGACGTGAGTCCGGCGTCCGTGAGCACCTTGAGATGCTGGCTCACCGCGCCCGGCGTCACAGCAAGGAGGCGCGCCAGTTCGGTGGTCGACACCGGCTCGTCGAGCATCAGCAGGAGCCGGGCGCGGGGAGCGCCGAGCAGCCGCTCCAGCGCCGGCCCCGGGGGACGCGGCTCGATCCGCTCGGCCAGCGTGGCCACGCCGCGTGCCTGGTAGATCACCACCGGCGGTCCGGACGGCGTGATCATGCTCAGCGCGCCGTGCGAGAAGCAGGTCGGGATCAGCAGCAGCCCCTGCCCGGCGGCCTCGACGTCGTAGCTGGGCGCGGCTGGGATCGGTTCGCTCTCCCAGCGGATCACCAGCCGCCGGCCGTCCCAGCTGAGCCGGTTGCTGAGCTCCCGGAACAGCACGGCGGCGCCGCGCTCGGCGAGCATCCGCGCCCGGTGCACGATGTCGGCCTCCAGCAGCGACTTCGCGCGCGGCCACCACTCGGGGGCCAGGCAGGTGTCCCAGTACGCCGCCAGCGCGTCGGCGATCTCGGCCAATGTGCGTTCCGGGTCGTGCTGAGCACCGGCGAGCCGTGGCGGCACCGCACCCTCGATGGGCAGGAAGGTGCGTTCCAGGTCGGGCCAGATCGTCTCCGGCGGCGTGGCGCGGAGAACGGCCAGCTCGCGCTGGAAGTCCGGCCACGGCGTCGTCGGGCGCGGGGTGAGGAAGTCGGGAATCCACCGCAAGGCGCCGACCAGCGAGGTCAGCAGCTCGGTGTCCAGGCGCTCGAAGGCGGGGCGCATGCGGTTGAACAGCGGAATGTGCTCGGCGTAGAAGTGGGCGTGGGTCCACATGCGCAGACTCATGCCGGCTTCCATGATCGCCGAGTAGGCGAAGGAAGTGGCCGCGAGTTCGTCCAGGCCCAGTTCGATCGTGATCATTCAGTCCCCCGCTGAATCGATTCCGGAGCCGATGCTACCGCCGCTGTGCTGAACGGCATGACTACGGTTTCCACGCGGGAAGACAGCGCTGAGCCTGCCGAGATCGCCGGGCAGGCCGCGCGTCCGACCGGGCCGCGTCGACGTTTGGCGCTCGCGGCGTTGATCACCAGGTTCGGCAGCGGCCTGTACCTGACCATCGCAGCGCTCTTTTTCACGCGCACCCTCGGCTTCGGCGCGATGCGGGTGGGCGTGGTGCTGACGGTCGCGGGGCTGGCCGGGGTGCTGGCCAGTCTCCCCGCTGGGCGCGCGGCGGACCGGTATGGGATCAAGCGGGTGTCGGCGGTGCTGCTGTGCGGGCAGACGGCCGCGACGGCGGTGTTGGCGTTCTGTACGGCGTTCTGGGCGTTTGCGGTGGTGATGTGCGTGACGACGGCGCTGGATCGGGCCGCGGGCGCGGTGCGGCAGGCGATGTACGCGCAGGCGTTCGAGCCGGAGACGCGGGTGGCGGACCGAGCGTATGTGCGGGCGGTCACCAATGCGGCGATCGGTTTGGGGGCGGCGGCTGCGGCGCTGGCGCTGCAGGCGGACAGCCGGGTGGTCTATCAGGCGGTGATCGTGGTGGATGCGGTGAGCTACCTGGGGGTCGTGGCGTTGCTGCCGGGGGTCGTGCTGCGGGAGCCGAGTCGGGCCGGTGGCGGTGCTGGTGTGGCGTCGCGGCCCTCGGAAAGGGTGCGGGTGTCGAGGCGGTATCAGGCCGTTGCGGCGTTGAACGCGGTCTTGATGATTCAGTTCGCGCTGACCGAGGTGGGGCTGCCGCTGTGGCTGCTCGACGACACTCGGGCGCCGCGGGTGCTGGTCTCGGGGTTGCTGATCGTCAACACGGCGCTGGTGGTGGTGCTGCAGGTGCGGGCGGCTCGCGGCGTGCACGGGATCGCTTCGGCGGCACGGGCACTGAGGGTTGGAGGGGTGGTGCTGGGGGTGTCGTGCGTTGTGACGGCGTGTGCGAAGGGGCTGTCTCCGGTCGCGGCGACTGTGGTGCTGCTTGGGGCCGGGGTGTTGTTGACGGTCGGCGAGGTGCTTACCCAGGCGGGCGGTTGGGCGTTGAGCTACGACCTGGCTGACGAGCGGGCGGTCGGGGCTTATCAGGGGGTGTTCAACGCGGGCGTTGCTGCCGGGGCGATGGTGGGGCCGGTGGTGGTGACGCAGACTGCGCTGAGGCATGGGCTGGCTGGGTGGGTGGTGTTGGGGGCGGTGTTCGCGGGCGCGGGGATGCTCTCAGGTGTGGTCGTAGACGGTGACTGAGATGTCGAGGTCGCAGAGTCGGGCGGATATCAGCGGTTCGATGCGTTCCCACTTGCCGCCGGCCAGGCCGCAGCCGATGCGTGGCATGTGGACTGACGCTTCGAGTTCCAGGGCGCGGTCGGCGAGGTTCTTCAGGCACTGGTCGATCGCGTCGTAGCGGACCGGCGGGCCGGCGGAGCCGGTCTTGACGCCGTGCTGGCCGACCATGTTGGCGACCCAGATGCGGTGGTGGGGCGGTGCGACTTGGACGACTTGGACGGCGCCCAGGGCGAAGTCGTTGGTGCTGCGTTCGCGGTACCACTTGCGGTAGGCCTTCTCCGGCTCGGGCCAGCGGGCTGAGATGGCCAGGACGAAGCCTCGGCCCCAGCCGCCGCGGTCGTTGCAGAGGTGGGCTATGAGTTTGGGGCCTTTGACGGAGGGGGTGGTTGCGTCGCCGGGTTTGTAGTGGATTTCGGGCATGGAGGCATCATGGCGGGGGGGTGGTGACAGGGGTGGTGGCAGTGGGTGGTGACAGAGGGCAGTGACAGGGGCGGTGACGCGGGGTTTGGGCGGCGGGTGCGGGCGCGGTGGCCGCTGGCGCTGGGGCGGCGGCGGTTCGGCGGTGGGCCTGGTCAAGCGGGCCGCTGGCGGTGAGCGGGGGGATGGGCGCGGGCGGTGGGAGCGCTATGGCCGGGCGTAGAAGCTCGGGGGGCCGTTCACCCAGAGGGACTGCTGTTCGACGACGCCGCCGGGGCGTGGGGCCTGGATGATGCGGTCGTTTCCGATGTAGATGGCCTCGTGGTAGATCGTGTGCGGGTTGGAGTCGTCCTCGGCCCAGAAGACCAGGTCGCCGGGGCGGAGTTGGTTGTAGGTGAGGGGGTGCATAGCCAGGTACTGCCATTGGGCGGGGTGGGGGAAGGACCAGCCTGCTGCTTCGAGGCCGCGCATGGCGAGGCCGGAGCAGTCGAAGACGTTGGGGCCGGCGCCGCCCCAGACGTAGGGTTTGCCGAGTTGGGCGTAGATGTAGGTGAGCATGAGGCGGACTTGGGTGGGGGCGGGGGCGCTGGTGGTTGCTGCTGGCGTGGATGTTGCAGCTGACGCTGCTGCTGCCGCCGCTGCTGCCGCCGCTGCTGCCGCCGCT
>JABFWL010000106.1 GCA_013362315.1 Catenulispora sp. | reverse complement strand
ACGGGTGGTCGCGGACGCCCGGCGGGCGCGCCGTCCCGGCGTCGTGCGGCCGGCCGGCCACCCCGGGCGGCACGGTGCTGGGGGAGGTCGATCTCGGGCGTGAACATGTCGGGAGTCTCCACTCGATGGCAGGTGGATGCAGTCGAACGGCACTGCGGGGGGCGGCACCTTGAGACGGACGGCACTGGGCTGCGGTTGGACCTGGCGGACGGGCGGGCTGGAGCTGGCGGGATGGCGCTCGCGGGCGGTGGCTCGGCTGCAGACCTGGGACGATCCGGCCCGAGCCGGTGTTCAGCGCCAGGCAATAGGCTCGAATGGTGCCCGCAATAGGATTTACTAGTCCAGGTAAGAAGACACCGGCAACCGTCTTGAGGTTCCGCTGAGCTTCCGCTCGGAGTACCGCGGATGAACTTCTCGCCCGCGTGCGATCCCCCCGTTCCACCACTCTTGACCCGTAACCGGCCGATGGCCCATTGTGGTGGCGCGAAGAGTGAAGCAAAACCCTGAGCCATTCGCAACGCATAGCAAAACCCTGAACATACGACGAAGTAATACCCTGAGCAAAACCCTGCGTTACCTATCGGGGGTGCGACGCACATGAGGCTGCTCTTGGTGGAGGACGACCTGAGCCTGCGCGGCGCCATGCGCGACGCGCTGACCCGGCTGGGGTACCAGGTCGCCGGCGTCGGCACGGCCGGCGACGCCCTGAACCAGCTCGGCGCCGACCCGCCGCCGGAGATCATCCTGCTCGACGTCGGGCTGCCGGACCAGGACGGCTTCGAGATCTGCGAGCAGATCCGCCGCCGGTCCCGGATCCCGATCATCATGGTCAGCGCCCGGATCGCGGTGGAGTCGCGGGTCAAGGGGCTGAACGCCGGCGCGGACGACTACCTGGCCAAACCGTTCAAACTCGCCGAGCTGGTCGCCCGGATCCAGTCGGTGGCCCGGCGCACCGACTGGAGCACCCGCGAGGAGCCGTCGCCGGAGTCCCGGTCGGTGAAGCGGGTCGGCCCGCTGGTGGTCGACCCCAACGCCCGGACCGTCACCGTGCACGGCGCGCCGAAATCCCTGACCCGCAAGGAGTTCGACGTCCTGAACCTGCTCGCCGGCCGGCCCGGCGAGGTGTTCCGGCGGGAGGAGATCATCGGCCAGGTCTGGCGCTCCGGCGGCGAGGGCGGCGAGCGCACGCTGGAGGTCCACATCGCCTCGCTGCGCACCAAGCTGGGAGTCAGGGACCTGATCGAGACGGCGCGCGGTATCGGCTACCGCGTCACGACCGGCTGACGCCACGCCGATGCGGCTGCGGCTGGCCCTGCTCCTGATGGTCCTGATCAGCGCCCTGCTGACGCTGCTCGCCATCCCGCTGTCGTCCAACATCGCCCACCGCGACGAGCAGCGGGTGTTCGCCGACCGGCTGCGCGACGCGGTCCGGCTGGCCGGGGTCGCGCAGCAGGCCGAGACCCCGGTCGACGATCGCGAGCTGGACGAGCAGCTGGAGCGGTACAGCACCCTCTACGGCGTGGCGACCGCGGTCCTGGACGCGAACGGCGGCGTGCGGGCCCGGTACGGCAAGCAGTTCTCCCTGGACGCCCCGGCGATCTCCCAGCCGATGAGCGTGGCGCTCAGCGGCCACCCGAGCAGCGACGACCGGGCGATGTGGCCGTGGGAGACCCGGGACATCGTGGTCGCGGTACCGGTGCTGCGCGGCGACGACGTGGTGCAGATCGTGGTGACCGTCTCGCCGACCGCGGCGCTGCGCGGCCAGGTGCGCACCTCCCTGCTGGGGCTGGCCGCCGCCGGGCAGTGCATGCTGCTGGCCAGCGTGCTGCTGGTGAGCCGGCTCTCGCGCTGGGTGCTGCGGCCGGTGGACCAGCTGGACCGGGCCACCGGGGAGATCGCCAGGGGCCGGCTCAAAGCCCGGGTCGGCGCGGTGACCGGCCCGCCGGAGCTGCGCCGGCTGGCCGGCTCGTTCAACCGGATGGCGAACCGGGTCGAGCAGATGATGGAGCACCAGATCGCCTTCGTCGCCGACGCCTCGCACCAGCTGCGCACCCCGCTGGCCGGGCTGACGCTGCGGATCGAGAACCTGCAGGCGCAGGTGGAGCCGGACCGGCTGGACGAGGTCGGGGCGCTGGCCGACGAGGTGCAGCGACTGAACGCGATCTTGGACAGCCTGCTGCGGCTGGCGGCCGTGGACCAGATCGAGCCGGACCTGCAGGACGTCGACGTGCGCTCCCTCGTCGGCTGCCGGGTGCTGTCCTGGACCCCGCAGGCCCAGGCGCGAGCGGTGACGCTGCTGCCGCCGACCGGCGCCGCGAGCCTGGTGCTGACGGCGCACGCCGACCCGACGCTGTTCGGCTCGGCGCTGGACGCGATCCTGGACAACGCGATCAAGTTCAGCCCGCCGAACGGCACCGTCACGGTCCGGCTCAGCGCCGAGGCGGCGACGGTGCACTGCGTCGTCGCCGACAACGGCGCCGGGCTGCTCGACACCGAGTACGCGCGGATCGGCAACCGGTTCTGGCGCAGCCTGCGCCACCAGAACGTCGACGGGACCGGGCTGGGCCTGGCGATCGTCAGGACCCTGCAGGCGGCGGTCGGCGGCGACGTCGCCTTCGCGCCCAACACGCCCTCGGGCCTCATGGTCACCCTGAGCCTGCCCCGGCGGCCGGACAAGGGATCGTGATGCCGATGAAGTCCGGTCGTAACGCCATCGCCCGCACACCGGTCAGAGCGCTTGTCAAGCCCCGCCGCCGGGTCGGCCGGTTCCTGCTGGCACTGGTGCTGGCGGCCTGCACAGCGCTGCCCACGGCCTGCGGCGGCGACGACAAACTCCCGATGTCCGCCGTCATCTACGCCGGCGGCACAACCGGCGTCTACTATCAATACGCTGAGGCACTGCGCGCGACCCTGGCCAAGAGCGTCGGTCCGCTCACCGTCGTTCCGACCTCCGGCTCGGTGGAGAACCTCAACCGCCTGGCGTCCGGCGGCACCGCGTCCCCCCAGCCCGCCGCCGACACCGCGTTCGCGCTGACCGCCGCGGACGCCGCGGACGCCGCGAACACCGGCCAGGCCCCGTTCGACAAGCCGATCCCGGTCCGCGCCGTCGCTCGGCTCTACGACGACTACATCCACCTGGTCGTTCCGGCTGATTCCCCGGTGCAGAACGTCAGCCAGCTGCGCGGGCTGCGGGTGTCCATCGGCGGCGCCGGCTCCGGGACCCAGCTGATCGCCCAGCGCATCCTCACCGCCGACGGCGTCGACTGGGAGCACGCGCTGCAGGCCGTGCCGATGGGGCTGGCCGATTCGGTGGCGGCCCTGAAGGACCACCGGATCGACGCGTTCTTCTGGTCCGGCGGCCTGCCCACCTCGGGCGTGGACGACCTGGCCAGGACCACGCCGTTCCGGCTCCTCGACCTGGCGGAGGAGGCCACCAAGCTCCGCTACCGGTTCGGGACCTCCTACCGCACCGGCACCATCCCGACCGGGACCTACGCGGACGTCGCCAAGGTGACCACGATCGCCGTGCCGAACCTGCTGGTGACGCTGGCCGGGACCCGCGACACCGACGTCTGGCGGTTCACCTCCGCGCTGTTCGCCGACAAGCCGGCGCTGGCGCCCCGCGTGCTGGTCGCCAGGCAGCTGGACCCGTCCATCGCGGTCTACACCGAGCCGATCGAGCTGCACCCCGGCGCGGCCGGGTACTACCGGTCGATCAAGCCAGGGCTCTGACGCGCCAGGCGCCACCGGAAGACCGGCGCTGGGCTATTCTTGCCGCAGCGGCTCCTGGGAGCCGCCATAGTTGTCGGTGTTCCTGGACAAGGTTGGGGTTGGCGGACGTGGTAGAGACCGGCAGGATCCTCCGCTTCGACGAGATGCGCGGCTACGGCTTCATCTCGTCCTCACACGGCGGCGAAGACGTGTTCATGCACGCGAACGACTTCCTCGACGACAAGAGCCTCTACACCCCCGGCTCCGTAGTCGAGTACACCGTCGAGGAGGGCGACCGCGGCCTCAAGGCGTGCGACGTGCAGGTGGTGCAGCACGTCCCGGCCTCCGGCTCCGCCACCCCCCGGGAGAGCGCCTCACCCGCGAAGACCCCGGCACCGTCCCAACTCAGCCGCGAACTCACCGAGTTCCTGCTGGAAGCCGACCCGACTCTCACCGGCGCCCAGATCGTCCGCCTCCGCAAGCGACTGGTGGAGTTCGCCACCGACCACGACTGGACGCTCTGAGCCATGCCCCTGCCGGCGGCGGCCAGTCCGGCCCGGCCCGCCGCCAATGGCCGAGTTGAAGCAGGTAGGTCCTCGCCCGATGGCAAGCGGCCCCGTGGACGCCGCATGTTACTCGGTTGTAATATCTTTTACTCATGCAGATAACTCCGGCGGATGCCGGTCCGGAGAAGTCCGTCACCGCGCAGACCCGGCGGGCCCAGATCGTGGCCGCGACCATCGACACCATCGCAGAGCTCGGTTACGCGCAGACCTCGTTCGCACGGATCGCCGAGCGTGCGGGCCTGTCGAGTACGCGGCTGATCTCCTACCACTTCGCGGGGAAGCAGGAGCTCGTGGGCCAGGTGGTGACCGAGGTCTACCACGGGATGACCGAGTTCATGCGGCAGCGTCTGGCGGACCAGACGACCGCGGCGGGCGGCTTGCGGGCCTACATCGAGGGCTACATCGAGTTCGTCGCGACGCACCGGACGCAGATGAAGGCGCTGCTGGGCATCTTCCTGAGCGGGACGCTGTCGGTGAACCAGCGTGAGACCGGGCTCGTCACGGTGCAGCCGGTGCAGCAGCTGCTGGTCAACGGGCAGGAGAGCGGGGAGTTCCGGATGTTCGACCCGATGGTGGTCGCCGCCGCGATCCAGCGCAGCCTGGACGGGGTGCCGATGCTGATCGAGTCCCGGCCGGACCTGGACCCGGCCGAGTGCGCGCGGGAGCTGGCGACGGTCTTCGAGCTGGCGACGCGCGCGTGACCGGGCCGGCCACCGCCCGGCCGCGGCGCGACGCGGCACTGCTGACGCTGCTGTTCGACGTCGCGAGCCCGATCGTCGCGTTCTACCTGCTGCGGGCCGCCGGGCTGAGCACCTTCCTGGCGCTGCTGCTCAGCGCGGTGCCGCCGGCGTTGAGCACGCTGTACCAGGTCGTCTACCAGCGCCGCCGGGACTCGCTGGCCGCGTTCATGGTCGGCATCACGATCCTGAGTTCGCTGGCGTCGCTGATCGACGGCAGCCCTCGGTTCCTGCTGGCCAAGGACGGCTACCTGACCGGGATCGCGGGCGTCTGGCTGGTGGCCACCATGCGCGCCGAACCGCCGATCGTCTTCCTGTTCGCGCGTCCGCTGCTGGAGGGCCGGATCGGGCCGAACAACGAGTCGTGGGACGTGCTGTGGGAGCGGCTGCCGGGCTTCCGGCGCATCTGGCGGACGGCCAGCGTGATCTGGGGTGTGGCGACGATCCTGGACGCCGGGGTGCGGTTCGTGATCGCGTACACGCTGCCGGTCGACGTCGTCCCGGCGCTGAACGGCGCGCAGTACGCGGCGCTGTTCGTGGTCTTGCAGGTGGCGACGAACATCTACTACTTCCGGGCCGGGATGTACAACCCGGGCTCGGCGCTCTACGCACCGCTGTCCCCCGCTACCGACAGTGCTTCACCGTGACCGACCCGCACCTGGCCGGCTGGGCTGTGGTCGGCAGGACCGCCGTCCGCACGGCAGGACACAGTGCGGACGGCGGTTTCGCGGCTCAGAGAGCTCAGGGGAATCAGAGGACTGAAACGACTCCAGAGGGCTGAGCGGCCTCAGAGATCCTGCTCCATGGCGGCGAGTTCTTCCGGTGTGCCATAGCGGATCGGTCCGTTGTAGGTCCGGCGCGCTGTGACGAACCACCAGACCGTGGCGATCGCCAGCACCACGGCCAGCGCGACCGGGGCGTAGTTGAACGACTTCGTGGTGATCGGGCTCGTCTGCGGCAGCAGGAACAGCACGCTGCTCAGCACGATCCACACGACCGCGACGGTCGCCACCGGCCGGCTCCAGCGCCCCAGGTTCCACGGCCCCGGGACGAAGTCGTCCCCGCGGCGCAGGCGCAGGAAGATCGGGACGCCGTAGGAGCCGAACAGCCCGATGACGTTGACCGAGACGATCGCCTGGAACGCCACGC
The DNA here is from genome assembly GCA_013362315.1 of Catenulispora sp. Taxonomy (GTDB): domain Bacteria; phylum Actinomycetota; class Actinomycetes; order Streptomycetales; family Catenulisporaceae; genus Catenulispora. The sequence continues at coordinate 10,527 of JABFWL010000106.1, read as the reverse complement.
TGTTCCACAGCGAGGGGACGCCGAGCAGGAACGCGCCCCCCGCGGAGAACCAGACCGACTTCACCGGGGTGTGGGTCCGCCGGCTGACCGAGCGCCACAGCTTCCACCCCGGGATCGCGCCGTCGCGGGAGAAGGCGAAGATCTGGCGGGAGTTCGAGGTCATGTTGGCCAGGCCGCAGAAGAAGATCGCGCCGCACACCACCAGCAGGAAGATCTTGGCGGTGGTGGTGCCCAGGGCGTCGATGAAGATCTGCGAGGCCGGGACGCCCGCCGAGGCCTCCGCGTGGTAGTTCGTCATCGCGTAGGTCAGCGCCAGGATCAGGACCAGACCCGCGGCCCAGGAGAACGCGATCGCCCGGACGATGCCCTTGGGCGCCGAAACGGCCGCGCGGGTGGTCTCCTCCGACATGTGCGCCGAGGCGTCGAAGCCGGTGAACGTCCAGCTGGTGAACAGCAGCCCGACCATGCCGGCGTACAGGCCGGACTTGAAGCCGGTGCCGTTGACGAAGTGGGTGAAGGCGAAGCTGGTCGAGGTGTGGTGCGCCGGGAACACGATCAGATAGAAGGTGATCACCAGCCCGCCGACCAGCAGCCAGGCGATGCTGATCTTGTTCAGCAGCGCGACCAGGCCCACGGTGTAGGTGTTCAACAGCGCGTGGATCAGCAGGATCCCGCCGTAGACGGCCAGAATCCCCTTGGCGTCGGGCTTGAAGGACGGCCACTGCAGGGTGGCCAGCGCCATCCCGAAGTTCGCCAGCGCGAAGTCCGTGGCCGCGGTGCCGCCGATCTGCCCGATGAAGTTCAGCCAGCCGGTGAACCAGCTCCAGCCGGCGTTGTGGCGCTTGGCCAGCTTCGCCGACCAGTAGTACAGCGCCGCCGAGGTGGGGAAGCCGGAGGTGATCTCGGCCATGGCGGCGCCGACGAACAGCACCAGCAGGCCGACGCCGAGCCAGCCGAACACCATGATGCGCGGGCCGCCGGCGACCATGCCGAGGCTCAGGCCGGTCATCACCCCGGAGATGAAGTTGATGATCGTCGCGGAGATCGCGAAGTTCCCGAACGCGTTGACCCGCCGGGCCAGCTGGCGAGGATAGCCGAGTTCGCGCAGGGTCTGGTCGTCGTCGGGCAGCGCCGACGGACTGCCGCGGCGATTCGTCGAGGGGGCGGAGGTCGCCATTTGCCGTTCCTCTCAGGGGAAGGTGGGGTTGGGCAAACCGCGTGGGGGCTACGCGGGGCTCGGGCGAGCGCTGGAGGTGAGGGACGCGCCGCTTGCGTATCAGGATTCGGACATACAGCTCTCCCGGGCCGCGAGGAGCACCTGCTCCGGGTTCCCGTGCAGCGACCAGGGGGTGGTCAGGGCGTAGGGGCCGATGGCCTCGAACACCCGGCTCGCCGCCTGCCGCTGCGACCCGGCCCACAGCGCGTGGGCCAGCACGTGCAGGTCGGGCAGCAGCGCGCCGGCGCCGCCGGCCGGGGCGAACCACCGGGTGTAGCAGCGTTCTGTCTCCTGCTCGGCGTAGGCCGTGGACCAGTTCCGGTAGGCCAGCAGGACCCGGTTCGGGTTCTTGTGCTCCAGCTGCTGGCGGAACACCTCGACGAACGCCACCAGTTGCAGAACGGACAGCGCGGACTCCGCGGGCGCGCGGCTGGTGATCCACAGCGCCACCGCGGAGACCGCGGACGCCTGGCCGCCGCCCTTCGGGCCGACCGCGGCCAGCAGCCGGTGGTGCGCCTCGCGGTTCCACGGGTCGCGCTGCCACACCTGGCTCATCGTCCGCCAGGGACCGGCGACCGGCAGCTCGCGCGGGCCGGGCTCGTAGTCCTGCGCGGCCGGCGCCAGCTGCAGCAGCGCCACCCACGGCAGCGGATCGGCCGGGAACCGCTCGGCGGCCTGCAGACACTGGGCCGTGGCGAGCTCGACGAGGTCGCCGGCCTTGGGATGCCGCGCGCGGTGCGCTTGCAGGGCCCTGATGACGTTGGCGCGGACCCGCAGCAGCAGCGCCTCCGGGCTGCCGGGCTCCTCGGCGAGCCAGGCGGTGTCCACGCCGTTGGTGACGGCGACCTGGGCCAGGATCAGGTACCGGTAGTCGCGCACGTCCTCGCCGGCGTCCCGGTCGGCCAGCAGCTCCCCGGCCAGCGCGTAGCGGCCGGTGCGCAGCTCCTCGGTGGTCGTGGCCAGCCGCCGGTCCCCGCCGGCCGGATCCCACACCAGTTTGGGGCGGCCGAGGCCGCCCCCCTTGCGCTTCACCATGGGCGCCGGCGCGTCGCGCAGCGTCCGCACACCGCCGCCACCGCCTTATCAGGAGTCTGTTGTCAGGACGCGAACCGAACGCGGACAACCCAAGCGGAAAACCGGGGCTTTCCGGAAGCGCGCGGACTATGCACCAACCATGCACGAACCAGGCGACAGGACCTCTGACGAATCAGTATGCTGCGCGAAAACTGACTGTCCGCATCCTGTCGATCGCGGTCCGGTGACACCCGGAAAGTGGGGCATCCATGGCCAAATCCCGGCAGTCCAGACTCCGGCGCGTGGGCCTGGCCCGCGCCCGGCAGGCGGCCGGTCTCACCCAGGAGGCGTTCGCGGCTCTGGCGGGCGTGGAGGTGTCCACGGTCGTGCGCTGGGAGAGCGGGTGCACCACCCCGCTGCCCGGGAAGCGGCCCCGGATCGCGCGGGCGCTGGGGATCGGGCTCCAGGAGTTGGAACGGCTCCTGTCGCCGGGAGGTTCCCGGACGGAGGGTGCTGATGGCGCGGGCTTCGGCATGCCGGGGTTCTCGGTGGGCCGGACGGGGGCCCGGTCGGGGTCTGTGGCCGGGTCGATGGCCGGGTCGATGGCTGGGTCGATGGCTGGGTCGATGGCGAATGCCAGGCACACCGAGGACAGAAGGCTGGCCGCGATCACCCGGGTTCGTGCCGAGATCGCGAAGCTGACGTACGAATACGAGGCTCGGCCCACGACGGGCTTGGTGGTGCGCGCGGCCGGGTTGCTGACGAGGGTCGAGGGGATGCGCGGCGCCGAGCAGGCGGCAGCCGGGTCGGTCGGCCCACTCAACCCGGCCGGTCCGCTCAACACAGCCAACACAGCCAACACAGCCAAAGCAGCCACCCCGGCCAACCCGTCACGCTGGCGCCGGGATCTGGACATCGCCGAGGCCGAGACTTGTCTGCTTGTGGGCCGACTGCTGTGGGATGCCGCAGGCCGTCACGACCCCTCGACGGCCGAAGAACTCTTCGACCGCGCCGCGCGCTGCGCCGGCCGGGCCGGCGACTCGGTGCTCCAGGCCACAGCGGTCCTACGCTCGGCGTTCCTGGGCCTCTACGGCGGCGATCCCCGCGCGGGCGTCCGCTGCTGCGTTCAGGCCGCCGCCATCGCCGCACCGGTCAGCCAGGCACTGTTCGCCTTGGCCCAGTTGCACGCCGCCGAGGGCCACGCACTGCTCGGCCACGCCGAAGAATGCGACCGCGCGCTGGCCTCGGCGCGCACGGCGATCGCGCTCGCGGCGACCGCCGACGACGACCCGGCGTCGGACGCGTGCCCACCGCAGACGTACCGGCGCCTGTCCGGAGCCGCGTACCTGGCCCTCGGACGGCACGCCGAAGCCCGTGCGGCGCTCACCGCCGCGGCCGCGGATCACGAGCCCGACAAGGTGCTCGCGGTGATCCTCGGCCAGCTCGGACTGGCGTGCCTCGGCGAGGGAGACATCGAGGCGGCGCTGCACCATCTGCGAGCGGCGGTGGAACTCGCGGCGGCGACGCGGTCGCCGGGGGCGCTCGCGATCGCGGCCCGCGCGGCGCGGCAGCTGATGGGCGTCGCCGGCGCCGCTCGCAGCGGGGCGATGGAGACGGTGGATCGGCTGCTGGCGATGTCGGCTACCGGGTGAGTGGTACGGCAGGAGGATCGCTGTGCACCGCCGGCTGCGGTCAGTCGCGTTCCGCCGGCTCGGCTAACCGAGCGCCCCCGGATCGATGTCCTTGGTCTCGCTGTACCGCAACGGCGAGGACTCCAACTGCCGCCGGTAGCGGGCGGCCGTGGCGTCGTCCAACCGGTCGAGCAGCACCTCGACCTCCTCGATGGTCTCCCGCGCCCGCTGGATCTCCCCCTGTCCGAACAGGCAGCGGGCCAGGCCGTGCAGCGCTTCGAGCTGGCGGTAGGAGTCGCCGATGTCTCGGAAGAGCGAGGCCGCGTCGACGATGTGGGCCTGAGCTTCGGAGTACCGGTTCAGGACCAGGTAGGTGAAGCCGGCGTTGCGCGCCATGACGGCGATGAAGGCCGTGTCCTTGGTCACATGGGACAGTTCCAGCGCTTCCACCACATACTCCAGGGCGTCCTCGGAGCGGTGCAGCCCGTGCATGCAGATGGCGACATTGTTCAGGATCCGCATCGTGTGCCAGGCGTCGTCGAGGCCGCGGCTGATGGACAGCGCTTCCTTGGCCAGTTCCAGACCCTTCTCGGGGTCCTCGCCGATGGTCGCTATCCCCAGGTGCGCCATGGCGTTCGCCAGCTCGTACGGTTCGTCGTTCGCGCGCAGGAGCTCCACCGCGGCGCTCTGGTGCGCCAGCGCCTCGGCGTGCCGCCCCAGGTCGGTCTCGGCGGCGCCGAGCACACTCAGCGCCGTGGCCTCGCCGACGGCGTCGCCGACGGCCCGCGCGCTGGCCACGGCCAGCCGGTGCAGGTGGACGACGGTCGTGTACCGCGCCTCGATCCGCAGGTAGTTCCGCAACGCCTGGGCCATGCGGTGGCACAGCACGTGGTGGCCGGCGTCGTGGGCGGCCTCGACCGCGGCGACCAGGTTGGGCAGCTCGGCGTTGAGCCACGCGTACGCCTCCGGCGCGCCGGCGAACTCCGGAACGTTGTCGGCGGTGACCTCCGGCGGCAGCTCCCGCTGGATGCTGGCCGGGCTCAGGATCCTGCTGGCCGCGTCCACCGCCGCCAGGTACCAGCACAGCAGGCGGTAGCGCGCCGCCTGGTACTCCGCGGCCGACTCGTCGTCGGCGAGCTTGCGCCGGGCGAAGGCGCGCAGCAGGTCGTGGAACTCGTAGCGGGCCGGGCTCTTCTGCTGCACCAGGTACTCGTCGGTCAGCTGCTCCAGCAGCGGCCAGGCGCGGTCGGGGTCCAGGCCGGCCAGGACCGCGACCGACTCGATGGACATCTCCCGGCCGGGGTGGGCGGCCAGGAGCCGGAACAGCCGCTGGGACTCGGGATCCAGATCGGCGTAGGAGACGTCGAACACCGGCCACGGCGAGCCGGTGCCGCGGCCGAACGCGTCCGTCTGGCCGTTGCTGAGCTGGCAGGACAGGTCGGTCAGCCGCCAGGCCGGGCGGGACCGCAGCCGGGCCGCCACGATCGCCACGGCCAGCGGCAGGCCGGCGCACATCCGCAGGATCTCCCCGGCCGCCTCGGGCTCGGCCGCGACCCGCTCGGCGCCGGCGATGGTGGCGAGCAGCCGCCGGGCGTCGGCGTCGTCGAACACGTCGAGGATGACCAGGAAGGCGCCGTCCAGGCCGGTCAGCCGGCGGCGGCTGGTGATCAGCACCAGACAGCCCGGGCCGGCCGGGATCAGGTCCCGGACCTGCTCCTCGTTGGCCGCGTTGTCCAGCAGCACCAGCGCCTCGCGGCCGTGCAGCCGGTCGCGGAACATGGCGGCGCGCTCCTGGCGGGTGTCCGGGATGTCCCGGGCCGGCACCGCCAGCTGGCGCAGGAACATGCCCAGCACCTCCGCCGGATCGGCCGGGCCGCGGTCCGGATCGAAGCCGCGCAGGTTGGCGTAGAGCTGCACGTCCGCGTAGTACCCGTCCCGGACCAGCTCGTGCGCGGCGTGCACGGCCAGCTGGGTCTTGCCCACCCCGGCCATGCCCTCGATCGCCGACACCACCACGGTCCGCGCCGCGCCCGGCGGCCGGGCGGCCGCCGCGCGCAGGATCGCCAGCTCCGCCTCCCGGCCGGTGAAGGTGGCCAGGTCCGCCGGCAGCTGGCGCAGCACCCCGCCCGGGTCGGCCTTGGCCGCCCGCTGCGTGCGCAGGTACGCCTCCCGCCACCGCGCGACGGCGTCCTCGTCCAGGTCCAGCGCGCGCAGGACGGCCACCAGCAGGTCCGCGTTCAGCCGCCGCCGGCTGGTCTTGAACACGTCCACGACGGTGGACGTCGAAACCTCCTGCGGCGGCCGCATGAGCGGCCCCACCCGCTTGGCCAGCAGGCGGTAGGACGGGCTGCCCGCCCAGACTCGCAGCTCGCCGAGCAGCGAGATCAGCTCGACGAGATCGGTGGCCCGGGACGGGTCCGGAGCCTGCGACATCCGGCGTCTCCCCCAGTTCGTGCCGTCGGCGGCCGTCGTTGCGCCGCGTGCGGCGATCCTATCGAAACGTCCTGATCGTCGCCGCCGGTTATGCGGTGCCGCACCCGGACATTCGGTGCGTAAACGTCCCAGACCGGGACGGGGCCGGGACGCAGACCATGACGACGCAGACCATGACGCTGAGCGCATGACGTAGACCATGGTGTCACGCCGGTGGCTCACCGTCGCCGGGCGATCGCGTGATGAGCAGCCGCTGCGCTCTGCGGACGCCCGGACACCGAATAACTAACACGCTATAGCGGAACAGGCCCTTGCTTCGCCCTTGACCTCGCCGCGGGTTCCCCCTGCGCGCCCGCGAACCGGCAGTGATCAGTGCAGATCAGGCCGTCTACCGTTCTCACGTTGCGATTAGGTGTCCACAACTTTGTGCCGGAGGCCTATTGAGCAAGCTGACACCGCCCGCTACGTTGACGGCACCCGTTCCCGCAAGGCGTCCCCACAAAGGAGCACAGCATGCGCAGGTTCCTGATACGCGCCGCTTCCCTCGCCGCCTCGGCCACCGCGGTGGCCGCGTCCGTCGCCCCCGCCACCGCGGCGGCCTCGACCGCGCTGTCCTTCAAACCGTTGGCCTACAACATCAACGGCTACAACTGGGGCGGCTACGCCGCCACCGGCAGCGGGTTCACCTCGGTCTCGGCGACCTGGACCGAGGCGAACGCGAGCTGCAACAGCACCAACGACCTGTACGCGCCGTGGGTCGGCATCGACGGCTACGGCAGCTCCAGCGTGGAGCAGACCGGGGTCGCGACCGACTGCTCCAGCGGCAGCCCGGTGCACCAGGCCTGGTACGAGATGTACCCGAAGGCGCCGGTGTACCTGAGCACCGGCAGCTACCCGGTGTCGGCCGGCAACGTGATCCACGCCTCGGTCACCTACATCGGCAGCCGCAAGTACACGCTGAAGCTGTCCAACACCACGCGCGGCTGGACCTACACCACGACGCAGACCATCTCCGCTTCCCGCACCAGCGCGGAGGTCATCATCGAGTCGCCGACCGGCTCCTATCCGAACTTCGGCACGCTGAACTTCAGCGCGGCGACGGTGAACGGGCAGTCGCTGGGGTCGTTCGGCCCGACCGCGCTGGACCCGAGTTCGGGCGGCACCTACGAGGCGCGCACGAGCGCGCTGTCGGGGGGCACCAGCTTCTCGGAGACCTACCTGCACCAGTAAAGCGGGTAAGAGGTGCGAAAGGTGCGCACCGGCGCGAGTGCTCTCTTCCCTTCCCCCGGCGCGCACGATGTCACCCGGTGTCATTCATTCGGTATCATTGAGTGACATTCAGTGACGCCCAGGGTCAACCGGCCTACGGCATTCACCAGTTCGTGGGCGCCGTCACGCCGTGACAGGTTTGAGCCTCGGAGACCGGGTAACAGCCCCGGATCACATCCGACGATCAACCGGGAGGCGTCATGCTGACTCTCACCGACCGGGCCGTCGCGGCCATCTCCACCCTGACCCAGCAATCCGATCTGCCCGACGACAGTGCCGGCCTGCGCATCGTGGCGCACGGCGCGGCGATGGACCAAGGGCGGGGCGAACTCTCCTTGTCGCTGTCCCAGGCCCCGCACGGCGGCGACGCCGTCGTCGAGGAGGGGCCGGCCCGGGTCTTCCTGGAGACCGAGGCCGCCCAGGCACTCGACGACCAGCAGTTGGACGCCACCGTGGGCGCCGACGGCGGCGTGAAGTTCCTGATCGCGCCGCAACCGTAGCGCGGCGGCGCGTCACGCGGCACGGAACGGCCCCCTCCCGCGGTCTGCGGGAGGGGGCCGTTCGCTGTCGCGCTCGCTCACCTGATCGCCGGCCAGGTCACTGGCCAGGTCACTCCTCGTCACTCCTCGACGGTCGTCACCACGTGGCGCATCGGCGTCATCCCCGCCGCGATGCACAAGATCGAGCCGCCCAGCGCCGACCACAGGCCCCACTGCATGCCGTGGTCGGAGGCCCGCTCGATCTCGATGACGACCAGGATCACGCCGATCACGCCGAGGGCGCCGGCCAGCCGGGTCAGCCAGCCGGTGCGTTCGGCGAGGCCCAGCACCGCCAGCAGGCCCAGCAGGATCGCCGGGCCGCCGATACTGTGCAGGCTGTCCGGCGCGCCGCCGAACGAGGCCTGATACACCGCGCGCCAGGATGTGTCGATGCCCCGCATGTCCCGGGTCCACTTCAGGAACCCGGAGGCGATCAGGCCCGTGGCGCCGGCCGCGGTGAGCAGCAGGCGGGATGCCAAGCCGAGCGGCCGGACCTGCCGGGCATGGATGGGAGTGTGCGTCGTCATGTGTCTCACCACCTTGCGGCGCCCGATGCCGGCGGCGAACACTTCGCCCGCACGGCGCCGGCACGTGCGCGCCGTAGGAGCCTGGTGACCGGTGTGGGCGGTTCGAAACGCCGCCGCCCGCACCGGATCGCCGTTTCCCCGGATCGCCGGACCGCCGGCATGTCAGGCGGCTGCCTCAAGCCCCTGACTCGCCTCGGCTTCGACCTCGTGCCGGGTGCCCGGCTTGAGGCCGACGAACGCGACGATCGCGGCGACCACCATGATGCCGCTCATCGCGTAGAAGATGGTCGACGTGGACTGGGCGAAGGCCAGCTGGTAGAAGTGCGGGATCTTCGACAGGTCGGAGGTGCCGCCTCCGGAGCCCTTGCTCTGCATCTGGGCCAGGTCCCCGGCCGCCTTGTCGGCCTCGGCGCGGGTCAGGTGCTGGGTCTGGACCAGCTGGTTCGCGACGTTGTTCCGCATCCGGGAGACCAGTGTCGTGCCCAGTACGGCCAGGCCCAGGCTGGCCGCGTAGTTCCGGACGGTCTGGGTGATGCCGGTGGCCTCACCGTAGGAGAAGCGCCCAGCCTGGTTCAGCGCGTCGGTGTTGGCTGGGGAGAGCATCAGGCCGATGCCGGCACCGGCGAGGACGATGTACCACTGCTGCTTGCCGAAGTCGAGGGTGGTGACCTTGCCCGCCCACAGGAAGTACCCGACCGCAGCGAGCAGGCAGCCCATGCTCACCGGGCGCTTGGCGCCGACCTTGTCCAGCAGCCGGCCGCCGATCTGGGTGGCTACGGCGAAGCCGACGAAGAAGAAGAGCAGGAACACGCCGGCGTCCTTGGCCTGCTTGCCCAGCGAGATCTGCGCGTACTCGCTGGAGAAGACGAACAAGGGCACGAAGGTGAGCATCGCGATGCCCAGCACCAGGTTCTCGGTGAGGAAGGTGCGGTTCTTGAAGATCGCCATATCGATCAGCGGCGCGTCCGGCGTCTTGCGCTCCACGCGGTAGAAGAGGACCAGCAGCACCAGGCCCGCGGCGATGCAGATGCCGATCGCCGGGTTGGTCCAGCCCCACAGCGGGGCCTGCTGGAAGCCGAACACGCCGAGCACGATGCCGGCGGTGATCAGCGCCAGGCCGCGGTAGTCCATCCGGGCCGGGCGGTAGTCGGTCTCCGGCTTGGACAGCGCGATCAGCAGCACCGCGACGGCCGCCACCGGCAGGTTGACCCAGAAGATGGCGCGCCAGGTCCACTGCGTGAGGAAGCCGCCCAGGATCGGGCCGACGGCGGTCAGGGTGCCGGCGATGCCGAAGAAGGCGGCCAGCGCCCGGCCGCGCTCGCGGACGTCGTAGGTCTGCACCACGATGGCCAGCGCCGCCGGGAACAGGATGGCGCCGCCCAGGCCCTGCAGGGCGCGGAAGGCGATCAGCCAGGCCTCGGCCAGGCTGCCGGTGGGCGTGGCGCCGCACAGCGCCGAGGCGCCGGCGAAGATGACGACGCCCCAGGTCACCATGCGCCGGTGCCCGAGGGTGTCGGCCAGCCGGCCGCCGAAGGCGAACAGCGAGGCCAAGGCGAGCAGATAGGCGTTGACCGCCCACTGCACGCCGGTCGCCGACAGCCCCAGCCTGGTCTGGATCTGCGGGACCGCGATGGACACGATCGTCTGGTCGATGAAGGTCATCGCGACGGCGAAGATCATCGCCGCCAGCACCAGGCGCTTCGACCGGCCGTGGACCGGCACTGCTTCGGACACTGTTCCCCCATTCCCCTGTGAACCCTCCGAACCCGCGGCGGAGCGCGGGCGAGTGGCGGCCGTCTCCTGCTTTTTCCCCCGGTAGGCGGGCGGCCGACACGCCATCATGCTGGATACTCGGCGGTAGCGCCATGGCTTGCGCAGTCAGCGGCGGGCAGCGGCAG
>JABFWL010000590.1 GCA_013362315.1 Catenulispora sp. | reverse complement strand
CCTAAGCAACCTCGTCATACCGCTCCCGCGCCGCAAGCAGAGCATCAAAGTTCTCAGCCCCCCACTCCCTACACGCCGCAATAGCCGGCAGCAGCGTGCGCCCCAACTCCGTAAGCTCATACTCCACACGCGGCGGCTTCTCCTCGTACTCCGTCCGGGTCACGAAGCCATCGCGTTGCAGAGCGCGCAGCGTCTCCGTCAGAACCTTCGGCGCCACCCGCCGCAGCGGCACCTGCAACTCGCTGAAGCGACGCGGCCCACCCTCCAGACACGCCACCACCAAGCCGCCCCACTTATCAGCGATCCGGAACGGGCTCGCCATCGACGGGCAGCCGGCATTGAACATGTTCGGATCCAACGGCTCGCGCTTTGCCACAGCTCGAGCATAGTTACGTTGAAGTAAGCGGGGCCACCGGTCCTACCGTCGAGCGCATGGCGAACATCATCGTTTTCGGCGCCGGAGGGCGCGCGGGCAAGCAGGTCGTGGCTGAGGCGGCGCGGCGCGGGCATCAGGTCACGGCGGTCGTTCGGGAGCCGGCGAAGTACGCGGACTATGCGAAGTACGCAGAGCTGGGTGCGGACAGCGTGACGATCGTCGCGGGCGACGTCACCGACGCTGCTTCCGTCGCCCAACTCGCCCCCGGCCACGACGCGGCCATCAACGCCGCCGCCGGAATGGAGCCAGACCACTTCGTCTCCGCCGCCCGCGCACTGATCGCCGGTCTCACCGCGGCAGGCGTGGCGCGGCTGGTCACCGTCGGCATCGGCGGCGCCCTCGAAGCGGCTCCGGGGCTGCCGGCTCACGACGGCGAAGGCCTACCTGAGGAAGCAAGCTCCTTCTCCCGCAACCACGCCGCGCAGCTGCCGCTACTCCGCGCCTCCGACCTCGACTGGGTCTACCTGGCCCCACCGCTGGTCTTCCTCGACGAGGGCGCAGGCACCGGTACCTACCAGCTCGGTGGCGCCCAAGTAGTGCCCGGCGCGGACAAGCTCGCATACGCTGACCTGGCCCTGGCGCTCGTCGACGAGGCAACGGCGCCCACCCGCTCCCGCGAGGTGGTCGCCGTGTCCTGAGACTGACGAAGCCCCCTATCGCTCCTCAGGCCGAAAACCGCTCCTCGACCTGAAAACCAACTCCCAAATCCCCCATCACCGCCCGCGCCGCCCGCCGCCCCGACTCCAACGCACCGTCAATCCCGGCGGTGCCCCGGTGGTCCCCGCAGACATACAGCCCATGGATCAGCCGGACCGGGCGGCGGAAGTTGTGCGGCGAGGTCATGGCCGGAGTCGCATGCGGGAAGTGGTGCACCGCGACACACTCCCAGCGGTCGTCCTCGGCGTGGTAGAGCTCGGACAGCCGCGCCCGGACCGCGGCCTCCAACTCGGAGGTGCGGGTCCCGGTGTGCCCGACGACGTTGGTGCCGACCAGCGTGCGGTGGTCCGGGCTGCGTCCCGGGGCGGCGTGGCTGACCGGCGCGGTGCGCGACACCGGCGAGTACGGGTCGGCGTCGACCAGCACCGCCGGCTCGCCGCGCGGCGGCGCCAGCACCGCGGCGTGGTGGAACGTCGTCACCGCGCGCAGCTGCGGCTCGTGCAGCCCCGGCAGCAGCTCCACGGCGGTGGCCGGGTCCGTCGCCACCACCACCGCGGAGCTGCGCAGCACCTCCTCGGCGGTCACCACGCCGTTGGCGTGCACCACCAGCACCTCGGTCTCCAGCCGCACCGCCCCCGGCGGCAGCTGGTCGGCCAGCCGCGCCGGGATCGCGGCGATGCCCGCCGCCGGCAGGCACCAGCGGCCCTTGACCAGCTGCCGCAGCGCCAGCTCCACCGCGCGCCCGGAGATCGACAGCCGTGGATCGGCCTCGGCGGCGAACGCCTCCAGATACGGCCGCAGGAACCCTTCGACCACCCGCCGCGACAGCCCCAGCTCGGCCACCAGGTCGGCGGCCGGCCGCTCAGCGGCGGCCAGGATCGCGTCGGTGCGCATCGCCGCCGTCTTCAGCAGCCAGCCCGACTGCCGGCGCCGCTCGGCCGGCGAGCCGAGGGGAGTACGCAGCACCGGGCCGCCGCGTCCAGCCGGCCCGCCGTCGCCATCGCGCCCGTCCCGCGCCTCCCGCGCCTCCCACATGCTCTGCCCGGCACGCCCCGCGCCACCCGCGCCACCCAGGCCGCCCAAGCCACCCGCGCCACCCTCCGCGACCCGGTCCCCATACCGGATCCGCTTCCCGTCCAACTGCAGATCAACCCCCGCGGCGAAGCACCCCAGTTCCAGCTTCGCGTTCTCCCCGTGCTCGGCGGTCGACACCAGATGGAAGCCCCGGTCCACGACGAACCCGGAGACCCTTTCGGTGCCGGCCCGGCCCCCCACCCGGTCGGAAGCCTCCACGACCAGGACGTCCAGACCCGCTTCGTGCAGCCACGCCGCGGCCTGCAACCCGGCCACTCCCGCGCCGACGACGATGACGTCCGCGTCTCGGTGGTGCCGGTGGCTCGGACTTTGCGCTGTCACCTGCAGCCCCTCCACAGTCCTCGAGCCGACCCCTCCGGCGGCGCCTCGTGAGCCCGCGCGGTGCGGGCAGGGGCACGGCGGAACCGGCCGAGCGTCGGCGCCTCGTGGAGGGATCCCTACCCCTGCGCCCGGGGCGTACTCTCGCCAGTCGCCCGCTGTCTCAGCATCCGAGAACTCCGGTTTTCGGCCCGGCTACCAGCCAATATCAGGCCACTTAAACGCCGGTTTCACGCCAGCGCGGCCCGCAGCGCGGAGTGCGGATCGGCGGTCGTGAACGTGAACCCGCAGGCGCTGAGCCGGGCCGGCAGCACCCGCGCGCTGCCGGTGAGCTCGTTCGCCATCTGCCCGAACAGCACCCGCAGCGCGAACCCCGGGACCGGCATGATCGCCGGCCGGTGCAGCACGTGCCCCAGCGCCTTGGTGAAGGCCCGGTTGGTGACCGGCATCGGCCCGGTGACGTTCACCGCGCCGGACACCTTCCCCTGTGTCGTCAGGGTCATGAGGTGCCGCACCGCGGCCAGGTAGTCGGCCATGCCGATGAACGAGAAGTACTGCCGTCCGCTGCCGATCGGCCCGCCGACCCCGGCCTTGAAGAAGGGCAGCATCCGCGCCAGCGCCCCGCCGGAGCGGTCCAGCACGACGCCGTTGCGCAGGTGCGTCACCGCGATCCCGGCGTCCTCGGCCGGCTTCGTCGCCGCCTCCCAGTCCCGGCACAGGCTGCCCAGGAAGTCCTCGGCGCCCGGCGACTCCTCGGTGACGGCGGCGGCGCCGGTGTCGCCGTAGTAGCCGATCGCCGACGCGGACAGCAGCGCCTTGGGGGGCTCGGCCAGCTGCGCCAGCGACCGCGCCAACGTGTCCGTGCCATGGATCCGGCTCTCGCGGATCTCCCGCTTGTAGGCCGCCGACCAGCGCTTGTCGCCCAGCCCCGCACCGGCCAGGTGCACCACCACGTCGCAGCCCTCATACGGCTTCGGATCCGGCTCCCCGAACGGCGACCAGTGACGCTCGCCCGCTGTCTCGTCGGGGTGCGTGTGCCGCACCAGCCGGATCACCTCGTGACCGTCCTCCTTCAGGGAGGCGGTCAGCGCGGTGCCGATCATGCCCGTGGAACCCGTGATGGCGATCCTCATAACAGCACCATAGACCTGTGACCTCGCCAAGCTCCCGTTCTGGGACAGACGGCGAGCGGCCCCGGTCGCCAGGACCGGGGCCGCCTCATTCAGTTGTCTGGCGGAGCCAGGGCTTGCTACAGACCGAGGTCGGCCTCGAACTTGCCCTCCTCCAGCCGCTCCTTGATCGTGCCCAGGAAGCGCGCGGCGTCGGCGCCGTCCACCAGCCGGTGGTCGTAGGTCAGCGCCAGGTAGACCATCGAGCGCACCGCGATGACCTCGCCGAGCTCGGGGTCGTTGATCACCGCCGGCCGCTTGACGACCGCGCCGGTGCCCAGGATCCCGACCTGCGGCGAGTTCAGGATCGGGGTGTCGAACAGCGCGCCGCGGCTGCCGGTGTTGGTCAGCGTGAACGTGCCGCCGGACAGCTCGTCGGGCATGATCTTGTTGTTCCGGGTCCGGTCCGCCACGTCCGCGATGGACCGGGCCAGGCCGCCCAGGTTCAGGTTGCCGGCGTTCTTGATGACCGGGGTGAGCAGCCCCTTCTCGGTGTCGACCGCGATCGCCAGGTTCTCGTGGTCGAAGTAGGTGACCGTGCCGGCCTCCACGTCGATCACCGCGTTCACGTTCGGGTGCTGCTTCAGCGCCTCCACCGCGGCCAGCGCGAAGAACGGCAGGAACGACAGCTTCGCGCCCTCGCGCGCCTCGAACTCCGTCTTGGCGCGGGCCCGCAGCCGGGCGATGTTGGTGACGTCCACCTCGACGACGGTGGTCAGCTGCGCCGTGGTCTGCAGCGACTCGAACATGCGCTTGGCGATGACCGCGCGCATCCGGGTCAGCTTCTCGGTGCGCCCGCGCAAAGGAGATGCGGTGACGGCGCTCGGAGCCTTGGCGGCCGGCGCCTCACCGGCGCTCGGCGCGGCGGCCGGAGCCGCGGCGGGCTTGGCCTTGGCCGCGTCGATCACGTCCTGCTTGCGGATCCGGCCGCCGACGCCGGTGCCGGTGACGCTCGCCAGGTCCACACCGTGCTCGGCGGCGAGCTTGCGGACCAGCGGGGTGACGTACGCGGCGGCCGGCTCGCTGCCGGCGCCCGGAGCGTCGACCCGCGCCGCGGTCGTCGCCTGCGCCACGACCGCCGGGGTGCCCGGCTTGAACTCGC
>JABFWL010000563.1 GCA_013362315.1 Catenulispora sp. | reverse complement strand
TCGGGCTCCCACGGTGGTGTGGCCGAGAGGCGAGGCAACGGCCTGCAAAGCCGTCTACACGGGTTCAAATCCCGTCACCACCTCGCAGGACAGCAAGACAACGCAATATGAGCAA
Organism: Catenulispora sp.; assembly: GCA_013362315.1. Taxonomy (GTDB): domain Bacteria; phylum Actinomycetota; class Actinomycetes; order Streptomycetales; family Catenulisporaceae; genus Catenulispora. Next base: position 16,640 of record JABFWL010000563.1, on the reverse strand, counting down.
GGGCGATTAGCTCAGCGGGAGAGCGCTTCCCTGACACGGAAGAGGTCACTGGTTCAATCCCAGTATCGCCCACATCGGAAAGGCCCCGGACCGGGAATGGTTCGGGGCCTTTTTGCTGGTCAGGGGCTTGTACTAGGAGAGTGGCCCGGATCCTGGAAGCCGGGTCGTCGTCTTCCTCCGAGTGCTCCTGGGGCTGGACTCACCGTGGTTGACGTGCATGGTTAGGGTCCTGATGAAAAGCATTTCGTCTCCGTCGTGCGGCCGCTAGCTTTGGCGCACGCTTATTCGATGGAGGGGGCGGGAAATGCGAGTGCGACAGGTGCGGGCGGTGATGCTTGCGCTGCTCATGGTGGTGGGGGTCACGGTCTGGTCTAGCGGGCCGGCTAATGCCGCGATCTACTGGTATGGCATCACGCTGGACGATCAGATGACTGGGCGGTGTGCGACGGCCGATGTCTCGAACTACAGCGTGGACATGGAGGACTGTCACGATCGGCCGTCTCAGAAGTGGGATCTGGTCTCGTCGGCTCCTGATGCTGGGGGCCATGCGTATGTGGAGATTCGCCCTTCGGGGATTAACGAATGCCTTACGACCCTGGGGGCGGGCACCGGACCGCTCGCGAACTCCAGCCGTGTCGTGCTGAGCCTGTGCTACGGGGGGCCGAACCAGATCTGGGCTATGTCGACGGCCTACCCGCCGCAGTACAACCAGCACTACATCCAGTTCTTCAGCTTCGGGGACCGGGTGTGCCTGGATGGTGGCATCGGCCTGTACGGCTACCGCGAGGAAGGTTGTGTTCCGGGCAACTGGTATCAGCTCTGGAATATTATGCACTAATCCCCTGCGGCCATCGGGCCGTGTCCCCTGCGTCGCTGTGAACACGCGAGGTTGGGCTCCGGCGAATACACGGAGAAGCCGTAGCGATAGTTAGGGCTTTGATGGAAGCAGGCCCCGGACCGGAGACGGTTCGGGGCCGTGGCGTTACGCGGTCGGCGTGCTCGTTCCAGGTTCTGTGGGGGCGGCTGCGGGGGGTGCCACCAGCTCCAGCAGGCCCGGGAACCTGCGGGTGAGGTCATCGTGGCGCAGGGCGACGAGGCGGCGGGTTCCTTGGACGCGGGTCTGGATGAGGCCGGCCTCGCGCAGCACCTTGAGATGGTGGGACAGGGTGGACCTGCCGATGGTGATGCCGGTGCTGCGCAACACGTCGCTGCCGCACGTCCAGTCCTCCGCGGCGATCAGGGCTCTGACGAGGGTGAGCCGGATCGGGTCGGCCAGCGCGGCCAGCACGGCGTCGATCGCCACGGTGTCGATGGCCGGCACGTGCAGTTCGCTCACGGGCAGAAGCCTAGCCGTCCCTTGCCAAATGTTCGACCGGCATCGTAATGTTCGATGCGCATCGAATATTTGATCTGCATCGAACGTTGGTCCAGTGCCACCTGGGCCGGCCCGGCTACGAGCTACTCTCAAGGACGGATCATGAAGGCGATCGTCTATCGCGACAGCGGCGGCCCGGAGGTCCTGCGGCTCGTCGACCGCGAGGTGCCCATTCCCGGCCCCGGCGAAGTCCGGGTCCGCGTCGCGGTGTCCGGGGTGAACCCGACCGACTGGCAGGCCCGGGCCGGCATCGCCCATCCCCGTGGATTCCCCGAGATCACCCCGCATCTTGACGGCGCTGGAGTGATCGATGCCGCCGGTGCGGGGGTCGATTCTGAGCGGGTGGGTCAGCGAGTCTGGGTGTTCATGGCCGCGGCCGGGCGGCCGACTGGGACCGCCGCCGAGTTCAGCGTCGTGCCTGCCGACCGGGCCGTGCCGTTGCCGGACACGGCCAGCTTCGAGATCGGTGCCTCCCTCGGCGTGCCTGCGCTCACTGCGCACCGCGCGCTTACCGTCGCGGAGGATGGCCCGCGCCGACTGCGGCCCGGGGCGCTGGAGGGCGCCGTGGTGCTGGCAGCGGGAGGTGCCGGGGCGGTCGGGCACGCGGTGATCCAGCTTGCCCGCTGGGCCGGCGCAACTGTCGTCAGCACGGTCAGCGGCCCGGTGAAGGCCCAGTTGGCCACCGCCGCGGGCGCCCACCACGTGGTCGACTACCGCATCGGCGATCCGGCCGCCGCCATTCGCCAGGTCGCCCCGGAGGGTGTCGACATCATCGCCGAGGTGGCACTCGGGGCGAACCTTGCTCTGGACCTGGCCGTCCTGCGAACGCGCGGCACGATCTCGACCTACGCCAACCAGGGCGACAAGCCGGTGGAGTTGAACGTGTTGCAGAACATGGTGCTCAACGCCCGGCTGCAGTTCCTGGTGGTCTACACCGCGGGTCCGGACGTGCGGGTCGCAGCTGTCGAGGACGTAGCCGCCGCAGTGGCCGATGGCGCCCTGCCGGTGGGCGAGCGGCACGGCCTGCCGCTGACCCGCTTCCCCCTGGACCGCACCGCCGATGCACACCGGGCGGTGGAGGGCGGAGCCGTCGGCAAGGTGCTGGTGGACCTCACCTCCTGACGCCCGGCAAGGTGGGTTTTGTGCAGGTGGTTGAGATGGCCGGTGCGAAAAGCCGGTGCGTTCCGGCGGTGCGGGTCAGTAATCTCTGGGCTGGCGTGGCGGCGGTTACCGCGCGTCTTCGACGAGTGGCGCGGGTGGCCGTGGACTGGGGTGGGACGTGCGGGGCAGGGTGCTGCGGGTGCTGGATGTCGGGGGGCTTCCGCGGGTCTTCTGGTGGGTCTGGGTCAGCACGCTGGTGGCGCGGACCGGTGCGTTCGTGGCGCCGTTCCTTTCGTATTACCTGACTCGGTCGTTGGGGTACTCGGCGGCGTTCGCCGGTTTGGTGGCGGCGCTGAACGCCGCGGGTGCCGCGGTGTCCGCGGTGGTCGGTGGAGTTCTTGCTGATCGGGTGGGGCGCCGGGTCACTCTGCTGGGTGCGCTGGTGGCCTCGGCGGTGATGCTGGTGGCGCTGGGCACGGTTCATTCCGTGGGTCTCATCGTGGTCCTGGCGTTCCTGGCCGGGCTGGCCAACAACGCCTCTCGGCCCGCCACCGGGGCGATCATCGCCGACGTCGTGCCCTCCGCCGATCGCGGGCGGGCGTATGCGCTGAACTACTGGGCCATCAACCTGGGTTTCGCCGTCGCGATGGTCTCTGCCGGTGCCGTGGCGGCCCACAGCTACACCCTCCTGTTCGTCGGGGACGCGGCCGCCAACCTGGCCTGTGCGGTGGTGGTCTACGTCAAGATCCCGGAGACGCGTCCGGTCCTTGTGCCGAACGAGTCTCCTTCGGGCGGGGGATCGGTCAACGGCGGCACGCTGGCGGACGTGCTGCGCGACCGCATCTTCATCGGCTTCCTGGGCGTGGTGCTGCTCGGCGCGATCATCTACTCCCAGTCGGCGACGGTCCAGCCCATCATGATGGGCGACGACGGTCTCAGTCCCGGTGCCTATGGTGCTGTCGCGGCCCTCAACGGCATCCTGATCGGCGTCCTCCAGCTGCCGGTGACGACCTGGATCCGTCGGTACACGGATGGCTCGGTCCTGGCGGTGTCCTCCCTTCTCATGGGTGTCGGGTTCGCGATTCCGCTGCTTGTCGCGACGGTGGGGCATCCGATGGGTGTCTACGCGGCCTCCGTGGTGGTCTGGACGCTTGCCGAGATCGGCACGACTCCACCGCAGATGGCGCTCGGCGCCAACCTGTCTCCGGCTCACCTCCGGGGCCGCTACCAGGGGCTGATGACGTTGGCGTGGAGCTTCGCCGGTGTGGTCGGTCCGCTGGTCGGCGGCTGGGCGCTGAGCAACGTCGGCAGGGGCGCGGTGCCGTGGGCCAGCCTGGTGTTGGGCATCGCCGCGGCGCCGGTCTGGCTGGTCATCGGCCGCCGTGCCGGTGTCCGTGTCAGGGTGCTTCGGGCGGAGGAGGCGCGGGTTATGGAACTGGTCGCCGAGGCGGGGCACGCGGCTCCGGAACCGGCTCGCAGCTGACGGGGAGCCGGGCCGGTGGCTATCCCGGCCGGGGCGGCGTCACCAGCGGTCGGGCGTCGGCGTAGCGGGTGGTGGGATCCAGTGGCAGCGGTTCGCCGCTGCTGGCCTCCGAACAGCAGAAGGCGAACATGCCGGCGGCGTCGATCGGGGCGGTCTGGCCGTCGGCCAGGCGCCAGCCGCGCACGACGTAGCCTTCGGAGCCCGCGTTCGCGTCGCCGAAGCCGAAGGTGGCGCCGAAATCGGCGCCCGGCAGCGGCCGGGTCCGCAGGATCGCGGTGGCTTCGGCGCGGGTCACGTGGGCCAGCGCGAACAGCTCGCACAGTTCGCGTTCGCCGCCGGCGGCGGGCAGGCTCACGGTGCGAACCTCGGCGGCGATCTCGAAGTGCAGGTCCTGCTCGGCGGTGACGGGTCCGGAAGCGGTGGGTACCGAGCAGTTCAGCCGGTGGGCTCCGGACCCGGCGCCGACGACCAGGCCGACGAACACGCCCTCGGCGAATTCGCGGGCCCGGCCGACGGCGAGCTGCGGGTCGTCGGTGGCGCGGGCGGCGGCCCAGATCAGCGCGTCGAGACGGTCGACCGCCGCACCGGGGGCGGGGCGATCAGCGGTGGGTGCGCCGGGGCCGGAGCGGTCGACGGTGGGCGTGCCGGGCCGGGGGTGTGGCAGGTTCCTGATGGTGGACATGGTCCCCTCCTCGGTGGTTTCGAACTTTCGTGCTCGAATCCACTGTAAAGGGACATATCGGGACTATGGGAGGTTTCTGTCATTGTGTTACGAGAAAATGTGCTGGTGTTCGACGGTCGAGGCCTAACAAAAAGGCCTGACGAGGCTGACGAGGCCGACGAGGCCGGACGAGGCCGGACCGAAGGTCAGTAGGACTTCGGCAGCCCCAGGGTGTGCTGGGCGACGTAGTTGAGGATCATCTCCCGGCTCACCGGGGCGATGCGCGTCACCCGCGTCGCGGCCAGCAGCGGTGCCAGGCCGTACTCGGTGGCCAGGCCGTTGCCGCCGTGCGCCTGGATCGCCTGGTCGACCGCCTCCACGGCGGCGTCGGCGGCGGCGAACTTGGCCATGTTCGCCGCCTCGCCGGCCGCCGCGTCGTCGCCGCTGTCGTAGAGCCAGGCGGCCTTCTGCGTCATCACCTTGGCCAGCTCCACGTGGATCGCCGCCTGGGCCAGCGGGTGCGCCACGCCCTGGTGCGCGCCGATCGGCTGGTCCCGCCAGACCGTCCGGGTCCTGGCGTAGTCGGTGGCCCGGTCCAGGGCGTACTCCGCGGTGCCGACGGCGAAGGCGGCGGCCATGATCCGTTCCGGGTTCAGGCCCGCGAACAGCTGGAGCAGTCCGGCGTCCTCGTCGCCGACCAGGGCGTCGGCCGGCAGCCGGACGTCGTCGAAGAACAGCTGGAACTGCTTCTCGGGGCCGGCGATCTCCATCTCGATCAGGGTCTTGGTGAAGCCGGGCGCGTCGGTCGGGACCACCATGAGGGCCGGCTTGAGGTTGCCGGTGGCCGCGTCCTTGGTGCGGGCCACCACCAGCACCGCGTCCGACTCGTCGACGCCGGAGATGAACACCTTCTGCCCGGTCAGCACCCACTCGCCGCCGTCCCGGCGCACCGTGGTGGTGATCTTGTGCGAGTTGGAGCCGGCGTCCGGCTCGGTGATGCCGAAGGCCATCTTGACGGAGCCGTCGGCGATGCCCGGCAGCCACGCGGCCTTCTGCGCGTCGGTGCCGAACCGGGCGATGATCGTGCCGCAGATGGCCGGGGACACCACGATCAGCAGCAGCGGGCAGCCGGCCCGGGCCAGCTCCTCGCCGACCGCGGCCAGGTCCGCGATGCCGCCGCCTCCGCCGCCGTACTCCTCCGGCAGGCTGACGCCCAGGTAGCCGGCCCGACCGACCTCCTGCCACAGCTCGGTGCTCTTCTGACCGGCCTCGGCCTGCCGCCGCACATAGTCCGGTCCGTACCGCTTGGCCAGGTCGCGCACCGCCTGGCGGAGCGCCACGCGCTCCTCGGGCTCCACGAAGCTCATGCCCGTCAGCCTTCCAGGCCGGGAAGTCAAAAACAATCCTGTCTGTTTGTTTTCTGGCCGCGCCATGGCGACCGTGGTAAGCGCCCTTCCGAGGCGTCAGGAGTCTGACGGTGAGCGAGTACTGGGGGACTGTAGCGCCTCCTCAGCCGGGGTCCCGGTCAGCTCGGCAGCCTCCTTGGCGATCTCGCCAGCCGACTCCCCGGCCAGTTCGGCGGCCTTTTCGGCGACTTCTTCCTCGGTGAGTTCCGGCGCCTCGCGGACTTCCGGTTCGGCCGCCGCCTCAGAGGCCAGCTCGGCGTCGATGTCATCGACATCGACGGAGTCCGGCTTCGCTGCCGGCTCGGGCTCCGGCGTGGCCGCCGCTTCACCGGTCGGCGCTCCGCTCTCGATCGCCGCCGCCTTCGGAGGAGTCTCCACCTCGTCCTGCGTGTCGCCGGTCAGCGAGGTCACGGCCTTGCTCATCGCGCTCACGGCGGAAGCCGTCGAACCGCCGGCGTTCTCGAGAAAGCGCAGGAGCTCGACCGGGAACGGCAGCACGAGCGTCGAATTCTTCTCCGCCGCGACCTCGACGATCGTCTGCAGCAGCCGCAGCTGCAGCGCCGACGGCGTCTGCGACATGATCCGCGCGGCGTCGGACAGCTTGTTGGCGGCCTGGTACTCGCCGTCGGCGACGATGATCCGGGCGCGGCGCTCCCGGTCAGCCTCGGCCTGGCGGGCCATCGACCGCTTCATCGACTCCGGCAGCGCGACGTCCTTGATCTCGACCCGGTCGATCTCGATGCCCCAGCCGGTGGCCGGGGTCTCCAGCATCAGCTCCATGCCCTGGTTCAGCGGTTCGCGGTTGGACAGCAGGTCGTCCAGCAGGCTCTTGCCGATGATGGAGCGCAGCGAGGTCTGGGCGACCAGCGAGACCGCGTACTGGTAGTCCTGCACGTAGATCAGCGCCCGGGCCGGCTCGATGACCCGGAAGTAGACCACGGCGTCCACCCGCACCGTGACGTTGTCGCGGGTGATGCCCTCCTGGGCCGGCACCGGCATGGTCACGACCTGCATGTTCACCGTGCGGAGCTTGTCGACCACGGGGATGATGCGGGTCAGGCCGGGCTCGCGGACGGCGTCCAGCGCCCGGCCGAAGCGGAACACGATGCCCCGCTCGTACTGTTTGACGGTGCGCAGCGACGCGCCGAAGCCCGCCGCTCCGACCGCCGCGGCGGCGATGATGGCGCTCACGAGCGCGGTGATCATGGCGGGGTCCTTCCGGAAGGACGCGGTGTCGCCGGTCAGGGTCAGCCGGCGTTACACACCCCTGTCGATCAGTAAACGAATGTCGGGCCTGCACGGTTCGGTCACGAGACGAGTGCCCGCCGGGATCGGATCGAAACCGGCGACCTCGCGGTCCGCGACGGCTCAGCGGTACTCGGCCAGCCGCCGCCACACCCCGGCCACCGCCAGCACCATCACGGCCCCGAACACCACCGCCGGTACCGCGGCCCAGCCGGAGGCGCCCGCCCGGGCATCGGCCATGGTGCTCTCGAAAGCGGTCCGCTGCGCGTCCGCCGCCTGGCCGAGGTGGTGGTCGAGGGCGTAGAAGTCCTGGCCCAGCTGTCCGCCGGCGATGCCGGTGGCCTCGATGAGCGCGGCGTCCACGTCGCCGCCGTCGACCTCACTCTTGAGTTTACGCGCGTCGTTCTGGACGGTCGTCCAATCGCTGCCGGACCGGGCGGCCAGCGCCGCGTCGGTGCCCGCCAGACCGGTGCTCAGCAGCCCCGGCCGCCCGCCGGCGCCGTCGAGCGCGGCGACGTCGGCGGCGTAGCCGTGGTCGTAGCCGAAATTCGGGGCCACGGCATAGCGGACCATGGCTCCGACGGCGTCGAAGGTGACGGCACGCGCCTGCTGGATCCCGAGGTAGGGCGTCATGTGCCGGTCGACGGCCTGCTGTACGCGGTCGGTCTGGTCCGAGGTCATCGTCAGACCGGCTCCGAGGAAGCCGACCGTGGCGACCGTCGCGGCCGCCAGGAACGGGTTCAAGCTGCGCCGGAAGCGCCGGGACAGCATCAGCTGGAAGCCGAGCAGGGCGGCCAGCAGGGCCAGGCCGGTCGCCAGGACCAGCACCGTGTCGACGCTCCAGGCATCGTCCTGGTTCTCGGCCGAGGCGTGGAGTTCGGCCGCGTAGGTGTCGCGCAGTTGCGCGGCGACCGGCAGCAGGTCGAAGTGCATGACGTCGGACGCTCGGCTGTAGTAGGACAGGGCGATCGGGTCTGGACGGCCCTTTGCCGCACTGTGCGACAGCAGGTCCTGGGAGATCGCCGTAGCGGACAAGTCGTGATACAGCGCCACCTGGTCGAGCATGGTCTGGAAGCGGGCCTGCACCGCCGGGTCGGAGGTGCCGCCGATGGCCTGGCGTAGGTCCGCGTCGATCTCACCGACCCGCCGGGCGGCCGTGGCCTGGGCATCCCCTTCCGGCGTGGCCAGGTCGTCGTCGCCGATGGCCAGGATACGGCGGGCGGTCTGCGAGTCCAGGTCGCTCAGCGCGAAGTAGAGATCCGAGGCGGCCTGGGCCTGCGGTGCGGTCTCGCGTCCGACCCGGTTCACCCCGTGCTGCGTGTCGGCCACCGCCACTGTCCCCGCGGCCAGCGCAGCTGCCGCCAGCGCCACGATCGAGGCGGTCCACAGGCGCAGTTTGTTCGGGGTTTTACGACCCCTGATATCAACCCCCACGGCAGCACCGTAGGGAGCACCAGTGAACAGCGGACAACGTTAAGCGGAACGCTGATTCAACAAGGCGGATGAGGCCGGCGCGAGCCGACGCAGGTCAGCCGGTGAACTCGTAGGCACCGCGATCGTCGTATGAGCGCACTCCGACTCCGGTGTTCGCCACGGTGGGGTCGTCGACCCGCGCGGCGCCGATGACATCCGTGCTCTGCTCGCCCGGTGCGTCCGAGTCCGCCGAGTCGATGGCCGGCGAGCCCTCTGTCAACGCGAGATTCCAGGTCGAGGAGTCGGAGCCGGTGGTGACGCTGACGAACCTCGGGTCGGCCTGGAGGTCGTGCGCGCCCTGCCCGGTGGCGGCGTGGAAGGCGGCCAGGGACGAGTAGCTGGTCGTCCCCCAGTGGTACATCGTGCCGGAGGTGGTCAGATTGACCACGTTGTCGTCGACCACGGTCCCGTTCGGCGCCGAGTCATAGATCCCGATGTTGCCCACCCGGCGAGAACAGGCGATCCCGTTATAGGCGGCGTAGACAGCGTTGTCGACGGCGATGTTGTTCTTGACCGTGTAGTTGCCGGAAGTGCCCTCCACGTTGATCCCGTCGGTGCAGTTGTGGAAGACGGTGTTGCCGGTCAGCACGCCGCCGGTGACGTTGAGGTCGTCGATGCCGTGGTCGCCGTTGTCGTAGATGACGTTGTCCGTCGCGACGTTGTTGTCGCCGCCGGTGTAGAACTGCAGGCCCGAGTCCTCGTTGTCGTGCAGGACGTTGCCGACGACCAGGTTGCCCGGCGCGATCACGTCGATGCCGTTGGCGTTGCGCTGCCAGCCCTCGGCGTTGAACGAAGCCTCGTTGTGCAGCAGCGACACGCCGGTCGAGGAGCCGGCCACGTGGAACCCGTAGAAGCTGTTGTGGTCGCTGCGGTTCCCCGAGACGGTCGACGCGGTGACGCCGTTGAGGTCGACGCCGGCCGCGTTCTGGCCCTTCACCGGCTGGCCGGAGTAGGTCACGGTGTTGTCCGAGACGGTCACGTGGTTGGCGGAGGAGACCTTGATGCCGACTCCGGTGGTGCCGGTGACCCCGAAGCCGTCGATGGTGACGTAGGCCTTGCCGGAGACCAGGAAGCCGTCGGTGCCGCCGGTGACCGTGACGGTCCCCGGGGTCGAGGCCTGGAACACGATCGGGCTGCCGGCGGTGCCGGAGTTCTTGACCGTGACCTGCTCGTGGTAGGTGCCCGGGGCGACGGAGACGGTCTGGCCGGCGGTCGCGACGGCGGCGCCCTTGGAGATCGTGCAGAACGGCTGGGACTGCGTTCCCGGCCCCGTGTCCGAGCAGTCAGCGGCGCCCGAGACGTAGTACCCGGTCTGGGCCTCGGCTGGCCAAGCGGTCGCGGCGACCACGACCGCGGCCGCGATGCCGACGAAGCCTAATCGGGCCGGTCTGGAGCGTGCTTTCACGGCGGTCCCCCTGCGAAGGCGCGAACGCGATCAGGATCGATCGCTATCGGCTACCGTCTCATGGCTGACAGTGATCGTCCGCGTATGGAAAACGTAGTTTGTGTACTCATTTTGCTGTCGGCTGATCGGGGAGCCGTGTGGAGCGGGCAGGGCTGCGCGGTCGGTAGAGTTTTCTCCAAATCGGTCCAGCCGGCGGTCGCACCGGCCGGCCCGGTGAACCGACAGACCCCGTTGAAGGAGAGCCCCGTGTCCGACTTCCCAGTGACGATCGCCGACGGCCAGAGCCGGGACGAGCGGACGGTCACGGTGGGCACGACGCTGGCCGACCTGTTCGCCGGGGACCGGACCGTGGTCGCCGCCCGCCTCACCGACGGCGCCGGCGCGCGCCTGGTGGACCTCGCCACTCTGGCCAAGGCCGGGGACGTCGTCGAGCCGGTGACCGCCGACTCCGAGGACGGCCGGGCGATCATCCGGCACTCCACCGCGCACGTGCTCGCGCAGGCCGTGCAGCAGGCCTTCCCGGACGCCAAGCTGGGCATCGGCCCGCCGATCCGCAACGGCTTCTACTACGACTTCGACGTCGACCAGCCGTTCACGCCGGAGGACCTGAAGGCGCTTGAGAACCGGATGCAGGCCATCGTCAAGCAGGGCCAGCTGTTCTCCCGCCGGCCGGTCACCGACGAGGCGGCCCGTGAGGAGTTGGCCTCCGAGCCCTACAAGCTGGAGCTCATCGGCCTGAAGGGCAAGGCCTCTGCGGACGACGCCGGCGAGGGCGTGGACGTCGAGGTGGGCGCCGGCGAGCTGACCATCTACGACAACCTCGACGCCAAGACCGGCGACCTGTGCTGGAAGGACCTGTGCCGCGGCCCGCACGTGCCGAACACCCGGTATATCCCGGCCTTCAAGCTGATGCGCTCGGCGGCCGCCTACTGGCGCGGCAGCGAGAAGAACCCGCAGCTTCAGCGGATCTACGGCACCGCCTGGGAGTCCCGGGACGCCCTCAAGGCGCACTTGGAGTTCCTGGCCGAGGCCGAGAAGCGCGATCACCGCAAGATCGGCGCCGAGCTGGACCTGTTCTCGTTCCCGGACGAGCTCGGCAGCGGGCTGCCGGTCTTCCACCCCAAGGGCGGCACCATCCGCCGGGTGATGGAGGACTACTCGCGCAAGCGGCACGAGGAGGCGGGCTACGAGTTCGTCAACACCCCGCACATCACCAAGGGCCACCTGTACGAGATCTCAGGCCACCTGGACTGGTACAAGGACGGGATGTTCCCGCCCATGGTGCTGGACGAGGGCCACGGCCAGCAGGAGTACTACCTGAAGCCGATGAACTGCCCCATGCACAACCTGATCTACCGGGCGCGCGGCAAGTCCTACCGCGACCTGCCGCTGCGGCTCTTCGAATTCGGCACCGTCTACCGGTACGAGAAGTCCGGCGTGGTGCACGGCCTGACCCGCGTCCGGGGCCTGACGCAGGACGACGCGCACATCTACTGCACCCGTGAGCAGATGCGCGACGAGCTGGTCAGCCTGCTGCGCTTCGTGCTGGACCTGCTGCGGGACTACGGCCTGAACGACTTCTACCTGGAGCTGTCCACCAAGAACCCGGAGAAGTACGTCGGTGCCGACGAGGAGTGGGAGCTGGCCACCGACACGTTGCGCGAGGTCGCCGAGGGCGAGGACCTGGAACTGGTCATGGACCCCGGCGGCGCGGCGTTCTACGGCCCGAAGATCTCGGTGCAGGCCCGTGACGCCATCGGCCGTACCTGGCAGATGTCGACGATCCAGCTGGACTTCCAGCTGCCGCAGCGCTTCGACCTGGAGTACCAGGCCGCCGACGGGTCGCGGCAGCGGCCGATCATGATCCACCGGGCGCTGTTCGGCTCCATCGAGCGGTTCTTCGGGGTGCTGACCGAGCACTACGCCGGGGCGTTCCCGGCGTGGCTGGCGCCGGTGCAGGTGGTCGGGATCCCGATCACCGACGCGCACGTGCCCTACCTGGAGCAGGTGGCGGCGAAGCTGCGGGCGCAGGGGATCCGGGTCGAGATCGACGCCTCCGACGACCGGATGCAGAAGAAGATCCGGAACGCGCAGAAGCAGAAGGTCCCCTACATGCTGCTGGCCGGCGACGACGACGTGGCCAAGGACGCGGTGTCCTTCCGGTACCGCAGCGGGGAGCAGAACAACGGCGTGCCGGTCGACGAGGCCGTCGCTGAGATCGTGCAGGCGGTGCGCGAGCGCGTCTGATCGAGGCGGCGAGTCCGCCGTGATCAGTGGTCTCGGCGGGCGGGCTAGGCGGGCGGGCTCGGGGAGAGCCGGCCCGCCTGCCGAGCGCGTGGGGGGAAGCAGGGGATGGCAATGCTGATCACGCACGAGAAGTGGCCGACTACGGCGGAGGAAGCCGAGGCCGAGCAGGACCGGCTGGCCGGGCTGGTGGATGTGTCGACGCCGCTGGCCTCGCCCCGGTACGTCGCCGGGTTGGACGTGGCGTACGCCGTGGACTCCTCACGGGTGGCGGGGGCGGTGGTGGTCTTGGACGCCGACACTCTCGCGGTCGAGGACATGGCGACGGCGGTGATGGATGTGGAGTTTCCCTACGTCCCTGGCCTGTTGGCCTTCCGTGAGCTGCCGGCGCTGATCGCGGCGCTCGCCGAGCTCACGGTCGAGCCGGATGTGCTGGTGTGCGACGGGTACGGGATCGCGCATCCGCGGCGGTTCGGGCTGGCGTGCCATCTCGGTGTGCTGGCCGGCAAGCCGACGGTGGGCGTGGCGAAGACGGCTTTCGTGGGGCGGTTCGCCGAGCCGGGGGCGCAGCGGGGTGCGGCCGCGGAGCTGGTGCACGACGGGGCGGTCGTCGGCGCGGCGTTGCGGACGCAGCAGGCGACGAAGCCGGTGTTCGTCTCGCCGGGACACCTGGTGACGGTCGCGGATGCCACCCGGCTGGCGCTGCGGCTGGCACCCAAGTATCGGCTGCCGGAGACGACACGGTTGGCCGACCAGCTTTCGCGGCAGGCGTTGGGCGAGGTGGCGTAAGGCGGGCGGTGGTGCCGGACCTCGTGCCGGACCTCGTGCCGGACCCACTCACGGGTCCTGTGCCTCATTCGTGTTCTGAGTCCGCGGCCAGCTTCTTCAGGATGCGGAGGAAGAGCTCGCTCTCGATCGGGCTGAGCTCGGCGAGGAAGGCGTTCTCGGTCTCCTTGTGAAGACGCTCGCCTTCGGCGAGCGTCTTCTTGCCGTGGGCGGTCAGGACCACGATGTTCTTGCGCCGGTCGTCCGGGCTGCGGTGGCGTTCCACCAGGCCTTTGGCTTCGAGCTCGTCGACCAGGGCGACCATGGTCGTGCGGTCCACGCCGAGTTCTCGCGCGGCGTCCAGCTGGGACAGCGGCTCGGCGGCGTCGAGGACCACCAGAACGGCCAGCTGCCGCGCGGTGATGCCCAGCGGCTCCAGCGCTCTGGCCCCGTGGGCCGCGAAGTTCAGCTGCGCGTGTTTCAGCAGGTAGCCGAGTCGTGAGGTCAGCAGATCCGCCATACGGAGTAGTCTACCCTCGCCCTGATTGTCAGCGGCCCTGATGATTTGGTAGCGTGACGACATGGAGTTGAAGATCGGCCTCAAGACCAGCCCGATGCACGTGTCCTACGCGGACGTGCGTCGGGTGTGGCAGCAGGCCGACGAGATGATGGAGATCACTGACGCGTGGCTCTGGGACCACCTGTTGCCGCTGGCCGGGGACCGCGGCGGCGACGTCCTGGAGGGGTGGACGACGCTCAGCGCGCTGGCGGCGCTGACGTCGCGGCTGCGCCTCGGTGTCCTGGTGACGAGCAACCGGCTGCGGCCGCCGGCGCTGCTGGGCAAGATGGCGTCCACCGTGGACGTGATATCGGGTGGTCGGCTGATCATGGGCCTCGGGGTCGGCGGCACGGTGCAGCCGCCGGACGCCGGCGGTGTGTCGGGGGAGAACCCGGCGGTGGCCGAGTACGCGGCTTATGGCATCCCGCTGATCAGCCCGAGTGAGGGGATAGCGCGTCTGACGGAGACGATACGGATATTGCGGAAGATGTGGACCGAGGAAGAGTTCGACTACCAGGGCAGGTTCACGTCCCTGGTCGCGAACCGGAACGCGCCCAAACCGATCCAGCCGGCGGGTCCGCCGGTGCTGGTCGGGGCCTGGGGCGAGCGGGCTCTGCGGGTGGTGGCCGAGTACGCGGACATCTGGAACATCCCGGGACCGCCGCACAACACGGTGGAAGCCGTCGCCGAGCGCTCCCGGATCCTCGACCGGCTGTGTGTGGCAGCCGGCCGGGATCCGGCGGACGTCGAGCGCTCCGCGCAGGTCATCGTCGCCGACGACGGGGCCGCCCGGGCGCGGGCGGCCATCGCCGGACTGACCGCCGTCGGCGTGCGGCACGTGGTCGTCGGATCGCGGCGGCAGTACCGGCCCGGCGGGATGACGTGGTTGCTGAAGGAGGTGATACGCCCGGCTTACGAGACCAGCAGGATCTGACCGTTCTCGACCTTGACCTGCTTGGGCGCCAGGGCCTGGGTGGCGGGGCCGTTCGCCACCGAGCCGTCGGCGATCTTGAACTGGCTGCCGTGGCAGGGGCAGGTGATCAGCGATTTCTCGATGGTGGCGACGGAGCAGCCCTGGTGGGTGCACACGGCGCTGAAGGCCTTGATGGTGCCGGCGCTCGGCTGGGTCAGCACGATCCCCTGGTCGGCCAGGATCTTTCCGCCGCCGACCGGGACCGCGGAGACCGGGGCCAGGGCGGTGCCGCCGGAACCGGCGGACCCGGAGCTGGAGCTGGATCCCGAGGCCGAACCGGAGGTGGAGCCGCTGCTCGAGGCGGCGGTGTCGGAGGAGGAGCCCGAGGAAGCAGGAGGGGAGGACATGGAGGTGCCGGATCCGGCGCCCGGCTGGCTCGTGGACGGCGCTCCAGACGCGCCCTTGCTGGAGCTGGAACTGCACGCGGCGCAGAGCGCACCGGCCGCGACCGCCAGGCCCGCGAGGGCGTGCCGGCGGGTGGCGCCGCCACAGGTGACGACGTCAGAGGGGGTGGTCTGGTCTTCGATTGTCATCTTTCGCATCCAAAGAGGTGAGGAACCAGCAGAACCGAAACAACTCAACGGCCGAACGTGATGTTCGGTACCCAGGTATACGTGCGTTACGAGCCCTCGGTTCAACGGGGAGGCCGCCTTCGTTGCGGCTGCCGCTGTGGCTGGGTTTTTGTGGCCGCGTCTACTGTGTGAGCCATGCAGCCTCACTCCGAGAATCCGCTGACTCGTCTGACGCTGACCGAGCTCCGTAGCCGCACGAGCATGAAGTGGCGTAAGTACCCTGACGACGTGTTGCCGTTGTGGGTCGCGGAGATGGATGTGCCCACGCCGGAGCCGGTGGTCGAGGCGTTGGCCGCCGCCCTGCGCCGCGGCGACACCGGCTACCCGATCGGTGATGGGTATGCCCGGGCGCTGGACGGGTTCGCCCGCAAGCGCTGGGGCTGGGACGGGGTCACGGCGGAGCGGTCCGTGATCGTGCCGGACGTGATGCTGGGTGTGGTCGAGATGCTGAAGCTGGTCACCGGGCCGGGCGCACCGGTTGTGGTGAACAGCCCGGTGTATCCGCCGTTCTACGACTTCGTGACCCATATGGACCGCGAGGTGGTGGAGGCGCCGTTGGGCGCGGACGGGCGCATCGACTTCGAGGTGCTCCAGGCGGTGTTCCGGAAGCTGGCCGATGGCGGTCGCCGGGGTGCGTACCTGCTGTGCAGTCCGCACAATCCGACCGGTGTCGTCCACAGCCCGCAGGAGTTGGAGCAGGTGGCGGCGCTGTCCGGCGAGTACGGGATGCGCGTGGTCGCCGACGAGATCCACGCGCCGCTGGTCGCGCCGAGCGAGCAGTTCACGCCCTACCTCGCGGTGCCCGGCACGGAGAACGGGCTGTCGCTGATGTCGGCCTCCAAGGGGTGGAACCTGGCCGGGCTGAAGGCGGCGCTGGCGATCGCCGGTCCGGACTCCGCGGCCGAGCTGGCCGGCATGCCGGAGGAGGTCGGCCATGGCCCGAGTCACCTGGGCGTGATCGCGCACGCCGCGGCCCTGCAGGACGGCGGCGACTGGCTGGACGCGCTGCTGGCCGGGCTGGACGCCAACCGGACGCTGCTGGCGCGGTTGCTGGCCGAGCACCTGCCCGCGATCGACTGGCGCCCGGGGCCGGGCACGTACCTGCAGTGGCTGGACTGCCGTGCTCTGGACGTGCCCGGCGATCCCGCGGAGTTCTTTCTCGAGCGCGGGCGCGTCGCGCTCAACTCGGGCATTCCGTTCGGGAGCGGCGGCGAAGGCCGGGCACGGATCAATATCGCGACGACGCCGCAGATCCTGACGGAGGCGGTGGAACGGATGGCCGCCACGCTGAGCGGCTAGACGATTGATTCCTGGGGGTTCCGGCATCCAGAACCGCAGCCTGACAAGCAGTCTTGCGAAACGGCTCAGCAGCAAGCCT
>JABFWL010000331.1 GCA_013362315.1 Catenulispora sp. | reverse complement strand
CCGTGCGGCCCGGCACCGCGGGTCCGCCGCCGCGCGCCAGGCGGCGGAAGAAGCTCAGAATGCCCGCCAGCCCGTAAGCCCACGAGGCGCTGTAGTCGCCGGGGTTGTCCTTGACGAACACCGGGTGGTCGGCGGGGCCGGCGCTGCGCAGCAGCATCTGCGCGGCGACGGCGCGCGCCGCCGTCCAGTACTTCTCGTCGCCGTCGTGGACGGCGAAGTCGATCAGCATGGAGCCGATCCCGGCCAGGCCGCAGCACTGAAACGGCTTGTCGACGCGCGGGATCAGGCTGATGCAGGCGTCGGCGGCGCGCCGGGCGGCCGCGGCGTAGCGCTGGTCGCCGAGCAGGTCCGCCGCGCCGAGCAGGGAGGACGCGATCCCGGAAAGCCCCTGGCACCAGGACGCGGCCAGCGGCGCGGTGGTGGGGCGGCGGGACTTGGCGACCAGCCGGTCGCAGCGCTCCGTCAGCTCCCGGGCCCGCTCGTCGGCGGCGGCGAGCAGGCCCGCGTCGCCGAGGCGGGCACCGATCGCGGTGAGCGCGTCGACGGTGCCGGCCAGGCCGTGCCCCTTGCCCGCCGAGGATTCGACCCCCGCGGACTCCGGCAGCGCCGCGGGCTGGGTGTCCTCGGTCGGGGCGGTGTTGGCCAGCACGTGCTCGGCACAGCGCCGGGCCAGGTCCAGGTGCTCGGGGCGGCCGTCGAGCTCGTGCATGAGCAGGTGGCCCAGGCCGATGCCGGACGCACCGCTGATCAGGTCGCAGTATTCGGGCTTCCAGTCCGGCTGGGCCGGCAGCACGTCGGGGCCGCCGGGGCCGCCGGACTGCTTGACGCGTGCGGCGGGCAGCCGCCGCCGGGCGCTGAGCCGGAAGTAGTCCAGGCCGGTCCGGCCGGTCCACAGCCCGGCGCCGAGGCGGACGACGTCGGCGCCGTGCTCGCTGAACCGCACGAGCTCGGCGGCCAGTTCGGCGACGCCGGGACCGTCCAGATGTTCCAGCAGCTCCAGGCCGATGCCGGCGCCGCCGCGGTAGACGCAGCCGTCGACGGCGGCCTTCTCGTAGCGTGGCACCTCGGTGAGCACCGCGCGGGTCTGGACGAGCAGGTCGGCGAGCAGGTTGCCGGTGATCTCGGCGATCAGCGGCTCGCTCAGGGCGGCCGGGCGCGGCAGCGGGGTGCGGGTGGGCGCGGCGGCGGCGAACTCCCCGGCGGCCATGCGCCGGGCGGCGGCATGCGTGCGGGCGGAGTCCATACTGAGCAGGTCGCAGATCAGCCCGATGACGCCGTCCGGGGCCGGACCCCGGCGGGCGCGGATCATCCGCAGCGCGATCCGGCGCGGTTCGTCGGAGTCTGCGGACAGCACCACCGGCGGCAGCGCGGTCCAGGCGTAGACCAGGGTCGTGCCCAGGGCCAGCAGGTCGTCCGCGGTGGTCGGCTCCTGGTGCCGGAACTGGCGGGCCGAGGAGTAGCCGGAGGTGCCGCCCGGCAGGCACAGGCCGTTGAGTCCGGCCAGGCCCAGGTCGATGAGGTTGGCCGAGCCGTCCGGGCCGATGACGACGTTGCGCGGGTTCAGATCGCGGATCAGGACGCCGCGTTCGTGGACGGCCAGGATGATGCCGGCCATGCGCTGAGCCAGGGCTTCCAGGGTGCGGCCGCAGGTTGCGAAGGTGCCGGTGCCGGGGGTTGCGACGGCGCCGGTGCCGGCCTCGATCTCGTCCGCGGCGGGGTAGCGGCCGTTCTCCATCACGTCGTCGGCCAGGTTGAACCGGCCCACATCCCGGGTCACCAGGAACTCGTCGGCGTCGGCGCGGAAGTGGTCGACGAACCCGGCCACGCCCTCGACGCCCTCCAGCGCGGCCAGCACCCGCCGCTCGTTGCGCACCCGCAACCGGGTGTCGACGCCGTCCTCGCCCTCGTCGACCAGGGCACGGGACTGCTTGACGATGACCCGGCCGCCGTCGCGCAGGTCCACCGCCCGCATGACGTCGCCGCGGCCGGCGTGCACCACGCCGCCGTCGATCTGGAAGTGGTCGCCGAGCCGGGCCCGGGGCTGACGCTCGGGATCAGGCCGCGGCGGCTGCTCGGGGCCGCCGGCCTCGCCGGTGAACGGGTCCACCGCCCACGCCGGCTGCCGGTAGCGCAGGGTCGCCAGGGCCGGGAACTCCTGGCCGTCCGGGCCGGTGAGGGTCATCACCAGCTTGCCCTGGGCGTCGGCGGTCCACGGCTTGTCGATCGGCCCGTAGCGGTAGTAGACGGGGGCGTCCGCGGCGACCCGGCGGTCGCTGAGCACCCGCGGCGCGGCGCGGCCGCGCAACAGGCGGGCCAGCAGCAGGCCGACCTCGCGGACGCGGTCCTGCTCGGGATAGACGGTGAAGGCCTTGCCGATCGCGGAGGGGGTGGTGGTGCCGTCGTTCAGCCGGGCCAGGGCCTCGCCGGAACGGACGATCTTGAAGGCGCAGCCCTCGGCCAGCAGGGCCGGCACGATCGCGTCGGCGGTCGCGCCCAGAGTGGCCACCCGGGCCGAGACGTGGAGCTTCCACCCCTGCCGGGGGATCCGCGCGGCGGGCGGCCGGATCATCAGCCAGACCGGTCCGGGCTGGATCCGGACCTCGGTGCCGGCGGCCTCGGCGTGCGCGGCGACGAGTGCCTCGACTTCTTCCGCCGACAGTCCGCCGTTCATGTCGACCGTTCCTTCTTCCGTGGAGCCGTGGTGCATCAGGAGCCGCAGGATCCGCCGTGGTCGCGGTGGCCGCCGGGAGGCGGACGGTGAGCCGGAACGAGCCGCTGCTACCAGGGAAGGCCGGAGGCGAAGAACGACTGGCTGAGGTCGTCGCCGCACCGGAAGCACTGGGTGTGGTCGAGGACGGCGTCGACCTCGCCGCTGAACGCGGCGTCCACCTCCTCCTGTGCGGTGGCGGTCTCGCGTGGCTCCAACTCGAGCAGCTCGGTCATCGTCGGCTCCCTCAGGACAGGGCGGCTGATGTGCGGACTCTGCTCTGTCTAACCAGACAGGAGGCACGCGTCAATAGGTGATCCACTCCGATCTAGGCAGCGGCCGGTGGCGCGGCACGGCGCCGCCCGGCCTCCTCCGCCACCAGCATCAAAACCATGACAACCGTCAGGCCCAGCAATTGGACCGCCGATGCGGCGCCGGCCAGCGGGACGGTGGCGAGGACGGCTACGACCCCGACAGCCCGGTAGCGCATAGGCGCGATGCGCAGGCT
This sequence comes from Catenulispora sp., assembly GCA_013362315.1. Taxonomy (GTDB): domain Bacteria; phylum Actinomycetota; class Actinomycetes; order Streptomycetales; family Catenulisporaceae; genus Catenulispora. Next base: position 13,548 of record JABFWL010000331.1, on the reverse strand, counting down.
GAGGCGGAAGCACAGGTCGCCGAGCAGGAATACCGCCACCCCGCCGGCCAGGGCCAGCGCCGGAGCGGCGGGCAGCGCGGAGCCGAGGTGGCCGATGGCCTTCTTCAGCCCGGCGGCCAGGATCGCCACGCCGAGCAGCATCGGGATGAAGCTGTAGTAGTAGCCGAGCATGCCCAGGCGGAAGCGGTCGATGCCCCGGGCCGCGCCCAGCGCGTGCTCGGCGGCGGACTCGTCGTTGCCGAAGTAGGTCCACCACAAGGTGGCGGCCAGCGCGAGCGCCAAAGCGATGCCGCAGGCCTGCGCCCAGTCCAGGCGGGTGTCGGCGGCGCCGGCGCCGATCGCCACGACCGACTCGCCGAAGGCGATGATCAGCAGCAGCCCGTGGCGCTCGACGAAGTGCGCCGGGTCCAGCTCGCCGACGTGCTCGGTGACCGGGGCGCGGCCGTCGGCGTACGCACCGGTGATCTTGCTCGACAGGATCGGCGCCACCTGCTGCAGCAGCACGGCGGCCAGCCACAGCAGATCGCTCGGCGCGCCGTGCACGGTCCCGGCCAGGGTGACGCAGCCGGCGGCGACCAGGTTCGGGACGGCGAAGCTGAGCACGTATTTGCCGTGGATGAGCGCGTACAGGGTGCTGTGCACGGCGGTGACGAGCACGAAGGCCAGACCGAAGGCGACGCCGTCGGTGCTGAACAGTTTCGGCACCGCCAGGGCGCAGGTGAGGAAGCCGAACATGCCGGCCATCAGGATGACCCGGCGCGCCAGGGTCTCCGGCGGGACCTGGTTGGTGAGGTAGGCGTAGGCGCCGTACATCCAGTACAGGACCGCGAAGATCAGCAGCATCCGGCCGGCCTGCGCGAAGGACAGGTCGTCGGCCAGCAGCACGGTCAGCTGGGTGATCGTGAAGACGAAGACCAGGTCGAAGAACAGCTCCAGAGTGGTGACGCGGCGCGGGGTGGCCTGGTGGGCTTCTTCGGCCTGTTCGGCAGGGGCGGCTGGCGTGGCGGTCATGGTCTCCCCCTCGTGCTGTTCCGGCGCGGCCCCTCACCCTAACGGCCGCACGAGGTGGAGATCATCGCCTCCGGTGGCAATAGGACCTTCGGGAATCATGATCACCATGGTGGAAGGACTGTGAGATGACTCTGCGCAGAACGCTGGGGCTGCTGCTAGCGGCGCTGCTGTCGGTGGTCGGGGTGGCGGGTGCCGCCGCCGCACACGTCACGCCGCGTATCAGCAACGACGGCGCCTGGGTGCAGGGCGTCGCGCAGTGCGACCTCAGCTCGCACAGCGATTGCTGGGCCTGGATCGACCCGGTCGACGGCACCGCCTGCCCGGAGGGCCACTTCTGCGTCTACACCGCGAAAGTGGCCTCCGATGGCGGCAAGGTGTTCTCCTTCTATCACTGCGCGCATAGTGGCAGAGACTGGGCGCTACACGGCTGGAACGGCGTCGGGTACTTCCACAACTCCGAGTCCGGTGGCACGCACGCCTACCTGAAGGACGCGAACCACCGCGTCCTGCTGGACTCCGCTCCGGGCACTAGCGGCCCGTACGACTACACGTCGGTATGGTTCGTGCGCGCCTGTTGACTCACTGACGCGCTGACTCACTGACGCGCCGGCTCGCCGACGGCTCAGCCGCGCGCCAGGCGCTCGGTCAGCCGCTGCTTGGCCGGCGGCCACTCGTCCTTCAGCATCGAGAAGTAGACGCTGTCCCGCCAGGTGCCGTCCGGCCGCAGCCGGTGCCGGCGCAACACGCCCTCGCGCTGGGCGCCGAGCCGCGCGATCGCGTTCTGCGAACGCTGGTTCAGGTGGTCTGTCTTCCACTGCACACGCCCCATGCCGAGGTCTTCGAAGGCGTGGGTGAGCAGCAGCAGCTTGGACTCGGTGTTGACGGCGCTGCGCCAGTAGGCGCTGCCGTACCAGGTCCAGCCGATCTCCAGCCGCTCGTCGTGCGGGCTGATGTCGAGGTACGTGGTCCACCCGATGGCGTGGCCCGTCTCCAGCAGGACGACGGCGAAGGCCACGAACTCGTCGCTGCCGAGGATGCCGTCCAGCTTCTCGCCGAGCTCGGCCTCGGTGCGCGGCGTCGGGCCGCCCTGCCACTGCCACACGGCGTCGTCGTTGCCGCCGGCCGCGAACAGGTCCGGGAGGTGGTCCCGGGTCAGCGGTTCGAGGCGCACGTGCCGACCGGTCAAGGTGATGGGAGCAGGTGTCTTCGCAGGCATGATCGAATCCTAGAGAAATATTGAACTAGTGGCAACTCACAATTGCACTAGTTCAATATTCCCTCGGTTCCGTATCAGGCTTCGTCATCCCGCCACAGCGCGGCGTTCTCGGCGGCGTACTGCGCGAGGCTGCGGGCGGGGTGGCCGGCGACTCGCTCGACGACATCGGTCACCGGAGCGTCGGCGCCGTCGAGGATCAGGTCGTAAAGGCCGCGCTGCCAGGTGATGGACCGTTCGCGGGCGCCGGCCGCCCGCAGGTTCGCGGCAGCCTGCTCGTGGCTGATCGCACGGTAGGTCAGGTCCCTGCCGGCGGCGTCGCCGAGGATCTTCAGCGCCTCGGCGTAGGTGAAGCTCTGCGGTCCGGTGATGTCATAGACCTGTCCGGCGTGGCCGTCCTCGGCGAGCGCCGCGGCGGCGACATCGGCGATGTCGCGGGTGTCGACGAAGCTCAGGGCGCCGTCGCCGGCGGGGAGTTCGAGCAGTCCCTTGTCCCGCAGGGTCGCGGCGAACGCGTTGCCGAAGTTCTGGATGAACCAGTTCGGGCGCAGGATGGTCCACTCAGCGCCGGAGGACCGCACGTCGCGCTCCCAGTCGGCCATCATGACCTCCGGCGGCAGGCGGTCGGCGCCGATGACCGACAGCAGCGCCACCCGGCGGACGCCGGAGCCTGCCTCGGCGAGGAGTTCGCCGACCAGCTGCTCGCCGGTGGGGTGGGCATAGGGGCCGACGATGTAGAGGCCTTCGGCGCCTTCGAGGGCCGGCGCCCAGGTGGCGCGGTCGGCCCAGTCGAAGCGGACCGGGCGGACGCCGTCGCGCGGCCGCGCGGGCTGACCATGTGGAGTAAGGAATGGCGTGCGGGTGGCGGCGGCGGCCTTGACGCCCCGCGCGGTCAGGGCGTCCACCACCGCGCTGCCGGTCTTGCCGGTCGCACCGATCACCAGGACGGTCATTGTCATCAGCTCCCTGTTTCGCCGTGCTGCATTGCTCTTGCTTCCGTGCTCCACGGTAGAAGGGCGCCGCCGGATGATGAATGTCGTCGAGTCCTGAAAACATGTCCATGCGTCCACATTGTCAGCGGGGTCCGCAGTACCCTCGGTGGCATGGATGTCCTCACCGACGCCCTGACGGCGATGCGCACCGGGCCGACCCGCTCCGCCCGGACCGAGGTCCGCGCACCGTGGGGGCTGCGCTTCCCGGCGGTCGGCGGCACGACGTTCCACGCGCTGCTGCGCGGCCGCTGCTGGATCCTGCCGCCGGACGGCGACCCGGTGCCGATGGCGCCCGGCGATGTGGTGTTCCTCCGGCACGGCAGCACGGTGTCGCTGGCCGACGACCCGGCCAGTCCGCTGACCGATTTCCGGCCCGCGGGCTGGCGGCCGGGGCAGGTGATCGGCCGGGTCGACGTCGCCGGGCCGGGCGACCGCTCGCTGCTCATCTGCGGCGCCTACCAGCTCGGCCGCAGCCGCCCGCACCCGCTGCTGACCGCGCTGCCGGACCTGCTGCACCTGCGCGCCGACGAGGGGCCGGGCCTGGCCGCGACCGTGGCGCTGCTCGGCGAGGAGCTGGAGCAGGGCCGGCCGGGCCAGGACGGCGTGGTGCCGGCGCTGGTCGACGCGATGCTGCTGCTGATCCTGCGCACCTGGATCGACCGGGTGTCCGGCACCGAGCTGCCCGGCTGGCCGCGCGCCCTGACCGACCCGGCGATCGGCGGCGCCCTGATCGGCCTGCACGACGACCCGGCCCGCGCCTGGACCGTCGCCGAGCTCGGCGACCGCGCCGGCCTGAGCCGCTCGGCGTTCGCGCAGCGCTTCACCGAGCTGGTCGGCGAGCCGCCGCTGACCTACCTGACCTGGTGGCGCATGACGCTGGCCGGCCGCCTGCTGCGGGAGTCGGACGCGCCGCTGAGCTCGGTGGCCCAGCAGGTCGGCTACTCCTCGGAGTTCGCGTTCGCGAAGGCGTTCAAGCGGGAGTTCGGGATCGCACCGGGCCGGTATCGGCGGGAGCAGACGCCGCTGGCTGCGTGACGGCCGCGCGGATTCGGTGGCTCCGCAGAAAACCAGCGCCGCCCCCGGCTCAGGAATGCGGGGGCGGCGCTGTCCGGTCGCCGCCCCGGCTCAGGATTTCGGGGCGGCTCCGGCGTGTCGCCCCGGCTCAGGAATGCGGGGCGGCACAGTCTCGGGCGGCTCGGATGGCTCAGGCGGCTCAGGCGGCTCAGGCGGCCTGGCGTGCCGCGGTTCAGGCAGGGCGGCGGTCAGGCCGCCGGGACATCACCCACCTCGCCGGCGCCGGCGGGCATCGTGATGACGACCCCGAGCTCCTGACGGATGGCGTGGGCCGCGGCCCCGAACACCAGGCTGTGGGTGCCCAGCGTGGAGGAGCGCAGCACCACCTGTTCGAAGCCGGACATGACGCGCAGCGCCAGCAGGTCGTTCACGGCGCGCATCAGCGGCGGGCCGAGCGGGTCGCCGGCGATCGGCCCGCCGAGGATGAACTCGGTGGCGTCCAGGGTGCCGGCCAGCGTGGACAGCAGCCGCGCGATCTCCTTCGCCGCGCGGCCCACCCGCTCGCCGAGCGCCCGGCAGTCCTGGTCGTCGGCGCCGGCCAGATAGCCGGCCACCGCCTGGTCGGTGGCGTCGCCGCGGATCGTGGGCTGCGCGGCCACCGTCTCCAGGCAGCCGATCAGGCCGCAGTGGCAGCGCAGCGAGGTGCCGATGTCGATGTGGCCGATCTCCCCGCTGCGGAACGCGCCGCCGTGGTAGAGCCGGCCGTCCAGGACGATGCCCGCGCCGATGCCCGTCCCGATCCAGAGCACCACCACGGTGTTGACGCGATCGGTGGACAACGCCACCTCGGACAGCGCCACCGCGTTCGCGTCGTTGACGACGTGCACCGGCAGGCCGTCGCAGAGCTCTGAGAGCTCGCGGCCCAGCGACACCATGTGCCAGCCGTAGTTGACCGCGGCCCGGATCACGCCGTCGTCCCCGACGATGCCCGGCACCGCCACCCCGACCCCGGTGACCCGCCCCGGCGTCGGCGCGGCCATGCGGTGCACCATCTCCGAGACCGAGTGCAGGGCCGGCGCGTCCAGCGGCCGCGACACCGTCTCGGTGGCCTCCATGTGGCCGTTCAGGGTGAACCGGCTGGCGGTGATCCGCTCGTTGGCGACCTGCACCCCGATGAACCGGTGGTGGAAGTCGTCCAGGTCCAGCAGCACCCGCGGCTTGCCGACCGGCTGCGCCTCGCGCCCGGCCTCGCGCACCAGCCGCCGCTCGATGAGGTCGGCGACGATCTCCGACACGGTCGCGGTCGGCAGCCCGGTCTCCCGGATCACATCGGTCCGCGAGAACCGGCCCCCGCCCGCCGCGACGCACTGGAGCACCAGCACGTCGTTGCGCGCCCGAAGGGAACTCTTCGTCCCCTTCTGGGTGAACCGGAGCTGCGTCACCGGTCGCCGCCCTCCTTGCATCGTTCATCGATGAAACATCGCGGGAACTGTAGGGCGGCGGCGGTGGAGCGGTCAAGCACGGGCTGCGAGTTCACACCGCGACCGTCACTCAGCACCGCCGTCGTCACCGATCACCGCGAGCGCGTCGATCTCGACCAGCATCCCCTTCGGCAGCCCGACGTAGACGGTCGTCCGGGCCGGATAGGGCGCGCTGAAGACCTCCTGGTACGCGCCGTTCATCTCCGCGAACTGGCTCGGCTCGGTAAGGAACACCCGAACGCTGATGATGTCCTGCTCCGCCGCCCCGTTCGCCTCAAGGTTGGCGATCAGGTTCTCCAGCGCCTGCCGCGTCTGCGCGGCCACGCCGGGCAGCAACTCGCCGTCCGCCGTGAAACCGCCCTGGCCGGCGCCGGCGACGATCCGGCCGATCCGGGCGCTCGGCGAGTACGGACCGGCCGGGGGCGGCGACTTCTTTGACGATGCTGCGATACGGGTCATGGCAAGGTCTCCATTCTCTAGCGACGCCCTAGCCTTTCAGACTGGGGCACCCTATGAGCGATCATGGAGCTGGGAGTGGGACGGGAGCACAGTGAGCGTCGAGACAGGGAAGGCGGTCGCCGCCGACGGCGTCGCGATCGCGTACCAGAGTGCGGGGAGCGGGCCGCCGCTGGTGTTGCTGGCCGGGCAGGCGAACAACCACCGCTGGTGGGACGGCGCGCGGGGCGATTTCGAGGCCGCCGGATATCGGACGATCACGCTGGACTGGCGGGGCGTCGGAGACTCGGACCAGCCCGACGAGCCCTACTTCACGCGGGGTTTCGCGGCGGACGTCATCGCGGTGCTCGATGAGCTGGGCATTGCCGAGGCGCACGTCTACGGCACGTCGATGGGCGGCCGAGTCGCGCAGTGGGTGGCCGCCGACTTCCCCGAGCGCGTCGGCGCGCTGGTGCTCGGGTGCACGTCGCCGGGCGGTCCGCACGCGATCGAGCGGGACAAGGCGGTGCGGCGGACGCTGGCGCAGGCCGACCGAGCGGCGGCGGAGCGCTTCCTGCTGGAGCTGATGTACACGCCGCAGTGGCTGAGCACCCACCAGGGGCCCTATTACGTCCTCGGAGATCCCGAGATGCCGGGCTATGCGCGCGCTCGACACCTTGCGGCGAGCGCGAAGCACGACGCGTGGGAGATGCTCCCGATGATCACCGCCCCGACGCTGGTCGTGCACGGCAGCGACGACGTGTTCAATCCGGCGGCGAACGCCCCGCTGATCGCCGAACGCATCCCCGGAGCGCGGACGCTGCTCGTCGGGGGTGCGCGCCACGCTTACTTCGACGAATTCCGACAGGTCGCGGGGGCGGCGGTACTGGAATTCCTCGCAGAGTGTTCTTAGCGTTCTTACCTTTTCCGGTCCTTTAGTCGAGCGCTTTATCCGAGCCCTGAGTCACCCGGCGTCCCCGTCGAGCGCGCCAGCGTCTGCAGCACGGCCGGAACCCCCTCAGCACAGACCGGTCGTGAGTAGTGGAAGCCCTGGGCGAAGTCCACGTCGAGGGCGGCCAGGCGCCGGGCCTGCTCGGCGGTCTCCACGCCCTCGGCGGTGACGGTCATCCCGGCCGCGTGGGCCAGGGTCACCAGGCTGGTGATCACCGACTCGGCGAAGCGGCCGCCCTCCGGAGTGCCGAGGTCGGCGACGAAGGAGGCGTCGATCTTCAGGGAGGTGGCCGGGAGATGGCGCAGGCGCGCCAGGTTGGAGTAGCCGGTGCCGAAGTCGTCGACGGCTATGCCGATGCCGCGGTCGGCCAGCGTGCACAGGGTGGCCAGGCCCGGCTGCCGGTCGTCCTCGGCGTCCATCAGGGCGGACTCGGTGATCTCCAGGCACAGGCGGCCGTCCGGGAGGCCGGAGGCGGCCAGCGCGGCGCAGACGTCCTGGACCAGGTCCGCCTCGCGAACCTGGCGGACGGCGACGTTCACCGCCACGGCGGGCGCGGCCGGGCCGCCGGGCCAGGCGGCGGCGTCGGTGACGGCCTGGCGCAGCACCCAGCGGCCGAGTTCCACGATCGCGCCGGTCTCCTCGGCGACCGGGATGAACTCGGCCGGCTTGAGCAGGCCGCGCTCCGGGTGGCGCCAGCGGACCAGGGCCTCCAGGGCCGGCACAGCGCCGTCGGACAAGCTCACGATCGGCTGGTACTCCAGGAACATCTCGCCGGTCTCCAGGGCCGCCGGAAGCGCCTGGGCCAGGGCGTAGCGGTGGACTTCGCGGGCGTTGCGCTCCTCGTCGAACAGCGCGTAGTCGGCCTTGCCCGCGGATTTCGCCCAGTACAGGGTGATGTCGGCGGCGCGCAGCAGCTCGGTGGCCGAGGCCGCGGCGGCGGCACGCTCGACCAGGCCGGCGCTGGCGGTGACGGTGACGTTGTGGCCGTCCAGCACGATCGGCCGGCGGACCTCGGCCAGGATGCGCTCCAGCACCGGGAACACCGACTCCGGCCCTCGGGTGCGGCGGAACAGGATCACGAACTCGTCGCCGCCCATCCGGGCCACCACGTGCCGGCGCGGGTCGGTGGCCGCCGACAGCCGGGCCGCGACCTCGGTGAGCAGCCGGTCCCCGGCCTGGTGGCCCAGAGTGTCGTTGACCCCCTTGAACCCGTCGAGGTCCAGGAACGCCAGGCCCAGGCGGTCCCCGGGGCCGGCCGAGCGCAGCAGCTCGGACACCGCGTCCAGCAGCCGCACCCGGTTCGGCAGCCCGGTCAGCGCGTCGTGGGTGGCCTGGTGCCGCAGCTGGTCGGTGGCGCGGCGGCGGGCGGTGACGTCCTCGTGCAGCCCGATCAGCAGCGCCACCTCCCCGTCGTCGTCGTGGACGGCGGTGGTGCGCACGTGCGTCCACACCTCGCCGCCGTCGGCGCGCCGCAGGCGGGTGTCGGACTCCATCTCCACCGCGCGGCCGGACAGCAGGGTGTCGTAGCCGCGCCAGTACTCGGCCGGGTCGGCCGGGTCGATCACGTTCCGGATCGGCCGGCCGCGGGCGGCGTAGCCGTCGATGCCGAGCATCCCGGCCAGCGCCGGGTTCACCTCCAGGACCTGGCCGTGCCGGTCGGTGATGACGATGCCCAGCGCGGCGTTGCTGAACACGGTGCGGAACCGGGCCTCCCCGGCGCGGTAGGCGGTGAGCACCGCTTCGTGGATCGAGGCCTGCTCGGAGCGGGTGCGCTCGCGCAGGCCCTCGGCGAAGGCCGCGGCCAGCCCGGCGCGCAGCGCCGAGCGGGTGGCCGGGCGCAGGAACGGCGGCAGATGGCGGTCCAGCACCTCGACGGTGGCCGCGACGCACGCCCCGGCGAAGCAGTGCACGTCGATGAGCACGCCGGCCGCCTGCTCGCCGAGCTTGCGCGCCACCTCCGGCTCGTCGGGCACGGTCACCACCTGCTCGGCCAGGGGGGTGACGACCCGCAGCGCCTGCTCGTAGCCCAGCGGGGTGGCCGCGGCGGCGGCCAGGGCGGCGGCCCAGGCCTGGGCCAGGGTGGCGGCGGGGTTGAAGAGGGAGCGCCGGACGGAGTCGGCGGGGTGGGCGGCGCCGGGGCCGAGACCGAAGCTGGGGCTGGGGCTGGGGCTGGGGCTGGAACCAGGACCGGGACTGCGGCCGGGTCTTCGCGGGCCGCTGTGCTCGCCGCCGGGTCCGGGGACCGCGCGGGTCGGATAGCCGGCAGCCGGTGCCGGGGCGCCGAAACCCGGCCCGGGAGCCGGCAGGCCGTTCTGGTCGGCCGGTCCGTGGACCGCGGCGACCGTCACGCCGATGCCGAAGCCGGCACTGTGCTGCGCGGAACGTTCGGGATGTTCCAGATGGACGGGATGGTCGGCGGTTTGGAGCTCAGTGCTGTCGCGAGCCCATAAGTCCGCCTCGCCGGTGGTGGCGACGGCCGAGCCGGAGTCGGGCTCGGCACCGCCGACCTCGAGCCGGCCGCTGTGCGTGGTCACGGTGTGCCGCCTCTCCCGGCGCTCATCAGCCGGTCGCGCCGGTAGCGCCCGGCTTGACCGCCACGGCGGCGTAGGAGGCGTACCGCTCCGGATCCTGTGCGGCCCGCTCGGCGTCCTCCGGCAGCGGCCGCCACAGCGGCATCGGCACCACGCCCGGCTCCAGCAGCGTGAAGCCCTCGAACAGGGCCTCGATCCGGTCGGCGGTGCGCCAGTGCATCGGCTCGGGCGACTTGGAGTTCCACATCTCGAGCATGGCGATGGTCTCGGCCGGCTGGTTGTCGTGCGAGGCGTGCTGCACGATCAGGAAGCTGCCGGGGGCCAGCGCATCGCGCAGCGTCGCCACGATGCCCGCCGGATCGTCGGTGTCGGCGACGAAGTGCAGCACGCTGCACAGCAGCACCGCCACCGGACGGTCGAAGTCGATCAGTTTGCGGACCCGGGGATCGGCCAGGATCGCGCGGGGGGTGCGGACGTCGCCCTGGATGAAGTCGGCGTCCGGGTCCTCGGCCAGCATCGCCTCGCCGTGCGCCACCGCCACCGGGTCGTGGTCGACGTAGACCACGCGCGCCGGGCGGATCTCCCGGGCGACCTCGTGCACCGGCCCCATCGTCGGCACGCCGGCGCCGATGTCCAGGAACTGGTCGACGCCCGCGGCGGCGGCGGTGCGGACCGCGCGGCGCAGGAACATCCGGACCTGGCGGGCCACGTCCGGAAGGTCCGGTTTGAAGGCGATGGCGGCCTCGGCGACCTGCCGGTCGACGGCGAAGTTGTGCGATCCGCCGAGGAAGTAGTCCCAGACCCGGGCCGAGCTCGGCTGGTCGAGGTTGATGGCGGCCGGAGCCCAGTCCGGTCGGGTGTCGCTCATGTCCGGGCCTTCCGAGGTCGGGGCGTCCGCGGTGGCGGCGCGCCGGCCCGCCGGCCCCGCCCGGCGAGCAGACACGTCAACATACTGATCTACATGTTAATCATGTGTCCGGCAAGACCGTGGACCGCTTCCTTGACCGCCTCGCCGAGCGTCGGGTGCGCGTGGATGTTGCGCGCCACCTCGTGGACGGTGAGGTCCCACTGCTGCGCCAGTGTAAGCTCCGGCAGCAGCTCGGTGACCTCGGGGCCGATCAAGTGCGCGCCCAGCAGCTCGCCGTACTTGGCGTCGCTGATCACCTTCACGAAGCCGACCGCGTCGCCGAGGCCCGCGGCCTTGCCGTTGGCGCTGAACGGGAACTTCGCGGTCTTGACGTCGAACCCCTCCAGCCGGGCCTGCTCCTCTGTCCAGCCGAAGCTCGCGATCTGCGGCTGGCAGTAGGTGGCACGCGGCACCATCACGAAGTCGATCTCCAAGGTCTGCACGCCGCCGATGGTCTCAGCGGCGACGATACCCTGGGTCTCGGCCACGTGCGCCAGCATCACCTTGGCGGTGACGTCGCCGATGGCGAAGATGTGCGGCACGTTCGTGCGGCCGCGGCCGTCCACCGCGATCGCGCCGCGCTCGGTGAGCGCCACGCCGGTCTTGTCCAGGCCGTAGCCGTCGACGTTCGGCGCGAAGCCGATGGCCTGCAGCACCTTGTCGGCCTCGAGCACCTGCTGGGCGCCGTCCTTGCCGGTGACCGTGACCCGGACCTTGGGCCCGGAGTCGTCGATGGCGTCGACCCGGGTGCCGGTGAGCACGTCGATGCCGAGCTTGCGGTACTGGCGCGCCAGCTCCTTGGAGACCTCGGCGTCCTCCAGCGGCACCACCCGCTCCAGAAACTCCACAATGGTGACTTTGACGCCGTAGCTGTTGAGCACGTACGCGAACTCCACGCCGATGGCCCCGGCGCCGGCGATCACGATGCTGCCCGGCAGCTCCGCGCTGAGGATCTGCTCCTCATAGGTGACCACGCGCTCGGACAGCGAGGTGCCGGGCAGCAGCCGGGTGCGGGTGCCGGTGGCGATGATGCAGTTGTCGAAGGTGATGGTCTCGGTGGCGCCGTCGGACTTCGCGACACTGAGCGTGCGCTGGTCCAGGAAGGTGCCGCGGCCGTCGTACTCCGTGATGGCGTTCTTCTTCATCAGGTAGTGGACGCCCTTGACCCGGCCGTCGGCGACCTTGCGGCTGCGCTCGAAGGCCGCGCCGTAGTCGAAGGTGATCGGGCCGTTCGAGGAGATGCCGTACGTCTTCGCCTCGCGCGTGACGATCTGCGCCAGCTCAGCGTTGCGCAGCAGCGCCTTCGAGGGGATGCACCCGACGTTCAGGCACACGCCGCCCCAGTAGCGCTCCTCCACGACCGCCACGCGCTTGCCCAGCTGAGCGGCGCGCACCGCCGCGGTATATCCGCCGGGACCGGCGCCCAGGACGACGACATCGAAATGCGTGCTCATGGCTCCGACTCTAACCGGCGGGGCCAGAGGCACGCCTGGTGGGCGGGTGGAGCAGTGGGAAACGCCACCTAACACGCCGACAGGCGCGGCTCTTGCCGATACCCGAATCCCACCAGCCACTACTCTCGCTTGCGTGCACGAGCTGATCACCACCCCCGCCGGCGACGCGCGGATCACCCGCTTCCCGGCCCCGGCCCGCAAGCGGCGCGCGGTCCTGGCGCTCGGCCACGGCGCCGGCGGCGGCATCGCGGCACCCGACCTGCAGGCCCTGGCCGCGGCACTGCCCGCCGACGGCATCGAGGTGGTGCTCATCGAACAGCCGTGGGTGGTGGCAGGCAAGAAGATCGCACCGGCGCCGAAGACCCTGGACGCCGGCTGGCTGCCGGCAGCAGAAGCGGTGCGCAAGAGCAGCGCCCGCAAGACGCCGTTCCTGGTCGGCGGACGCAGCGCCGGGGCCCGAGTGGCCTGCCGAACCGGCGCCGCGACCGGCGCGACCGGCATCGTGGCACTGGCGTTCCCTCTGCACCCACCGGGCAAGCCGGAGAAATCACGCGCCGAGGAGCTCACGGACACCGGCCTACCGACCCTCGTGGTCCAGGGCGCCACCGACCCGTTCGGCACACCGGCCGAGTTCCCGAAGCTGCCACCGACGCACCGCCTGATCGGGCTGCCCGCCGGGGACCACGGGTTCAAGACGAAGAAGAGCGAGGAGCCGGTGCTGGAGGGGTTGGTGGCGGCGGTATCGGAGTGGATCGGGGGGTTGGTGCGGTAGGGGTCGTGTTCGCGGGTCCGGGGCTGGTGGGGCTCCTTCGGCGGCGATAGGTGGGGTGGCTGGGCTTCAGTCAAAGGCAAGATCCAGTCAAAGGCAGATCAAAGGCCTGTGAAGAGCCGGCGCCTTCAGCGGGAGCCTCAGTTCCCTCGGGGAACATGCGCCTGCCGCGCAGGCCACGTCGCCTCGAGCGGCGCCTTCGACGGGCCGGATCGCGAGGTCGGGGCCTCGATGGTCGCCCCGAAGCGCTTCCGGCGGTGCGATGACGATCGCGCCGCGAAGGCCACCTCGCCGATCGGCGGCCAAAGCGCGAGGTCAGCGAGACGCGAGCCTTCAACCTTCCCGACCGCCAGCCGAAGCGCGAAGCGCCCTGACACGCGAAGCCTCAGCCTTCAACCTGCCCGACCGGCGGCCGAACCGCGAAGCCCTGACACGCGATCCCCGAAGACCCCCACACCGGTGGCTGCTTTTTCGGTTCGGTCCCCTCGGTCACGTCGGCAGGGCTCGTCCTACAGTGCCGGACCTGGGGTGTCAAGTTCACGCTGTACGAAACCGCAGGTCACAGCCCTACCGCAGCGCGTGGACTTGACACCCCAGGGCCGGTGCTGTACCGCTTGCGGCTGCCGTCGGGACCGAGGGGACCGAACCGCCCACCTCACGAACCGCAGGCGCCGCGCCTAGCCGCCACCCCCCGATGGACTCGCGCCAGTTCCCCGAGGGAATCGAGGCTCCCGCTGAAGGCGCCGGCTCTTCACAGGCCTTTGATCTGCTCTTGACTTTGACTGAAAG
>JABFWL010000343.1 GCA_013362315.1 Catenulispora sp. | reverse complement strand
GACGTGGCCGAGGCGGTCAAGAAGGCCGGCGGCCCGGACGTGGACAAGCGGCGGATCGAGATCGGGAACCCGATCAAGACCGTCGGCGCGCACACGGTCTCGGTGCGGCTGCACCCGGAAGTGCAGGCGAAGGTGGAACTCACCGTCGTCGCCAACTGAAGGCTGATTTCGCGGCCGTTCTCGACGGTCGGGTATTAGCTTTGTAACAGTCGCTCCACAGCATTCACGCTGTGGGGCGATTGTTGTTTTCGTCCGTTTGCCGCGCAGTCGCCGTGCTGATTGACTCTGCGCGTGCACCACCCTTCCCGACGACAAACTCTGCTCATTCTGAGCGGACTCGGGGCGGCGGCCGTGGCCGGCGGAGCGTATCTGCTGGAGAACCACGGCTCGTCGAACGAGCCTTATGACCCGCATGAGGGCACCCCGCCGGACCGGCCGATAGGGCCGCCGTCGCCGGTGCCGGCCGGGGACGATGTGAACTGGCGGCCGAACGCGTTCGGGTTCAAGGCCTCGAACGACCATGCGCAGCAGATCAAGGGCTACGCCTCGGCGACGAGTGTCGGGCGCGGGGAGTCGATCGACTTCCATGTCTCGGTGAGCCCGCCGCAGAAGTTCACGATCAAGATCTTCCGGCTGGGGCACACGGCGGACGGTCGGGCGTCGCGGCTGATGACCACGAGCCCTGAGCTGGCGGGGGTGACGCAGGCTCCGCCGGAGGTGGTGGCGGCGACGCGGACGGTGCTGGCGCCGTGGGCCGCGTCGTGGCGGCTGGACGTGCCGGGCGACTGGAGTAGCGGGGTGTATGTCGCGACGTTCGAGAACGAGGCGCGGTTTCGCAGCGTGACGCCGTTTGTGGTGCGGGACGATCGGGCGGCGGCGGATCTGCTGGTGGTGCTGCCGTTCACGACGTATCAGGCGTACAACATGTATCCGTGGGATGAGAAGACCGGGTCGAGTCTTTATCATGCGTGGACGGCTACGGGGGAGTTCGGGTCGACGGCTGTCTGCTCTACTCGGGTGTCGTTCGATCGGCCTTATGTCGGGGATGGGATTCCGACCTATTTCGACCTCGACTATTCGTTTGTGAGTTGGGTGGAGGCGCAGCGGTATAGCGTTTCCTATGCGTCGGGGATCGACTTGCACGCTGGAAGGATCGATCCGACGAGGTACAAGGCGCTGGTGTTCCCCGGCCACGACGAGTACTGGTCGTCAGAGATGCGCTCCGCGCTTGACGCGGCTCTGGGGAAGGGCGTCAGCGCGGCGTTCATGGCGGCCAACAACGTGTATTGGCGGATCCGGCTGGACGCCTCCGCTGCGGGTGTGGAGCACCGGCAGGTGACGTGCTACAAGCAGCGACAGGATCCGGGTGCGAGGTCGCCGCAGACGCGGACGAACTTGTGGCGGGTGATCGGGCAGCCGGAGCAGTCGGTGCTCGGGGCCATGTACCGGTCGGTGGTCACCGACGCCAAGCCGCAGCCACTGGTGGTGGACTCCGCGGACCACTGGTTCTGGAAGGGAACCGGGGTGCGCAACGGGGAGCGGATCCCCAACCTGGTGGCCGGCGAGGCGGACCAGGTGTGGCCGGGGCAGAACGGACCGGATGTCACCTATCTGGCGGTGTCGCCGTTCACGGGCAACGGCAAGGGCGACAAGCCGACGCGGATGCCGGCACACACCGTGCTGCACCAGCATGAGTCCGGCGCGTGGGTGTTCAACGCCGGGACGTTCTATTGGAACCACGGCCTGTCCACACCCCGGTTCGCCGACGTCAGGATCCAGGGCGCGACCCGGAACTTGTTCGATCGGATGACGGGGGCGCGGAAGTAGGCGCCTCGGCAAAGAGCTAGCAAAGGAGGGGGCTGTCAGCAAGATTCTTGGGGGGAAATTTTCGTCCACAGGCGGTGGACGAATGGGGGGTGCTGCGGTGCACGTCAGGGCTTCGTGATCAGGTGGTCTTCGGATTATTCACAGGGGGCTTCCACACTGTGTCCCCAGGGTCGTCGGCGTGTCTCCACAGCTTTTGCTGGGTTTTCCACAGGTTATCCACAGGGGGTGTGGATGGTCGTCTCGACCGGTGCCCCCTGGAGTCCGTACCGTGGTGGGCGAGGCCCGACTGTCAGAGCCACGGCGTAGGTTCGGGGTAGAGCAGCCGTGGTTTTGGAGCGGGCACGGCACGGGCAAGGGAGGCGGGACATGAGCATCGACGACCTCCCGTACACCGCTGACGATGCGTATCAGGGTGGGTTTGAGCGGACGCCGCCGCAGGACATTCCGGCTGAGCAGTCGGTGCTTGGTGGCATGCTGCTGTCCAAGGACGCTATTGCCGAGGTCATCGAGGTCGTCAAGGCGAACGACTTCTACAAGCCGGCTCATGAGGCGGTCTTCGGGGCCATCCTGGAGCTCTACGGCCGGGGGGAGCCGGCCGACCCGGTCACCGTGGCGGCGCTGCTGACCAAGAAGGGTGACATCAACCGCATCGGCGGTGCGCCCTATCTGCACACCCTGATCAACTCGGTGCCGACCGCGGCCAACGCCGGCTATTACGCCGAGATCGTCAAGGAGCGGGCCATCCTGCGGCGGCTGGTCGAGGCGGGGACCCGCATCGTCCAGATGGGCTACAGCACCGACGGCAGCGACGTGGAGCAGATCGTCGACGCCGCGCAGCAGGAGATGTACAACGTCACCGAGGCGCGCACCAGCGAGGACTTCATCCCGCTGGCCGACGCCATGGAGGGCGCCCTCGACGAGATCGAGTCCATCTCCAACCGCTCCGGCCAGATGACCGGCGTCCCCACCGGCTTCCACGACCTGGACGCCCTCACCAACGGCCTGCACCCGGGGCAGATGGTGATCATCGCGGCGCGCCCGGCCATCGGCAAGGCGCTGGCCCTCGACACCCCGCTGCCCACCCCGGGCGGGTGGACCACGATGGGCGCGGTCCGGGTGGGCGAGGAGCTGCTCGGCGCGGACGGGCGGCCCACGCGCGTGGTCGCCGCGACCGAGGTGATGGTCGGCCGGCCCTGCTACGAGGTCGAGTTCTCCGACGGCTCGGTGATCGTCGCCGACGCGCAGCACCAGTGGTACACCGAGACCCGGGCATCGCGGCGCGCCGCCCAGGAGACGCTGGTCGGTGCCGGTGGTCCGCGAACGCCGCAGGTGACGGGCTCGGTCCGGACCACCGAGGAGATCGCCAGGACTCTGCGGTGCGAGACCGCCGACGGGCGCCTGAACCACTCTGTTCCGGTGGCGGCCTCGGTGGAGCTGCCGGATGCCGATCTTCCGCTGTCGCCGTACGCTCTCGGCATCTGGCTCGGCGACGGCCACACAGACGCCGCCCGCATCACCACCGCCGACCCGGAGGTTGTGGCGAACCTGGAGAACGAGGGCTTCGTCATCACGGCGAACGGCCCCATGGTCTACTCCCTGCGGTTCCCCACGCCGGGGGCCGCCGAGCGTTCCTGCGCGGTGTGCGGCGCCACGTTCGTCCCCAAGACGTCGCAGGTCCGCACCTGCGGCCGCGCGTGTGGCGGACGGGCGCGGTTCGTCAGCGCCCCGGTGGCGGCGCCGTCGTGCCCGGACTGCGGACGGCCTTCCAGCGGCATGCGGCGGTGCCAGGCGTGCCACAACGCACATGGGACTGTCCAAGGCCTGCTGCGGTCCATGGGTGTGCTCGGAGACAAGCACATCCCGGCGGTGTATCTGCGCGCGTCGGTGCGCCAGCGCCGAGCGCTGCTTGCGGGGCTGCTGGACAGCGACGGATACGTGAACCGGACTGGCACCGTGCAGTTCTCGGTCACCAACCGGAGACTTGCCCTGCAGACGCAGGAACTGGTCCTCAGTCTCGGCTACCGGGCCACCCTGACGACCAAGCAGGTCCCGGGCCGTACCGAGGCGACTTCGACCGCGTACACCGTCACCTTCACCCCGGCGGATTCGGTCTTCTGGCTGACGCGCAAGCTCGCACGTCAGACGACCCGCGACCACCCGACGACCCATCAGCGGTACATCACCGACGTCCGGCCGATCGCCTCGGTGCCGGTGCGCTGTGTCGAGGTCGACAACGGCGACCACCTGTTTCTGGCGGGCCGCTCCTGGATCCCGACCCACAACTCGACCCTGGGACTGGACCTAGCCCGCAGCTGCTCCATCAAGAACGGTCTGACCAGCGTCATCTTCTCGCTTGAGATGGGCCGCAACGAGATCATCATGCGTCTGCTGTCCGCTGAGGCGCGGGTGGCTCTGCACCATATGCGGAGTGGGACGATGACGGATGAGGACTGGGCGCGGTTGGCGCGGCGGATGGGGCCGGTTTCGGAGGCGCCGCTTTTCATCGACGACTCGCCGAACATGTCGATGATGGAGATCCGGGCTAAGGCGCGGCGGTTGAAGCAGCGGCATGATCTGCAGCTGGTGATCATCGACTATATGCAGCTGATGCAGCACAGCAGTGCCAACTCCAAGCGGCCGGACAACCGGCAGCAGGAGGTTTCGGAGATCAGTCGGTCGCTGAAGCTGCTGGCCAAGGAGCTTGAGGTGCCGGTGATCGCGATCAGTCAGCTGAACCGTGGTCCGGAGCAGCGCACCGACAAGCGGCCGATGATGAGTGACCTGCGGGAGTCCGGGTCGCTGGAGCAGGACGCGGACGTCATCATCCTGCTGCACCGGGAGGACGCCTACGAGCGGGAGTCGCCGCGGGCCGGCGAGGCCGACCTGATCGTGGCCAAGCACCGTAACGGTCCGACGGCGAACATCACGGTGGCGTTCCAGGGCCATTACTCGCGGTTCGTCGACATGGCGCAGAGCTAGACGATTGATT
>JABFWL010000201.1 GCA_013362315.1 Catenulispora sp. | reverse complement strand
GCCGGCCAGCGCGAAGCCGTAGGCGTCCATGATCCACAGCTGCTGGGTGGCGCTCGGCTTGAGGTCCGCGCTGATGAACGGCAAGCCGAACAACAGCACGGACATGTCCATCGAGATCAGCAGCACCGGCAGGACCAGGACCGCGAGGCCGATCCATTCCTTGCGTCCGGCGCGGGGTGTCAGTGCGTTCATGGCATTACTCCCAGCTCTCACAAGTAGCTCTCAGGGGCGTTCCGCTGCGGGATCCGTTTCCCGACGCCAGGAACGTTACGGCGATTGCCATCGCTCTGGCAAGAGTTTGCCCAAACTATTTGCCAGATACTTCGGTCGACTGCGATAACCTGTGGCAACACGTTGCCTAAGCGTCGGCAAGCCCGTAGGATCGACCGGGAAACACCCGCCCGCGACGTCCGCCGACGTCCCCGCATCCGGAGCGCTGCCATGCTTGAACAGCCGATGTTCGGCCGCCGGCTCAGGCAACTGAGGACCGAACGCGGCCTCACCCTCGCGGCCCTGGCCGGCGCCGGCATGTCGACCGGCTATCTGTCCCGGCTGGAGTCCGGCGCCCGGCAGCCCACCGAGCGGGCGGTCGCGCACCTGGCCGCGCAGCTCGGCGTCAGCCCGGCCGAGCTGGCCGAGTCCACCGCCACCTCGCTGGCCCAGAGCATGACCCTGGCGACCGGCCTGACCGGGGACGAGGCCGGCGAGACCCTGGCCGCGGCGCTGAAGTCGGCCAGCGGCGAGGACCCCCTGCTGCGCTGGCAGGCGCTGTGGCGAGTCGCCGAGTGGCGCCGCCGCCGGCAGGAGTACGCCGAGCAGCGCGCGTGCCTGGATGAGCTGGTGGCCATCGGGCAGTCGAGCGGCCTGCCGGAGCTGGAGGCCAGAGCGCTGGCCGACCTGGCCCGCTGCCTCCGCTCGCTCGGCGAGATGGGCGAGGCCGTGGACGCCGCGACGCGGGCCTACGAGCTGGCCCGTGGCAAAGATCTGCCATACCACGTGATCACCGCGGCCCTGCTGGCCCTGGTCTCGGTCCTGGTCGAGGCCGGCCGGGTCCCGGACGCCGCCCGCTACGGCGACGAGCTGCTGACGCAGGTGGAGGGCCGCTCCGGCACCCGGTGGGCCGAAGCCCTGTGGACGGTGGCCTCCCTGCGGGTCCGCCAGGGCGATCTGGACGGCGCCAGGAAACTGATGGACCAGGCCGTCCGCGACTTCGACGGCCGGGACGACCTGACGCTGTGGATGGGCCTGCGCATCAGTGCGGCCCGGCTGGACCTGCTCGATACGCCGCCGCGGACGGACGTCGCGCGGCGGCGCGTCGAAGAAGTCGAAGCGGCGATGCCCTTCGCCGGCACCCGGGCGACGGAGCAGTCACTGCTCATGATGCGCGCGCGGATCGCCTTCCACGACGGCCACAACGCCGAAACCCTGGCGCTGCTGGACCGGCTGGACGGCTTCGACGACATGCTGAACTACCAGGACCGGATCCGGAACCGGATGCTCCGCGACCAGATCCTTCTGGCCGACGGCAAGCGCGAACAGGCCATCGCGGACCTGCGCACCCTCGCCGAACAGACCCAGGCCAGCGGCAACATGGACCTCGCCGCGGAGATATGGCGGCTGGTGGCGGAGTCGCTGGCGGGCTGACCGGCGCCGGATCCGGCAGACCGGGCGCGGGGCGGCGCGTCCTGCGACTCTCGCCGACTCCTCAGCGGCTCTCAGCGGCTCATCGCAGTCTCCTGATCCACCCGCGACAGCTTCTCGGGGTTGCGGACGAGGTACAGCCCCGCGACCCGGCCGTCCTCGACATGCATGGTCACCACGCTGACCTCGCTGTCGGCGTGGACCAGCAGCGCGGGGTTGGCGTTGACCTGCACGAGCTCGAAGGTCGCCTGACCGCGCAGCCGCCCGAGGCCGAACGACAGCACGTCGCGGACCGCCGCGACGCCGACCACCGGCTCCGGGAACGCCCGCCGGATCCCGCCGCCGTCGCCCAGCATCACGACGTCCGGCGCCAGCAGATCGAACAGGCTCTGCAGATCGCCGGTCTCGATGGCGCGCTGGAACGCCTCCAGCGCACTCCGGGTCTGCGCCGCCGACGTGGCGCCGCGCGGACGGCGGGCGGCCACATGGTTGCGGGCGCGGTGTGCGATCTGCCGCACCGCCGCCGGGGTCTTGTCGACCGCCGCGGCGATCTCGTCATAGTCCAGGTCGAAGACCTCGCGCAGCACGAACACCGCGCGCTCGGTCGGCGTCAGCGTCTCCATCACCAGCAGCATCGCCATCGACACGCTGTCCGCCAGTTCCACGTCCTCGGCCACATCCGGCGCGGTGAGCAGCGGCTCGGGCAGCCAGGGCCCGACGTAGGACTCCTTACGGCGGCCGAGTGTCCGCATATGGGTCAGCGCCTGCCGGGTGGTGATCCGGACCAGGTAGGCCCGCCGGTCGCGCACCGCGTCCAGGTCGACGGTGGTCCAGCGCAGCCAGGTCTCCTGCAGCACGTCCTCGGCGTCGGCGGCGGAGCCGAGCATCTCGTAGGCGACCGTGAAGAGCAGGTTGCGGTGGGCGACGAAGGTCTCGGTGGCCGATTCGACGTGTTCCTTCTGCTGCTCACCCATGGCGCACCTACCCGTTCTCTTCGCGGCTCCTTGCTCACGAGACTACGAACGAGGCTGGTTTGTGACGTCGGGGGCGCGTGACGCGGGTCACAGCAGCTTGCTCCGCGCCTCGGCGAGCCGCGTTTCGAGGAATCCCCGCTCGGCGTCGTTGTCGGTGAACAGCAGCGCTTCCTCATACGCGGCCACGGCTTCCGGCCAGCGTTCGAGCCGTGCGAGGAAGTCGGCGCGGGCAGAGCTGTGGTAGCGGTAGGTGGCCAGTACCGGTTCGGCGGCCAGCGCCTCCAGCGCTTCCAGGCCGGCCTGCGGACCGTCGCGCATGCCCAGGGCGACGGCCCGGTTCAGGTCGACGACCGGCGACGGCCACAGCCGGCGCAGCACGCCGTACAGCCCGACGATCTCCGACCAGTCGGTCGCCGCGAAGGCCGGCGCTTCGGCGTGGACCGCGGCGATCGCGGCCTGGACGGCGTAGCGGGTCGGCGATCCGGCTTGCAGAGCCTTGGTCAGCAAGCTGATGCCTTCGGCGATCTGCTCCCGGTCCCACAAGCCGCGGTCCTGGTCGGCGAGCAGGACCGGGCTGCCGTCGGCAGCGACGCGCGCGGCCCGGCGCGCGTTGTTCAGCAGCAGCAAGGCCAGCAAGCCGGCGGGCTCGTCGGCATCGGGCAGCAGCCGGTGCAGCGTCCGGCCCAGATGCAGGGCGCTGTCCACCAGGTCGTCGCGGATCAGCGCCGCGCCGACCGGCGCGTTCTGTCCGGTGGTGAAGACCAGGTGGACTACTTCGCAGACCGCTGACAGACGACCGGGCAGATCGGCCGCATCCGGTACGCGGTAGGGGATGCGGGCGGCGGCGATCTTCTTCTTGGCCCGGGTGATGCGCGCGGCCATCGTGCTCTCCGACACCAGGAACGCCCGCGCCACCTCGCTGGTCGACAGCCCGCAGACCAGACGCAGGGTCAGCGCGACCCGGCTTTCCCGGGCCAGCGCCGGATGGCAGCAGGTGAACACCAGCCGGAGGAGGTCGTCGGGCAGGGCCGGCGGTTCCTCGGCGTCCTGCGGGTCGGGCGCGAGGTCTTCCTCGACCAGCAGCGGCAGCGCGCGCCGCCATACCGATTCCCGGCGCAGCAGGTCGCGGGCGCGGTTGCCGGCGACCGTCTTCAGCCAAGCCCCGGGCCGCTCCGGGACGCCGGTGCCGGGCCAGGTCTGCAAGGCGCGGGCATAGGCGTCCTGGACGCACTCCTCGGCGGTGTCCAGGTCGCGGATCAGCCGCGCGGTGGCCGCGAGCACTGAACCCCAGTGCTCGCGGTGCGCCCGCGCGACAGCCTCGGCGACTTCGGAGGCCTCAGTCATCTGGCGGGGAATCTCAACCGTGCTGGACGAGCGGCGTGATCTCGACCCCGGAGTGGTCGTGCCGCGTCTCGGCGAGCAGGGCGACCAGCTTCACGACGGCGTCGAGATCCGGGCACTCCAGCAGATAGAAGCCGCCGACGACCTCCTTGGTCTCCAGGAACGGGCCGTCGGTCACCGACGGCGAGTCGTCCCCGTCGCCGCGGCGCACGGTGGTGGCGGTCGCGGGCGGCTCCAACTGTCCCGAGGCCAGCACGGCGGAGCCGGCCTGCTCGCGGAAGGCCCGGTGACCGGCGTCGATCTCGGCCATGTCCTCGGGAGTGATGGCCTCCCAACGCTTCGCGTCGCCGTAGATGAGGACCATGTACTTCGTCATGATGAGTGTCCCTTCGTCCCGGGTCCGGATCGACCCTCTCACTGTTAGAGACGAACAGCGAGCACCCTCATCGACACTCGATCGAGATGAGACTCGCACTGCACCGCTACGAGATCCACACCGCGCAGCGCGGTGTAACGGATTCGGGGCTGCCAACGCCTGTACTAGTGAGGCGCAGCGGAGCCCGCGTTACGGCAACCCGCGCCTCCTAGGACGCGTCGCGCCGCACCCCCCGAACGGCGCGGCGCGTCCCTTTCTTCTCCGGCACCGGTGGGGCCTCCCACCCCACGACACGACCAGCCCCGGTTGAAGTACGCAGCACGAACTACTATCGTTCGCGTAACGAACCACCGAGGAGGCTCCATGTCCGCCACCGCACCCCGCTTCGGTCTCGGCGTGTCCAACGCCGTTCGGGACATCCCCCAGACGCTGGAGATAGTGGCCCGGGTCGACGAAGCCGGGCTGGACCATTTCTCGGTGTCGGACCACCCGTACCTCGCGCGGCTCCTGGACGCGTACTCCCTGATCGGCTTCGCGCTCGGACGGACCGCGCGCATCAGCGGGATGGTCAACGTCAGCAACCTGCCGACCCGGCCGGCGCCGATGCTGGCGCGCGCGGTCACGTCGCTGTCGTCGCTGTCCGGCGGGCGCATCGTGCTGGGCCTGGGCGCCGGGGGATCGTGGGACGACATCGCGCGGCTCGGGGTGCCGCGGCTCACCGGGGCCGAAGCGGTGCGCGCCTTCGAGGAGTCGTTCACCCTGATCAGGTCTCTGACCGGCGGGGGCGCACCGGTGACCTTCGACGGCGAGTTCTACCACGTGGCGGACCTGGAACCGGCGCGGGTCCCGGCGCCGCCGATCTGGACCGGCTCGGTCGGCCGCAAGTCGCTGGCCGTGACCGGCCGCCACGCCGACGGCTGGATCCCCGGCCACGCCGCCGACTGGCTGAGCACCCGCTACCGCGAGTCCCGGCCGGTGATCGACGAGGCCGCCACGGCGGTCGGGCGCGACCCGCGTGAGGTGGCGACGATCTACAACCTCCCCGGCCGGATGAGCCCGACCCCGCTGGCCGCGACCCGGGACGGGGACGGCCGCTGGCTCGGCGGCTCGGTCGGGCAGTGGGTCGAGGAACTGACCGGCGCGGTGCTGGAGCACGGCGCCGGCGGCTTCACGTACTTCCCGGTCGGCGACGTGCCGGTGGAGCGGGCGTCGAGCGTGTGGGCGCAGGAGGTGGTGCCGGCGGTGCGGGAGGCTGTCGGGAAGACGCGGATCGGCGTATCAGGGCCCGGCGACCGCGCTCTCCTCTGATTGTTTGCTGATTGTGTGCCCCTCTGGTGTCCCCGACCTCGGCTAGCGTCGGGTCATGGCAACTTACGTACTCATCCACGGTGCCTCCTCGGACTCGTGGTACTGGCACCGCGTCATCCCGCTGCTGTGCGCCGCCGGACACGACGTCGTCGCCCCCGACCTGCCGGTCTCCGATCCCGCGTGCGGCATCCCGGAGTACACCGACTCCGTCGTGGAGACCATCGGGGAACACGCCGCGGACGACCTGATCGTCGTCGCCCAGTCGCTCGGCGGCTTCACCGGAGCGCTGCTCGCCACCCGCGTGCCGGTGAAGCTCCTCGTCTTCCTCGCGGCCATGGCGCCGAAGGAAGGGGAGACACCGGGACAGTGGTGGGAGGCCTCGGGCTATATGCAGGCCAAGCAGGAGAGCGACGAGCGGCTGGGCATCACCGGGGATCCGGACATGCGGCTCACGTTCTTCCACGACGTGCCCGAGGCGGTCACCCGGGAGGCGTTCCAGCGGCCGGTCGCCCAAACCGACGCGCCGTTCTCCTCGCCTCCGATGCCCGCGCTCCCGGAGGTCCCGATGCGCTTCCTGCTCTGCCGCGAGGACCGGATGTTCCCGGCCGACTTCCAGCGTCGGATGGCCGAGGAACGCCTGGGGATCACCGCCGACGAGATGGTCGGCGGCCATCTGCCGGCCCTGGCCCATCCCGAGGAACTGGTGCGGCAGCTGGAGCGGTTCCGGGCCGAAGCAGGCTTGTGACGGCGCCCGATCGAGTGTGACTCAGGTCATATCAGATTCCAGCACCGCGCTGTCACACTGTCTCCGCCCCGCGGGTCTACCCAGCGAAACCGCAACGCAGACCCGAGGAGCACCTGATGGAAGCCCGCTTCAACTACTACGGAACCACCGCCGGCCAGAAGTTCGCCAAGTACATCAACTCGGCCGGCCGCGCGATGGGCGAGGCCGGACTGCCGTACGCCACCACCCAGCTGGTGCTGCTGCGCGCCAGCCAGATCAACGGCTGCGCCATGTGCACGGACATGCATTTCAAGGACGCCGTCCACGCCGGGGACCAGCCAGAGCGCCTGAACCTGGTGGCGGCCTGGCGCGAGGCCACGAAGTTCACCGACGCCGAGCGCGCGGCGCTGGAGCTGACCGAGGAGGGCACGCGGATCGCCGACGGGGCGGGCGGCGTGAGCGACGAGGCGTGGGCCCGGGCCGCCGAGCACTACACCGAGGAGCAGCTGGCCGCGCTGATCTCGACCATCGCGCTGATCAACGCCTACAACCGGCTGAACGTCATCGCGCGCGTGCCGGCCGGGGACTACAAGCCCGGCCAGTGGTGAACTCAGCAGGTCTTGAAGACGTAGGACGAGCCGCCCGCCGCGCTGACGTCGAGATCGCGCCGCACGATCGCGATCCGGCCGGCGTGGGCGTGGCAGGCGGCGCCGAATCCCTTGTCGTCGTACTCGACGTCGAAGACCTTGCCGCCGTAGGCGGCGGCGTACTTGCCGCACTCGTCATAGACGCCGCACTGTTCGGTGACACCGAAGTCGAAGCCGATCTTCGCGACGCGCGGCAGGAACTCGGCGGTGTTCTTCTGCCCGACGGCCAGGCCCTTGCCGTGCGCCAGCCGGACCAGCTCGGCGGCCATCGCCGCGTCCTGATCGGCGGTGAGCAGGCCCTGGGAACGGGAGTAGGAATCGAGGTTGTCCGGCTCGACGGCCTGGAAGCCCTTGGCGGCGCAGTCGTCGATCCAGCCGCCGACGATCTTGGCGAGCGCCGCCCGTTTGGCGTCGGTGGAGACGTCGAGCAGCTGCTCGTTCCAGTTCTCGTCGATCACCGGCTCGCCGGAAGCCGTCTTCAGCAGAAGGTCCGGGTGGTTGGTGCGCCACCAGTCGGTGGCGTCCGGCTGGGCCTGGAAGGCGTTGACGTAGCAGATGCTGTAGAGCCCGGGCGCCGGCGAAGCCGAGCGGTCGCGGGAGACGACGCGGACGCCGGGAGGCGGGGTGTAGGCACCGCCGATCTGGTAGTCCCACTGCACACCGGTCGGCGGCATCGTCACCAGACCCTTGGGGTTCATGACCGACGAAGAGTCGGCTGCTGACGGCGTTGAGGCGCGGGCCGAAGACGGCGTAGAGGCAGGAGCCGAAGTCGGCGTAGAGGCGGAAGCCGGAGTAGGCGTAGAGGTGCTGGCTGAAAGCGGCGTCGGAGAAGGCGTCACCGCGCCGTCGGCCGCATCAGGCTTCGACCCTCCGCTCCCGGAGCATCCCGCCAGCAGCACGACGGCTGCACCGACCAGACCGACCAGACCACCCCGACCGACAGCACGCATTGCCGAATGCTATTGCCCCTTCGACGCTATGGTTGACTAGTGTTCTAGTTAACCGTAACAATTGCTGCCATGATTGCTTTCCACGTCGACCGGGCCGGCAGCGTCCCGGCCTACGCCCAGCTGGTCCAGCAGGTCCGCGAGGCGCTGCGCCTGGGTCTGCTGCACCCCGGCGACAAGCTGCCGACCGTCCGCGAGGTCGTCACCTCCTGCGCCGTCAACGCCGCCACGGTCCTGAAGGCCTATCGCGAGCTGGAGCTCTCCGGGCTCGTCGAGGCCCGGCAGGGCGCCGGCACCTACGTGTCCGGCACCCTCGGCGGCAGCGCCGATCCGGCGGCCATGGACGAGCTGCGCGGCCGACTGCGCAGCTGGGTCGGCGACGCCCGGCACGCCGGACTCGAGGACGACGACATGCGTGCCCTGGTCACCTCGGTGCTCGCGGAGCCGCCGGGGGAGTTGTCGGCTGAGCAGCGCGCGGCGCGCGCCGAGACCGAACGGACCACACAGACCACGCAGGGCCGGCCATCGGCGGGTCCCCGATGACCGAGGTCGCGTTCGAGACCCAGAACCTCGGCAAGCGCTACAGAAAACTCTGGGCGCTGAAGGACTTCAGCGTCGCCCTCCCCGCCAACAAGGTCATCGCCCTGGTCGGCGCGAACGGCGCCGGCAAGTCGACGCTGATGTCGATCGCCGCCGGGATCCTGCCGCCGACTGAGGGCGAGGTCCGGGTGGGCGGCCGCGTGGTGCTGCTGTCCCAGGACAAGCCGCTGTACCGCTCGTTCAGCGTCGCCGACATGCTCAACTTCGGCCGGCACCTGAACACGGTGTGGGACCAACCGCGGGCCCTGAGCTGGCTGAGCCGGTTCGACATCCCGCTGGACCGGCCGTGCGGCAAGCTCTCCGGCGGCCAGCAGACCCAGGTGGCGATGGCGGTCGCGCTCGGCGCCCGGCCCTCGCTGCTGCTGCTCGACGAGCCGCTCGCCAACCTGGATCCGGTGGCGCGCCGCGAGGTCACCGGTGAGCTGCTCGGCGAGGTCGCCGACAGCGACCTGACCGTGGTGCTGTCCACGCACGTGGTGGCCGAGCTGGCCGGTGTCGGCGACCACCTGCTCCTGCTGCGCGGCGGCCGCGGCGCCCTGGACGGCGACGTCGAGGAACTGCTGTCCCAGCACACCCGGCTGGTCGGACCGCGCGCCGACCAGCCGCCGGTGGACGGGCAGGTCGTGCAGAGCCAGCACACCGCGCGGCAGTCCACCTTCCTGGTGCGCACCCTGCTGGGACCGGAGACGCCGGTGGCCGCGCCGTGGCAGGCGCAGCCGGTGACGCTGGAGGACCTGGTCCTCGGCTACCTCAGGACCGGGAACGCCGAGGGGGAGCTGTGAGGGGCTTGATCTGGCTGACCTGGCGGCAGCACCGCTGGCCGATCGTGATCAGCGCCGGGCTGACGGCGCTCCTGGCCGTGTTCATGGTGCTGACCGCGTCCGAACTCGGCTCGATGGCTGCGCACTGCGCGGCACCGAACGTGCGGTGCACGCAGGCGAAGACCGAATCCGTGCCCTCGCACGCCACCTATCTGATGAACGCGGTCGTCTTCCTGCCGGTGCTGGTCGCGGTGTTCTGGGGCGTGCCGCTGCTGGCCCGCGAGTTCGAACAGCGGACGCTGCCGCTGGCCTGGTCGCAGGATGTGAGCCGGCAGAAGTGGCTGTTCGGCAAGGCCGCGGTGATGGTGACGCTCGTGGGTGCGATGGCGACGCTGCTGGCCGGGCTCTCCGAGCACCTGGCGCATCAGTACCGCGCTTACACCGGCGAGAGCCTGTTCGACGGCACGCAGTTCCAGGCCGGCGGCTGGCTGCCGTTGACGCTGGCCCTGGCCTGGCTGGCGATCGGGATCGCGGCCGGGGCGGCGACCCGCCGGGTGCTGGTGTCGTTCGCGGTGGTCGCCGGAGTGTGGATCACCCGCATGGTCCTGATGCCCCAGGCGCGGCAGCACTTCGCCAAGCCTTTGACGCTCAAGTTTCCTTTCGCGGGATTCGATGACGCCTCCTTGTCGGTGGACGTCGGCCGCAGCTCGATCCCCAACGACATGAGCATGGACAGTGGCAGCGCGGGCTTCTACGACTCGCATGGCGGCACACACTCGGCCGCACAAGTGATGCGGGGCTGGTGCTCGGACTCACGCACCGACATCGGCACCTGTTTGAAGAACCACGACATCGTCGGCAAGCTGTCCACCTTCCAGCCGGCGAACCGGATGGGCACCTTCCACCTCATCGAGAACGGCATCAACCTCGGGCTCTTCGCCCTGGCTCTGGTTGTCGCCTGGTACTGCGTGAAGCGGACCCGGACGACGGTGTCGTAGCCGGAAGTCCGGCTCCGGGAAACCGGAACACTCGGCCGGATGCCACTGGCGGCTTCACGGACGTCCCGGCGAGCGCGTCGAGCGCCGCCGGGTACGCACGTTCCGAGGGCGCGGCGAACTCGATGATCAGCATGGTGGCCCTCGGCCCGGTCGGCCCTTACTGTCGTTGCCATGCCCATCGTCATCGCACACGTCAGCGACATACACGTCGGCGCCGGCGGCACAGACCGCGCCGCCGAGCGCGCCCGCCAGGTGTTCGCCCACCTCGACGCCCTGCCCGGCGACCTCGACGCGGTCGTGGTCACCGGGGACATCGCCGACCACGGCCTGGACGCGGAGTACGAGACCGTCCGCGCCCTGGCCGCCATCCGGCATCCGGTGCTGATCGGCCCCGGCAACCACGACGACCGGTCGGCGTTCCGCCGGTCCCTGCTCGGCGTCGAGGCCTCGCCCGCACCGGTCGACCAGGTGCTGCGCACCGACCGCTTCGTCATCGTGCACTGCGACTCCTCGATCCCCGGCAAGGACGACGGCTTCCTGGCCGACTCGACCTTGCAATGGCTGGCCGCCGAGTTGGACGCGACGAGCGCGGACGTGCCGGTCCTGGTGGCGTTCCACCATCCGCCGGTCGAACTGCACATCCCGGTCGCCGACGGGATCCGGCAGTTCGGCGAGGAGCGGCTGGCCGCGACGCTCGCCGGACGGCCGAACGTGGTGGCGCTGCTGGCCGGCCACGCGCATACCGCCGCCGCCACCCGGTTCGCCGGCCTGCCGCTGCTGCTGGCCCCGGGCGTGGTGTCGACCGTGGTGCTGCCCTGGGAAGGCGGCGACGACCTGGTGCACCTGGACCGGCCGCCGGCGCTGGCGTTCCACGTCATCGCCGACGACTGGCGGGTGACGACTCACTTCCGCGCCGTCGTGTAGCGACTGCCCGCACCGTTAATCGGTTGCCGCGCACGGACAGCGGTGCTGAACTGGTCGGGACTAGTACTTGATCGTGCTCTGATCGCCCGACGGAAGGAACCGCGAATGCGCCGCTTGGCTCTCATGCCTCTCCCGGTCATGTCAGCCAACGCGAAGGACGCGGTTTTCGGTGCGGTATCTGAACTTGGGCATCCTGGCGCACGTCGACGCCGGTAAGACCTCCCTGACCGAGCGGCTGCTGCACGCCGCCGGGATCATCGACGAAGTCGGCAGCGTGGACGCCGGCACCACCCGGACCGACAGCCTGGAGCTGGAGCGCCGCCGCGGCATCACCATCAAGGCCGCGGTGACGGCCTTCCCGCTCGGCGGCGCCGCCGTGAACCTCGTCGACACGCCCGGGCACCCGGACTTCATCGCCGAGGTGGAACGTACCCTCGGGGTGCTCGACGGCGTGGTGCTCGTGGTGTCCGCCGTCGAGGGGGTGCAGGCGCAGACCAGGGTGCTGATGCGGGCGGTGCGGCGGCTGGGGCTGCCGACCGTGATGTTCGTGAACAAGGTCGACCGGCGCGGCGCGGATCCGCAGCGGGTGCTCGGCGAGATCTCGACGAAGCTGACGCCCGCGGCGTTCCCGATGGGAACGGTCGAGCAGGCCGGGACCCGGCAGGCGCGGTTCCGGTCGGAGGTGCCGGAGCTGCGGCGGCTCGGGCTGTGGCGCCAACTGGCTGCGGACAGTCGGCGGGGCTCGGTGTATCCGGTGTTCTTCGGCTCGGCGATCACCGGCGCCGGTGTTCCTGACCTGATGGCCGGCCTGGAAGAACTGCTTCCCCGGGCATCCGATCATGGCTCGAAGAAAGCGGCCGGGCGCGTTTTCAAGGTGGAGCGCGGCGCGGCTGAGGAGCGGATCGCCTATGTGCGGATGTTCTCCGGGTCGCTGCACACCCGCGATCGGCTGCCGAGTGGGCGCGTCACGGGCATCGCCGTGCTTTCACCGGAGGCCGGAGCTCCGCTGCCGACCGAGGTGGTCAGGGCCGGGCAGATCGGGATCGTGCGCGGTCTGACCAAGGTGCGGATCGGTGATCGCCTCGGCGACTCCCCGCGTGCCGAAAACACCGACAACACCGAGAACACTGAGAACACTGAGGACGCGGAAAACCACGCCGCCTACTTCGCGCCGCCCACCTTGGAGACGGTCGTGGAACCGTGCGACCCCACCGCCCGCGGCCCGATGTTCGCGGCGCTGACCCAGCTAGCCGAACAGGATCCGCTGATCGGGCTGCGCTACGACAAGGCGCGCGCGGAGACTTCTCTGTCGTTGTACGGCGAAGTACAGAAGGAGGTCATCCAGACCACCCTCGCCGAAGAGTTCGGCGTCGCCGTGCGGTTCCGCGAGACGACGCCGATCTGCGTGGAACGCATCCTCGGCGAAGGCGAGGCGCTGGACGCGATCAAGGTCGGCGACAATCCCTTCCTCGCCACGGTGGGACTCCGGGTGGCTCCGGCTCCGCTCGGCTCGGGAGTGTCGTTCGCTTTGGAGATCGAGCTCGGGTCACTGCCTCCGGCATTCCTCACCGCCATCGAGGAAACGGTCCGCACCACGCTCGGTTCCGGGCTGCACGGCTGGGAGATCCCCGACGCCTCGGTCACCGTGACCCGCACCGGCTATTGCCCTCGTCAGAGCCATGCCCACGCCACCTTCGACAAGAGCATGTCGAGCACCGCCGGAGACTTCAGGGCCCTGACGCCGCTGGTGCTGATGGCGGCCCTGGCGAAGGCCCGGACCGAAGTGTGCGAGCCGATGCACCGGTTCCGGCTGGAACTGCCGGCGCAGCTGCTCGGGACGGCACTGCCGGCCTTGGCGGGCTTCCGCGCGGTACCGGCGTCGACTGTGGTGCGGGGCGAGTCGGCGGTGTTGGAGGGCATCGTGCCGGCGGCGCGGGTTCACGCCATGGGGCAACGGATTCCGGGACTGACCGGCGGCGAGGGGGTGCTGGAGTCGGCGTTCGATCACTTCGCGCCGGTCACCGGCGGCGTGGTGCCGGAACGCGCCCGGTGGGACGCGAATCCGTTGGATCGTAAGGAGTATCTGATGCGAGTGCAGCGCGGGATCTGACAGTGAGCCGGAGCTGACAGGGAACCGGAGCTGACAGTGAGCCGGCTGATCAGGGGCCGTGGCCGCCGCAATCGGCGACCACGGACTCTTCTGATCAGCCGGCTCAATACTGTTCAGGTACTCGGGTGCTCGGCCTTCGGCTGGCTCGGTGCGCTCACACGGCCACAGCCGAAACGGTGCCCCACCGCGGGTCGCGGCCGAGGTAGCGCAGCAGCTGCGCCTCGGCGTCGTCGCCGTCCTGGCCGAGCAGCTCGGCTGAGTAGGCGCCGAACTGCCGCAGCGGCTCGACGATCTGCCGGGCGACCACCAGCAGCTCCGCCGACAGCTCCGGCGCCAGCGGCGAGGGCTGCCCGACCGCCATCGCGATGTCCCAGGCGTGCACCGCCGCGTCCAGGGCGCACGCCCCCGCGCCGACCTGCGCGCTCAGCTTGTTCGGCGGCACCGGGACCGCGACCTCGGCGGCCGCCGGGTCCACCCCGGCCCACGCGCCGGCCGACCGGCTCAGCGCCTGCTCCAGGAAGGTCTTCGGGTCCTGCGGCGGCGTCGCGGACGGGGCGAACGGGTTCTCCTCCGGGCCGGAGGAGCCGTCGAGGAACGCCGCGAAGCCGATCTGGTCACCCGCCGCATGCCGCAGCACCTGGGCGACGGTCCATTCGGTGCAGGGAGTGGGGCGGCCGAGGTCGTCCTCGCCGAGAGCGGCGACGACGGTCCGCAGGGCGTGGTACGAGGCGTCCAGAGCGGCGAATCCGGTGGTGGTCAGAGTGGCGTTCACAGTGGCGTTCACGACAAGTCCCTTCGGTTCAACCGCCGGCCCGACGCCCGCGATCACCTCTTCAGGATATCAGAACGGAATGATTCGTTCCACTATTTTGCCCAACCGGATTCTCCGGCGGCCTCCATCGGCGCCACCGGGTAGCGTGGCGGCGTGGATTTTGATCTCGACGCCTACCTCGCCCGCATCGGGTACGCCGGCGACCGCGCCCCGACCGCCGCCACCCTCAGGGCTCTGCAACGCACGCACATCTACGCGATCCCGTTCGAGAATCTTGATCCGACGCACGGCGTCGTCCCCTCCCTCGCCATTGACGACCTGACGGCCAAGCTGGTCGACGACACCACGCGCGGCGGCTACTGCTACGAGCACAACAGCCTGTTCGCCGCCGCGCTGCGCGCCCTCGGTTTCGAAGTGACGCTGTTGGCGGCTCGCGTCCGGGTGGGAGCGAAGCCGGGCGATGTACGGCCGCGGACGCACATGCTCATGCTCGTCGAAGCACCCCACGATCCGCAGCGCTACCTCGCGGACGTGGGCTTCGGCAGCGGCGGCGCGCTCCTGGACCCGATGCCGCTGGCGCCGGGCGAGGTCGTGGATCATCCGCGGCGGCACCGGCTGACCGTCGCCGACACGGACGGCCCGCTGGAGACCTGGACCCTTCAGGCTTTCCAGAAAGGCCAGTGGCAGGACCAGTACGAGTTCACCGTCGAGCCGTTCCAGGCACCCGATTTCGAGGTCATCAACTGGCACATCGCCACCAACCCGCGATCGCCGTTCAGCTCCCGCCGATACGTGGCCCGCACTCTGCCGGACCGCCAGCTGATGCTCGACGGCCGCACGCTGACTGTGACGCACGCGGACGGGGCGGTCAGCAGCCGTGAACTCAGCGATGACGAGCAGGTGCGCAAGGTGCTGGCGGAGGAGTTCGGGATCGTGGAACCGGAGACGAAGCAGGACTGAATCCCGCCTCCAGACCGCCCAGGGCGCCTATAACCCCAGCGCGTCCGCCAGCTCGATCGCCTCGTCCGCCCAGCGTGCACAGATCGCGAGTCCGGTGGCACCCGCTTCGGTGCCCGCCTCGGGATCGATCTGCTCGCCGGTGCCGTAGGCCCGGCGAGCGAGGTCGTCCTTCGCGCCTTGCAGGCACCACGGCATCAGCCAGTCGTACTTCACCGCTGAGGCACGCATGCCCAGCACCGCGAGTCTGGAATCGCCGCGCCAGCCGGCCGCCTTCAGGCCGGCGAGGTACGCCTCGGTCACCGCCTCCGACAACTCCTCGGCGAGCCCGGCGCGAGCGCGGTGCGGCCAGTCGAAGATGCTGTCCGGCACCAGATTGCCGGCGTCCTCGCCGATCGCGCCGTCGCCGACGAACGCCCAGTCCAGGAAGACCACTTCGCCAGTGGGACGGCGGACCACGTTGTTGGGCCACACATCCAGGTGGCACACCGTGCGTGGGAGGCGGAGCATCAGGTCCAGCAACCGTGCGCGGTTGCGGTGCATGCGGACCAAAGCGGCACGTACCTCAGGCGGGTAGTACTTCGCGATCAGGGGGATCGACCAGGCGCTCTCGTCCTCCAGCAAAGCGAAGTCGGCGGGCCGGCTGGTGCTGTAGTCCCTGAGGAATCCGCGGCTGAACCAGGGTTCTGACGGCTGCGAGCCCGTCCCCTGGCTGGTACCCAGCGCGAAGGCCACCGCTGCGATGTCCGCAATGGACATGTCGCCGCCGTGGGTCCCCGGCACGTCGGTGAGCATCAGCTCGATGTCGCCGTCAGGGCGGGCGCGGAAGTCGACCAGTTCCGGCGCGCCCAGGCCGAGGCGGACTGGCAGTCCGCTTTGGTAGACGTGGGCCTCGCGGCGCCAGTAGTTCCAGTGCTGGGGATCGGACGAAGAGACCCACTGCGGCGGAGCGTCGGTGCGGCGGTGGGTCAGGATCTTGTGGACCAGGCCGTCCGCACCGCGCCACACGCCTCGGGTGACTCCGTTGTTGCGGTTGTGGGGCAACTGCGAGGACTCATCAGCCATAGAGCAAGCCTACTGGCGTACCTTCTCAGGCTTCTGATGCTCCGCATCTGCGAGGCGGGCGCTCAGCCGGTACTGCAAGCTGTCCAGCAGGAGATCGAGTCCGTAGGTGAAGTTCTCCAGGCGAACCTCCTCCGGATTCCGCTTGAGCTGCTCCAGGTAGAACTCCTGCAGACCGGCGTCGGCGGCGGACTCGACAATCGTGGGGCCGATGATGTTCAGCCAGTCCTTCTCCTCATAACCGTTGCGCCGCAAGGCCGACAGCCAGCCGCTTTCGGCGGTGGTCGCGCCAAGGACATAGGACGACACGGCACCCATAGCGCGGGTCGCCTCCTCCATGGAGAAGCCGGCCGTGGTCAGGATCGCCAGGCTCCGGGAGGTCACGTCCACGACGTTCGGCCCGACGTAGGTCATGCCGACCTGTCCCAGCACTTGGCCCAGCCACATGTGCCGCAGTCCAGCAGCGCGCAGCGTGTGCGCGACGGCATGAAGGGCGAGGCGCCAGGAGGCCGGGTCGGAGATCTCCGGGATCTCCATCTCGGCGTACACCGCGTCGGCGACGAGTTCGATCAGCTCGTCCTTGCTGGCCACGTGCCGGTACAGCGAGGTCGCGCCGGCGCCGAGCCGCTGACCGAGAGTCCGCATGCTCAGGGCTTCCAGCCCTTCCTCGTCGAGCAGCCGGACCGCCTCGGCGACGATGCGTTCGCGGGTGAGCTGCTCTTTCTGGCGCCGCTGGGGGCGGGTCCACGCGGAGCGGGGCGGGGTGGGCCCGGCGTCTGACCCGGGCGGGGCAGCCGCGCCGGTGTCAGCGTCAGCGTCGATATTCATGAGCATTCCTCATCAGTAGAGGCCAGGCTGCTTACTTCATGCCTTCACTGTAGCCGAAAAATGCGAACGCTGTTCGCACTTGCGCACGTCGTACGCATCAGCGTACGGTGTACCCATCGGACAGCGCACACTGTGCGCAGATGCGAACGGTGTGCGCGGAGCCTTCATGCATACACAGGCTTCGCCGCATAAGGAGGAGGGGACATGGCAGGGAACATGACCGGCGCCCGGCGCTGGCTGATCCTGATCGTGTTGTGCCTGGCCACGCTGGTGCTGGTGGTCGACAACATGGTGCTGACGGTCGCGGTGCCGTCGCTGACCGAGTCGCTGCACGCCAGCGCACAGAACATCCAGTGGGTACTGGACTCCTACATCCTGGTCTTCGCGGGACTGCTTCTTACTACCGGCAGCCTGTCCGATCGGTTCGGCAGACGGCGAGTCTTGATCATCGGACTGGCGGTGTTCGGCCTGGCCTCGGCGGTGGCCACCATGGCAGGCAACCCGGGGGAACTGATCGCGGCACGAGTCGCGATGGGCATCGGGGGCGCGCTGCTGATGCCGAGCACGCTGTCGATCCTGATCACCGTATTCACCGACGAAGCGGAGCGGCGCAAGGCGATGGCCGCCTGGACCGTGGTGGCCATGGTCGGGCTGGTCGGCGGGCCGGTGTTGGGCGGCATCATGATCAGCCACTTCTGGTGGGGCTCGGTGTTCCTGCTCAACATCCCGATCGCGGCGCTGGCCATCGTCTCGGCGGTGATCCTGATGCCGGAGTCCAAGGGTCCGTGGCGCAAGCCCGACCCGCTGGGCGCCGTGCTCTCGATCGTCGGCCTGACCTCGGCGGTGTGGGTGATCATCGAGTTCCCGAAGGGCTTCGCCCGGCCCGGCACGCTGGCCGCGCTGGCGGTGGCGGTGGTCGCGCTGGCCGCCTTCGGCGTCTGGGAGACCCGGATCGCCGAGCCGATGGTGCCGCTGCACCTGTTCAAGCACCGGAACTTCTCCGGCGGCTCGTTCTCGCTGACCCTGGTGCAGATCGGCAACGGCGGCCTGCTGCTGGTGATGACCCAGTACCTGCAGTTCGTACTCGGATACTCGGCGCTGAAGGCCTCGCTGTGCTTCATCCCGCTGGCGATCGCGGCGCTGATCTTCAACACCCTGGGCGCGGGCCTCGGCATGAAGTTCGGCAACCGGCCGCTGATGGTGGGCGGCCTGCTGATCTGCGCGGTGGGCTTCGGGATCCTGGCGGACCTGGGTGTAGACGACGGACTGACCAAGCTGTTCGTGGGGCTGTTCCTGCTGGGCGCGGGCTCCGGGCTGGCGATGCCGGCCGCGATCACCGCGATCATGGGCGCGGTCCCGCCGGAGCACGCCGGCGTCAGCTCGGCGCTGAACGACACCGTGCAGCAGACCGGCGCGGCGCTCGGCGTGGCGATCATGGGCACCGTGGTGGCCAGCCGCTTCACCGCCGGGATGCCGGCGGACGTCACCGGGATCGCGCGGCACTCGCTGGGCGAGGCGGTGGGCGTGGCCCACAGCACGGACAACGCGGCCCTGCTGGACGCGGCGAAGCACGCCTTCACCCACGCGGCGTCCGTGGCCTACGTCGCCGGCACCGTCGGCGTCATCGCCGCCGCGATCGTGTCCTTCGTGGTGCTGCGGGACGTCAAGGCGCCGGCCGGGCCGGGCGCTCCGGGCGGCGCGGCCGACGCGACCGAGACGACCGACGCTGTGCCGGGTGCGGGGGCCAGCCAGGTCGACGGCTCCTTGGTCCCGGCAGAAGCCTGATCCTCACTGCTCTGCTAGAACTGCAAGGCGCCAGCCGGCCCCGGTCCATCCGCCAGGAGGACCGGGGCCGGCGGTTTCCTCAGCTTCAACCGGCGCCGGCGCCGCTCACCCCTGATCAATGAGCGCCTGGACGCCATCGAGCAGCCGCTCCAGCCCGAACGCCAGGGGATCGGCGGGTGTGTCGGCCCAGGCGCCTTCGGCGATGGCGGCGGTGAGCGCCGGGAACCGGTCGGCGTGCCGGGCCAGCAGCTCCCCGGTCAGCTCGCCCCACTGCCGGGCATGCTCGGCATCGAAGTCCAGCACCTCCTGCGCGACCGAGCGCACCAGTCCGACCACGAGCACGAACACCCGGTGCCG
The DNA here is from genome assembly GCA_013362315.1 of Catenulispora sp. Classification (GTDB taxonomy): domain Bacteria; phylum Actinomycetota; class Actinomycetes; order Streptomycetales; family Catenulisporaceae; genus Catenulispora. The sequence goes on along the minus strand of JABFWL010000201.1, from coordinate 30,621 downwards.
CTGCGCCGCCGGCAGGTCCGTCGGCTCCAGCGCGGTCAGCGCGGCATCGAGCCAACCCAGCTGGTTCGGTCCCATCACCTGCCGACGCATCGCGGTGGCCGCGAGCAGCCAGGGATGCGCCCGGTAGACGGCCCAGGACGCACGAGCCCACCGCTCGACGCCGGCCCGCCAGCCGCCGTCGCCGCCGACCTCGGGCCGGCCGGCCAGCACCGCCTCGACCATCAGCTCGACGATCTCGGCCTTGCCCGGCACATAGCGGTACAGCGCCATCGCCGAGACCCCGAGCTCGCCGGCGAGGCGGTTCATCGAGACCGCGTCCAGACCGTCGGCGTCCGCGATGCCCACCCCGGCCTCGGCGATCCGGGCCGGCGACAGGCTCGGCTTCGGCCCGCGGGTCGGCGCCTCCTGCTCGCCCCACAACAGCGCGACGCTCACGCGCAGATCGCGCTCCTTCTCCGTGGTCTTCTCCCGGCCCATTCGGGTCCTCCGCTTTCGGCGTTGACGGCTCCCACTAACTGTGTATACCGTAAACGCAACAGCTTATGGAGTAAACAGTTTACGGGAGAGATGATCATGCTTGAACTCATCGCCGCAGGTGCCGCCACCCTCGTCGCCGCCCCGCCGGCCGGTCTTCTCGGCTACCGGCAGCTGAAGCGCGCCAAGAACGCCCGCGCACTGCGCATCGGGACCCCGAACGGCATCGACGAAGCCGGCTTCGTCCGGATCGGCGGCCTCGACCAGTGGGTCTCGATCCGCGGCGAGGATCTGCGCAACCCGGTGATCCTGGAGATCCTCGGCGGCCCCGGGGCCTCGAACCTGATCTTCATCCCGCGCACCCGGGACTGGGAGAAGCACTTCACGATCGTGCGCTGGGACATGCGCGGCGCCGGCAAGACCTTCGCGCACGGCGGCCCCGACGGCCAGGGCGAGATGAGCATGGACCGCCTGTGCCGGGACGCGCTGGAAGTCGCCGACCACGTCCGGGCCCGCCTCGACGTCGAGCGGCTGCTGCTGGTCGCCAACTCCTTCGGCACCAACCTCGGCCTGCGCCTGGCCCGCGACCACCCGGAGCGGTTCTCCGCATATGTCGGCACCGACCAGAACATCAACGACGGCGGCCGTGAACGCAGCGCCTACTACGCGCTGCTCGACCGACTGGAGAAGAAGGGCAAGAAGAAGCTTCTCGAAGAGGCGCGCAGTTGGGGCGAGGACAAGTCCCGGTGGACACCGAAGCAGTGGTCCGAATACGCCAAGCTGTGTGTCACCAGCGACCCGCTCACCTACGACACCATGAAGATCGTCGTCATCCGCTCGCTGTGGTTCACGCCGCTGTTCAACCTCCGCGGCCTGAAGAAGTACCTCGCGGCAATGACCTTTTCCGAGAGGATCGCCCCACAAGCGATCGGTATAGATGAGCGTGCCGAGGGCGCCGTGTTCCGCATCCCGGTCTTCCTGTTCCAGGGGGAGTACGACGCGCTCACTCCCCCGCTGCCGGTGAAGCGGTTCCACGACGCGGTCGAGGCGCCGGTGAAGAGCTTCGCGCTGATCGAGGGATGCAGCCACTTCGCAGCGTTCCGGAATCCGGACCGGTTCCTGGAACTGCTGCTCACCGAGGTCCGGCCGGTGTTGGCCGCCGACACCGCGCCGCGGGCGACTGTGGCGGGGTGACCCATATCACAGCGGCGGTTTCGGCCGCATCGTACCCTGCATGACGCATTCCGAGACTGTTCCAACACCCGCAGCCCGAAGCGCCGACGACTCCACCTGGAAAGTCGTCGGCGCTTCTATGGTCGGAACCACCTTGGAGTGGTACGACTTCTTCCTCTACGGCACCGCCGCCGCCGTGGTGTTCCCCAAGGTCTTCTTCGTCAAAAGCGATCCGCTGACCGCGACGCTCCTGTCGTTCCTCACCTACGCGCTCGGCTTCGCGGCCCGACCGCTCGGCGGCATCGTCTTCGGCCATGTCGGCGACCGCATCGGGCGGAAGAAGACGCTGCTGGTCAGCCTGGTCATCATGGGCGTCGCCACCACTGGTATGGCGTTCGTCCCCTCCTACAACTCCATCCATGTGTGGGCGCCGATCCTGTTGACCACACTGCGCATGGTGCAGGGCTTCGCCCTCGGCGGCGAATGGGGCGGCGCGGTGCTCATCGTGGCCGAGCGGGACAAGTCGCGGCGCGGGTTCTGGGCCTCCTGGCCGCAGGCCGGGGCGCCGCTGGGCCTGGTGCTCGGCACCGGCGTCATCATCCTGCTGTCCGAGAACATGAGCGAGAAGTCGTTCCTGGACTGGGGATGGCGCGTCGCCTTCGGCCTGTCGGCGGTCCTGCTGCTGGTCGGCGTCTGGGTGCGGCGGACGCTGAACGAGACCGAGGCGTTCCGCACGGCGTTGCGGAAGAAGGAGAGCGCACCGCCGAAGCTGCCGGTGCTCGAGGTCTTCCGTACGTCGTGGCGCGAGGTCCTTATAGCGTTCGGCACACGCATGGCGGAGAACATCTCCTTCTATATAGTCGCCACCTTCTCCGTCACCTGGGTCACTCAGCATCTGAAGCTGCCGAAGTCCTTCGGACTGGACGCGGTGCTGGTCGGTGCGGCGATCGAGACGGTGCTGATCCCGATGGCCGGAGCGCTGTCGGACCGGATCGGACGGCGGCCGGTGTATCTGGCCGGGGCGATCGGCATCGGTGTGTGGACGCCGGTCTTCTTCCTGCTGGTGGATCAGAAGTCGTACCCGCTTGCGGTGCTCGCCGTCACTGTCGCCTTGGCGTTCCACGGCTTGATGTACGGCCCGCAGGCTGCGTTCTTCGCCGAACTGTTCCCGACCGGCGTCCGCTACTCCGGCGCCTCGATCGGCTACCAGGTGGCCTCGGTCGCCGCCGGCGCCCCGGCGCCGCTGATCGCGGTGGCGATCCTGGAGCACAACGGCGGAAAGACCGCCGGGTGGCTCTCGCTGTATCTGGGGCTGGCGGCCTTGGTGACCGTCACCGCCCTGATCTTCGCGCGAGAGACCCGGTCGGTCTCACTGTCCGACGCCGGATCCGCCTCCGGCCCCGGCGCCGGTCCCGCCTCAGCCGAGGCTGCCGAAGAACTCCACGACGTCACGCACTAGCACCTCGGGGGCCTGGTGCGCGGTGTAGTGGCCGGGGGTCTCGTACACGTTCCACCGCACGATGTTCGCGTGGTCGCGCTCGGCGAAGCGGCGGATGCCGTAGAAGTCGTTAGCCGAGCCGGCCAGCGCGGTCGGTACCGTCGTCGGCCCGTCCGCCTTCTCCTGGTCCAGGGCCATCTCCCGGTAGAAGCGGATCGCCGAGCCAGCCGTGCCGGTCAGCCAGTAGGTGGCGACGTTCGCCAGCACGAAGTCCTCGTCGAGAGTCTCCGGCAGCAGCTGGATGTTCCAGCCGAGCAGACCGACCGGCGAGTCCGCCAGCGCGTGCGCCAGCGTCTGCGGCTGCTGCGACTGGAGCTGGTTGAACGCACCCATGTTCTCCCAGAACCACTGCAGGGTTTCCAGCGCCCGCTTCTCGTCGTCGGTCACGTCCGCGAGCTCCGCCGGGTCGCCGGAGGGGAACGAGAACAGCTGCGTGACGTGCACGCCGACGACGTGTTCCGGGTCCAGGCGGCCGACCTCCGGCGAGATCATCGAGCCGCCGTCGTTGCCGATCGCGCCGTAGCGCTCGTAGCCCAGGCGGGCCATCAGCGCGACCCAGGCACGAGCCGTGCGGTGTACGTTCCAGCCCCGCGCGGTGGTGGGGCCGGCGAAGCCGTAGCCCGGGATCGCCGGGATCACCAGGTCGAAGCCGGCCGCGGTCAGCGGGTCGATCACGTCCAGGTACTCGGCCTGCGACCCCGGCCAGCCGTGGGTGAGCAGCAGCGCCGTGCCGTTCGGCGTCTCGGACTTCACGTGCAGGAAGTGGATGTCCTGGCCGTCGATCTCGGTCAGGAACTGCGGGTAGGCGTTCAGCCGGGCCTCGAACGCGCGCCAGTCGAACCCGTGCCGCCAGTACTCGGCCAGCCGCCGGACGCGGGAGACCGCGGTGCCGTACTCGCCGTCGGCGTCCTCGATCGTGTCGGCGAAGCGGGCGCGATCCAGGCGCTCGTTGAGGTCGTCGAGGGCGGACTGCGGGATCTCGACGCGGTAGGGGCGGACGGCGGCGGTCGGCTGGGCGGTCATAGCGGGTCTCCTTCGAGATTACGGAACGGAATCCCTCGTTCCGTTCTGCTTCCACTGTAGCGGAACAAAGCATTCCGTTCAAGTGCTACCCTGGGGCCATGACTCCACGGACCGGCCCCCTCTCGGGGCGCAAAGCCCAGGCCAACCGGAACGACGAGGCGATCCTGCGGGCCGCCCGCGAAGTGTTCATCGCGGATCCGTCCGCGCCCGTCTCGGCCGTCGCCAAGGAAGCGGGGGTAGGCATCAGCGCTCTGTACCGGCGCTATGAGAGCAAGGAAGTGCTGTTGCAGACGCTCTGCGCGAACGGGCTCGCCACCTACATCGAATGCGCCGAGGCGGCGCTCGCCTCCGACGGCGATCCCTGGGAGACGTTCGCCGGCTTCGTGCGCGCGGTGATCGACGCCGACGTGCACGCGCTCACGGTGAACCTGGCCGGGACCTTCACACCGACGCCGGAGATGTTCGAGCAGACGACGCGCGCCGTCGAGCTGGCCGGGCGGATCCTGGACCGGGCCCGGGAAGCCGGCGTGGTGCGCCCGGACTTCGCGTTCAACGACATCGCGATGCTGCTTGAGCAGCTGACCGCGGTCAGCGGGACGACGCCGGAGCGGACCCGGCAGCTGCGACACCGCTACCTGGCGCTGCACTTCGACGCGCTGCGGCCGCAGGCGGTGCGGGAGGAGATGCCGGGTCCGCCGCCGAGCGACGAAGAACTCGGGGCGCGGTGGATCCCCAAGCACTGACTGCCTGGTGGCGGTGCTCGCCGTGACGAAGATGGATATCCTCGCCAGCGCAAAGTAGAAGGCCGGTGAGCCGGCCGGCGCGTCCCCCGCACGCGCCCGCCCGGGCTCACCGGCCGTTCCCCCCGCTCGGGTCCGGCAGCGTCCCCCGCCGGACCCGAGTGTCGAAGGCCTGTGTCGAAGCTTCGTTCAGTCCTGCACCCCGCCGGACAGCTCCCACGGCCGCGCGGTCGCGCCCAGCCGGTTCCACAGGTTGATGATCCCGATCTGCCAGACCAGTTCGGCCAGCTCCTCCGGGCTGAAGTGGGCCGCTGCCGCGCTCCACACCGCGTCCGACACCTCGTGGTCGGCCAGCCGGGTCACGGCCTCGGTCAGCGCCAGCGCGGCGCGCTCGCGGGCGGTGAAGTAGGGCGCCTCGCGCCAGACCGCGACCAGGTTCATCCGCCGCCAGGCGTCGCCGCCGGCCACCGCGTCGCGGGAGTGCATGTCGACGCAGTACACGCAGCCGTTGATCTGCGAGGCGCGCAGCTTCACGAGTTCCCGCAGCGGCTTCTCCAGGATGCCCTCGGTGGCGGCGCGCTCCAGGCCGTTCATGGCCTTGGCGATCTTCGGGGCCAGCTCGTCCACGGCGAGGCGGACGGTGGGCTTCACGTATTCGGTGACCTCTGTGTTCGTTGTCATGACTATGACTTTAGAGGGTAGGTGGCTTGCTGTTAGGATCCAATCTGATGCCTGAATATTGGTCCACTTTGGATGTCGACCTGCACCTGGCGGTCGATCCGGCCTCCGGGCGCCGGGTGGGGCTGGAACACGCGCTGCGAGAGGCGATCCGCGACGGACGGCTGGCCGCCGGGGCGCGGCTGCCGTCGACCCGGACGCTGGCGGTGGAGCTGGGGGTGGCGCGCGGGACGGTGTCGGCGGCCTATGACCAGCTGGTCGCCGAGGGGCATCTGGTGGCGGTCCGGGGGTCGGGGACCCGGGTGGCCGCGCTGGGCGGTGGGACACCGGCCGATCCCCGAGACGCACCGTCGGCGTCTGGACAAGCCAGGCCGCGTGCCGCCGAACCCGCGCGTCTGCCCCACGACCTGCGTCCCGGCACGCCGGACCTGTCCCGCTTCCCACGCGAGGCCTGGCTGCGGGCCGCCCGGCGAGCCGTGAACGAGGCGCCCTCCGACGCCTTCGGCTACGGCGACCCGCGAGGCCGCCTCGAACTGCGCCGGGCGCTCGCCGGGTACCTCGGCCGGACCCGCGGCGTGCTGGCCGACCCGGAGCACATCGTGGTGGTGGCCGGCGTCCTGCAGGGCCTGGCGCTGCTCGGGCAGGTGCTCGGGGGCACGGTGGCGATGGAGGACCCGTACATCCCGCTGTTCCGGCAGGCGGTCCGCGCGACCGGCACCGAGGTGCTGCCGCTGCTCGTGGACGACGACGGAGCCCGGGTCGACCTGCTGTCCGGCCGCGGCTTCCGCGACGTCGAGGCGGTCGTCGTGACACCGAGCCACCAGTACCCCATCGGCTCGACGCTGCATCCGGGCCGGCGCCAGGCACTGGTCGAGTGGGCGCGGGAAGGTGCGGGCCGCTACGTCATCGAAGACGACTACGACGGCGAGTTCCGCTATGACCGCCAGCCGGTCGGCGCGCTCCAGGGCATGCTCCCGGACCGCACTGTCTATCTGGGGACGGCGTCCAAGACGCTGGGCCCGGGCATCCGGCTGGCCTGGATGGTGCTGCCGGAGGCACTGATCGAGCCGGTCACCGAAGCCAAACGGCACACCGACCACCAGTCCGAGACGCTGGGCCAGCTGACGCTCGCCGAGTTCATCTCCAGCCACGACTACGACCGCCACATCCGCGCCTCGCGCCTGCGCTACCGCCGACGCCGCGACCTGCTCGCCGAACGGCTGCGCACCAAGGCCGGCCGGCCGGCGGCCGGGTTCGTGCTCGGCGGCATCGCCGCGGGCCTGCACGCCCTGGTCCGGCTGGAACCCGCCGGGATGAGCGAGGCGGAGGTGGTCGCCCGAGCCGCCGAGTTCGGGCTGGACCTCGAAGGCCTCGGCGGCCTGTGGGACCTCGGGGCGACCACGCGTTCGAGTCGCGCCGCCAGCCGTCCGCAGGGCATCGTCGTCGGCTTCGGCTCTCCCAGCGAGGCCGGCTACCCCCGTGCGCTGGACGCTTTAGTTCGGACCCTTTCGTGGAGATGACTACTCATACGGTCTAATGGACATCGCACGATAGCCGGACCCGGCGTGCTGCACAGGTGCTCCCTGCGTCACACTGGTTTCGGAACAGCACTGCCATTAAGAGGAGAAACCCGTGGACGACGTACTACGCCGTACGCCCCTCTTCGCCACGCTCGACCAGGACGCCGCCGCCTCCCTGCGCGCCTCCATGACCGAGATCGAGCTGGCCCGAGGTGAGCTCCTGTTCCACGAGGGCGACCCCGGCGACTCGCTGTACGTGGTGCTGCGGGGGAAGATCAAGCTGGGCCGCACCAGCGGCGACGGCCGGGAGAACCTGGTCGCCGTCCTCGGCCCCGGCGAGATGTTCGGCGAGCTCTCCCTGTTCGACCCCGGCCCGCGCTCGGCCGGCGCCACCGCCCTGGTCGACTCCACGCTCCTTGGCCTGAGCTCGGACGAGCTGACCCCCTGGCTCGCCAGCCGCCCCGACGTGGCCCGAGCCCTCCTGCGGGCCATCGCCCGCCGGCTGCGCCGCACCAACGACTCCATGTCCGACCTGGTGTTCTCCGATGTCCCCGGCCGCGTCGCCAAGGCGCTGCTGGACCTGTCGGCGCGCTTCGGCACCCCGGCCGAGGACGGCATCCACGTGGCACACGACATGACCCAGGAGGAACTGGCCCAGCTGGTCGGCGCCTCCCGCGAGACGGTCAACAAGGCGCTCGCGGATTTCGCGGGCCGTGGCTGGCTGCGCCTGGAGGCACGCGCTGTGGTGCTGACGAACGTGGAGCGGTTGAGCCAGCGGTCCCGGTAAAGAGAGCAATAGGGGAGCGGGAGCTAGCGGCGACGGGGAGCCGCCTGCCAAGAGGTCTTACTACCGCATCACCCAGCCAAGAGATCCCCCGCCACCCGCAGCCCCTCAAGATCGTGGATATCTCCCGGTTGCGCCGGAATCTCCGCCACCGCCACCCCCGGGTGCGACGCCGTGAACCGCTCCGCCAGCCTCCGCTCGCGCGCAGCCAGCCGCACCCGCTCGGCATGCAGCCGCAGTAGACCAGCCGCCAGGCGCTCATCGGCGGAGTCGCCGTCCAACTCCTCGGCCGCGGCCAGCGCCTTCTCCGCAGACAGCTCCGGAACCGCCACCGGATGCACCCGGTTCAGGATCAGCCCGGCCAACGGCATGCTCTCGGCGGCCAGCCGCTCGGTGAAGTACGCGGCCTCGCGCAACGCATCCGGTTCGGGCGCCGCCACCACCAGGAACGCGGTGCCCTCGGCCTGGAGGAGCTGATACGTCTCCTCGGCGCGCTGCCGGAATCCACCGAACATCGACTCCAGGGACCCCACGAAGGTCTGGACGTCGTGCAGCAGTCCGGAGCCGAGCAGCTTGTTCAGGGCGATGGTGGCGATGGAGAAGCCGGACGCCAGCACCTTCAGCGCGAAGCCGCCGCCGGCCTTGGCCGGGGCCATGAGGACCTTGATCAGGCGGCCGTCCAGGAAGCTGCCGAGGCGGTTCGGGGCGTCGAGGAAGTCCAGAGCCGAGCGGCTGGGCGGGGTGTCGACGATGATCAGGTCCCAGCTGCCGGTCTCCTCGCCGGTGCGCCGGAGCTGCCCCAGCTTCTCCATCGCCATGTACTCCTGCGTTCCGGAGAAGCCGGCGGACAGGGACTGGTAGAAGGGGTTGGTCAGGATCTGCTCGACGCGGTCCGGGTCAGCGTGCTTCTCGACGATCTCGTCGAAGGTGCGCTGCATGTCGAGCATCATGGCGAACAGCTGCCCGGGGCCGGCCACGCCGGCGACCGGCCGGGGATTGTTGTCCAGCTCGGTCAGGCCCAGGGACTGGGCCAGCCGGCGGGCCGGGTCGATGGTCAGCACCACCACGCTGCGGCCCTGCTCGGCGGCGCGCAGCGCGAGGGCGGCGGCGGTGGTGGTCTTGCCCACGCCGCCGGAGCCGCAGCAGACGATGATGGAGGTGGCCGGATCGGTCAGCAGGCCGTCCACGTCGAGGTGCTTCGGGGTGACGCTCATGCGTCGGTGCCTCCCGCCGCCGCGGTGAGCACCGAGGCCAGTTCGTAGAGTCCCCCGAGGTCGATGCCGTCGCCGATCAGCGGCAGCTCCACGACCGGCCGCCCGGCCTCCTCCAGCGCCCGCCGCTCGTTCTCCTCCAGCGTCAGCCGCTCGGCGTGCTCGCGGCCGAGCACCGCCAGCGCCCCGGTCCCGGCGGCGTCCAACCCGTACGGCTTGAGCAGCGTCGCGACCCGCTTCTCCGCGGCGGCGCTGACCGCCGCGCGCTTGCCGATGGCCAGGTGCGCGGTGCGGACCATGTTCACCAGCACCGCGCCCACCGGCAGCCCGGCGGCGCGCAGCTCCTCGATCCCGTCCAGCGTCTCCTGGACTGGCATCTCCTCCAGCACCGTGGTCAGGTGCACCGCGGTCTGCGGAGACGTCAGGACCCGCATGACCGCTTCGGCCTGGTTCTTCACCGGGCCGACCCGCGCCAGGCCGGCGACCTCGGTGTTGACGTTGAGGAAACGGGTGATGCGGCCCGTGGGCGGGGCGTCCATGACCACCGCGTCGTAGGCGAACGCCCGGCCCGGCCGGTCGGCCGCGGTGCGCCGCACCGCCTCACACGCCTTGCCGGTGAGCAGCACGTCGCGCATGCCGGGGGCGACCGTGGTCGCGAAGTCGATGGCGCCGAAGCGCTTCAGGGCTTTGCCGGCCCGGCCCAGCTTGTAGAACATGTCGAGGTATTCCAGCAGCGCCTGCTCCGGATCGATGGCCAGCGCGAACACCTCGCCCCCGCCGGGGGCGATGGCGATGCTGCGCTCCTCGTAGGGAAGCGGCGGGGTATCGAAGAGCTGCGCGATCCCCTGCCGGCCCTCCACCTCCACCAACAGCACCCGGCCGCCGCCCTCGGCCAGCGCCAGGGCCAGCGCGGCCGCCGCCGTGGTCTTCCCGGTGCCGCCCTTCCCGGTGACGATGTGCAAGCGGCACTGTGTCGACCAAAACTGTGTCGGCCAAATGCGGAGCGGCCAGGGTCGGCTCATGGCTCCAGACTAACCGCCGGTAACTACCGCTTGGAACGGACTGCTGGAACAGGCGACCCGAACAAGCGACTAGAACAACCAACCAGAACAAGCGACTGGAACACGGAACCCCGGGCGCTACTGTAGGGAACCGCAAGGCTCGGCGGTATCAGGAACCTGGCGACTTGGGGGCGGCATGAGCGGCGAGGTCGAGACCGAACGGCTCAGGCCGGGTCAGCGGGTGGTCGCGGACCGCTACGTGCTGCACGCCGAACTCGGGCGCGGCGGCATGGGCGTGGTGTGGCGCGCCGAGGACCGGGTGATCGGCCGGCCGGTGGCGGTGAAGGAGATGCGCCTCGGCGAGGGCGTCACCGCCGCCGAGCGCACCGAGTTCGAGCAGCGGATCCTGCGCGAGGCGCGGACCGCCGGGCGGCTCAACGACCCGGCCGTGGTCACCGTCTTCGACGTCGTCCACGACAACGGCTCGGTCTACATCGTGATGGAGCTGGTCGAGGCGCCGACGCTGGCCGAACTGGTCCGCCGGTCCGGGCCGCTGGCCCCGGAGGCGGCAGCCGAGATCGGCCGCCAGGTGCTCTCGGCGCTGGAGGCCGCGCACGCGGCCGGGATCGTGCACCGCGACGTGAAGCCGTCGAACATCATGGTCGGCCCGACCGGCCGGGCCAAGCTCACCGACTTCGGCATCGCCCAGGCCGCCGACGATCCGACCCTGACCAAGACCGGCGCGGTGATCGGCTCCCCGGCGTACCTGGCGCCGGAGCGGCTGTCCGGCCAGGAGGCGTCGCCGGCCTCGGACATCTGGTCGCTCGGCGCGACCCTGTTCTTCGCGATCGAGGGTCACGCCGCGTTCGAACGCGACACCACGGCCGCCACGTTGGGCGCGGTGCTGAACTTCGTGCCGTACCTGACCCGCGTACAGGGCCCGCTGGCCGCCGCCGTGTCCGGAATGCTGGCCACCGCGCCTGAGGGCCGGCTGGCCGGACCGCAGATCCGCAGCCTGCTGGCCGCGGTGGGCTCGCCCGGAACCCAGGTGCTGTCGCCGCAGCAGATCGGCTACTCCGGGACGATGATGATGCCGGGCGGCGGGATACCGACGCAGGTCAACGAGGTCAGCCCGGCCCTGGCCGAGCGCCGCCGCGGCCGGCTGTGGCCGGTGCTCGTCGGGGCCGTGGTGGCGTTGGCCGCCGCCGGCGCCGGCAGCTTCGTCTACGGCCACTCCTCGGGATACGACTCGGGGAAGAAAGCCCAGGCCGCGGACGACGCCCAGCCCTCGGACGCCGTCCAGGTCTACACGGTCGGCGGGCCGCACGCGGACTTCCCCAGCATCGGCTTCGACGGTTACGACACCTGCCTGAGCGGCCCGCCTTTCGCCCCGGGCACGCCGGTCTACCAGAACGTGGACTGCTCGAAACCGCACGACCTGGAGGTGTACTACACGACCGACATGGTGAACTCCAGCTTCAGCAAGTACGGCACGGACGGCAACGGCCCCATCCCCTACCCCAGCGAGGAACTGGCGGCCATGGCGCGGCACCTGTGCTGGGCCGACCGGCTGATCGGCCCCTGGGCCAAGCCGGCCGGAAGCGACTACACGTATATCGCCCTCATCCCGAGCGAAGACTTGTGGAACGGCGCCCCAGATCTGCCGACGGACTGGAAGGCCGACCATACGCTCCGCTGTGTGATGGTCAACACCGGCGGCAAGCAGCTACCCGGAGATGTGAGTCACTAGCCCCCTCACCGTAGGCTTGCCCCATGACCCAGTGGGAATACGCGACGGTGCCGCTCCTCGTCCACGCGACCAAGCAGATCCTCGACACCTGGGGCCAGGACGGCTGGGAGCTCGTCCAGGTCGTGCCCGGCCCGAACCCGGATCAGCTCGTCGCCTACCTGAAGCGTCCGAAGACAACGGAGTCCTAAGACATGAGCCACCCCGAAGAGAAGCTGGCTGAGCTCGGCCTGAAGCTGCCCGAGGTCGCCGCCCCGGTCGCGGCCTACATCCCGGTCCTGCGCAGCGGCAACCTCGTCTTCACCTCCGGCCAGCTGCCGATGGTCGACGGCGCGCTGCCGATGGTCGGCAAGGTCGGCGCCGCGGTCAGCCCGGAGGACGCCAAGGCGCTGGCGCAGCGCTGCGCGCTGAACGCGCTGGCCGCGGTGAAGTCCGAGATCGGCGACCTGGCGCTGGTGAAGCGGGTGGTCAAGGTGGTCGGCTTCGTCGCCAGCGCCCCGGACTTCACCGGCCAGCCGGCCGTCGTCAACGGCGCCTCCGAACTGCTCGGCGCGGTCTTCGGCGAGTCCGGGCGGCACGCGCGCTCGGCGGTCGGGGTGGCGGTGCTGCCGATGGACGCCCCGGTCGAGGTCGAGCTGACCGTCGAGGTCTGATCGGCGCCGGCACTGGCTGGGAACCGCTATAGGCCCGGCACCTGGCACCACCACAGGAAGGGGAAGGCGTGTCGCAACAAGGCGGGGAGTACATAGCCCCGGCCGGCAGCCGGCTCAGCGCGCTGGTGCCCGAAGGCTGGGCCGAGCAGATCGCCCGCTACCAGCGCGGCGAGTTCACCCCGGTCCCGCCGCGGCACGCGGCGACCGTGGTCCTGCTGCGCGACCGCCCGGCCGGACCGCCCGACGTCTACCTGCTCAAGCGGGCCGCGACGATGTCCTTCGCGGGCGGGTTCTACGCCTTCCCCGGCGGCCGGGTCGACCCGCGCGACGCCGATGCCGAGATCGCCTGGGCCGGACCGCCGGCCGCCGAGTGGGCGGCCCGGTTCGGCAGCGGCGAGGCCGAGGCCCGGGCGCTGCTGTGCGCGGCGGTGCGGGAGACCTTCGAGGAGTCCGGGGTGCTGTTCGCCGGTACCGACGAGCACTCGGTGGTCGCCGACACCACCGGCGCGGACTGGGAGGCCGACCGGCAGGCGTTGGTTTCACGGGAAACATCGCTCGCCGCCTTGCTGGCCGCGCGCTCCCTGGTGCTGCGCACCGACCTGCTCGGCGCCTGGTCCCGGTGGATCACCCCGGAGTTCGAGCCCCGGCGCTACGACACCGCGTTCTTCGTGGCCGCGCTGCCCGCCGGCCAGGTGACCCGCGACGTGTCGGGGGAGAGCGAGACCACCGCGTGGCTGGCGCCCCGGCAGGCGATCGAGGACCACATCGCCGGCACCGCCCTGATGTTGCCGCCGACCATCACCACGCTGCGCGACCTGTCCGGGTACGGCAGCGCCGAGGAAGCGGTGCGGGCCGCGGCCGGGCGCACCCTGAAGCCGATCATGGCCACCGTGCAGCAGCGTCCGGACGGTTCCTGGCATCTGGAGTGGGAACTGTGAATCCGCCGCTGATGACGCCCGGGGTCCGGCCGGAGGCCGGGACCGAGCGGGCCACGCTGGTGCTGGCCCCGAATCCGAACCCGATGACGCTGGACGGCACCAACACCTGGCTGCTGGCCGAGCCCGGCGCCCGGCAGGCGATCGTCGTGGACCCCGGTCCGCTGGACGAAGGCCACCTGCGCACCGTGCTGGCCGCCGCCGAGCAGCGTGACCTGCGGATCGCGCAGATCCTGCTCACCCACGGCCACTTCGACCACGCCGAGGGCGCGCCGCGGCTGGCCGAGCTCACCGGCGCGCCGGTGCGGGCGCTGGACCCGCATCACCGGCTCGGTACCGAGGGCCTGGCCGGCGGCGACGTGCTGGAGGTGGACGGCCTGCGGCTGGACGTGGTCGCCACCCCCGGGCACAGCGGCGACTCGCTGTGCTTCGTGCTGCCGGCCGACGGCGCGGTGCTCACCGGCGACACCATTCTGGGCCGGGGCACCACCGTGGTGGCGCACCCGGACGGCAAGCTGGGTGACTACCTCGACACCCTGCACCGGCTGCGGGAGCTGACCACCGAACTGACCACCTCGGAGCACCCGGCCACGGTGCTGCCGGGGCACGGCCCGGTGCCGGCGGACGCCACCGCGCTCGTCGAGTTCTACCTCGCCCACCGCGAGCAGCGGCTGGCCCAGGTCCGGGCGGCACTGGCGGCCGGGGACCGGACGGCCGCCGAGGTCGTGGACCGGGTCTACGCCGACGTCGACCCGGCGGTCCGGTTCGCCGCGGAGATGTCGGTGCGGGCGCAGCTGGAGTATCTGGACGAGACGGCCTGAACCAGACGGGCTGAACCAGACGGCCCGAGCTCAGTCTCGACTCAAGCTCGGTCTCGGTTCAGGATCAGCCCCGGCTCAGGCCCGCCCGAACGATCCGGCCTCGTCCCGCTGGCGCGGGATCACCGCCTGCGGGGTCGCGGCGGCGGCAGCGGCGGCGAACCGGGGCTCGATGACCACCTCGCCGGAGCGCTCGTACTTCTCCTTGGCGGACTCCAGGAACTGCCGCCAGGAGCGCACCTCCGGGCGCCGACGTAGCAGCGCCCGCCGCTCGCGCTCGGTCATCCCGCCCCAGACGCCGTACTCGACGCGGTTGTCCAGGGCGTCGGCGAGGCACTCTGTGCGCACCGGGCACCCGGAGCACACGGTCTTGGCCCGGTTCTGAGCCGCTCCCTGCACGAACAGCTCATCCGGATCCATGCCGCGGCACGCCGCCACAACGGTCCAGTCCTCAACCCAGCTCATCGCCGGTGCCGTCCTCTCGCAAAGATCGAGCTCCCCCAACGGCGGAGCCGACAGCGGCCCTTCCTCCCCACCGGTCCGTCCGCGGACCCGGACCGCCCGGTGTGACTGCTGTGCAAGTGCGTCTGCCCTGGTGGAAGGAACGTCTCGGCAGCCAAACAGCACAATACGGAAGATCCCGAGGACGCAACAGTCCCCGATGTACTCAATTCCTATGGTCCTTTGTGACTAGATCGCCAGACTTGCGGCAGCAGTACCCGTACCGGTATCGGAAGCAGTACCGATAGACGCGCCGGGCGGAGTCGCGCACCCACGCACCGCCCAGCTTCGCCACCCGGCCGCCCCGTCACAGAATCACGCCGTAGTCTGTCCCCCATGGCTTCGCACCCGCCCCGGCCCCTGCGCGGCAGCCGACCCATGCGCGCGCTGTTCGGCCTGCTGATGATCAGTGCTCTGGGCGGCGTGCTGGTGGCCGGGATGGCGCTGCCCTTCGTCGGCACCGCGGGCCTGGCCGCCAAGAGCGCCTCGGACCACTTCGAGGACATCCCGGACGACCTGAAGACCCCGGACCTGCCGCAGCGCTCGCAGATCCTGGCCGCGGACGGCTCGGTGATCGCCACCGTCTGGGGCGACTTCGGCAACCGGGTCATCGTGCCGTTCGACGCCATCAGCCCGAACGTGTGGCAGGCGCTGGTGGCCACCGAGGACTCCCGGTTCTTCGAGCACGGCGGCATCGACCTCAAGGGCACCTTCCGGGCCTTCTTCGCCGACCTGTCCGGCGCCAACCAGGGCGGCTCGTCCATCTCCCAGCAGTACGTGAAGAACGTGCTGGTGCTGGAGGCCGGCAACGACAAGGCGAAGTACGCCGACGCCACCGGCAACTCCATGGCCCGCAAGCTGCGCGAGCTCAAATACGCCATCGCGGTGGAGAAGAAGTTCTCCAAGAACGAGATCCTGGAGCGCTACCTGAACCTGGTGCCGTTCGCGGAGAACGTCTCGGGCATCGAGGCCGCCGCCGACCGCTGGTTCGGGGTGCACGCCGCACAGCTGACCGTCCCGCAGGCCGCGACCCTGATCGGGATGCTGAAGAACCCGGTCGCCTACGACCCGGCCAAGCACCCGCAGGCCGCCACCGACCGGCGCAACACGGTGCTGGACCGGATGGCCGACCCGACCGTGCACTACATCACCCAGCAGCAGGCCGAGGACTTCAAGAAGACGCCGCTGGCCCTGAAGGTCACGCCGCAGCACTCCGGCTGCATCTACGCCGTCGGCAGCTCGGCGTTCTTCTGCGAGTACATCGAGCAGGAGATCCTGAACAACCCGATCTACGGCAAGACCAAGGCCGACCGCGCGGCCTTCTTCAACCGCGGCGGGCTGACCATCCGCACCACGATGGACCCGAAGATGGAGAAGGCGGCCGAGACCGCGATCAAGAACAACGTCTCGCCGACCGACATCCCCGGCGCCGCGATCGCGATGATCGAACCGGGCACCGGCCGGATCAAGGCCATGGCGCAGAGCCGGGACATGGGCACCGGCGAGGGCCAGACCTACCTGAACCTGGCCGCCGACCCCACGCACGGCGGCGGCAACGGCTACCAGGCCGGCTCCACCTTCAAGTCGTTCGTGGCGATGGCCGGCCTGGAGAAGGGCCTGACGCCCGACTACGTCCAGAACCTGCCGGCCAAGATCGACGAGACCCAGACCAAGTTCACGGTCTGCGACAACCCCAAGGGCACCACCCAGGACACCCACTGGCAGCCGACCGACGAGACCGACGAGGAGGCCGGTCCGCAGACCATGACCAGCGCCCTGTGGCACTCGGTCAACAACTACTTCATCAAGCTGCAGGAGCTGACCGGGATCTGCGAGCCGGCCCGGCTGGCCGCCGCGGCCGGCGTCACCATCGACAGCGACAACGGCACCGGCAAGCCGCTGGAGCAGTACGGCTCCTTCACCCTGGGCGCCAACCAGGTGACGCCGATCGCGATGGCCAACGCCTACGCCACCTTCGCCGCGCGTGGCATGTACTGCAAGCCGACCGCGATCAGCGCGATCACCGACACCTCCGGCAAGCAGTACCCGGTGGCCACCCCGGACTGTCACCAGACCATCGACCCCACGCTTACCGACCAGCTCACCGGGATGCTGCAGGGCGTGGTCAGCCAGGGCACCGCGGCGAAGATCCGGGAGACCTACACCGGGCCCGCGGCGGGCAAGACCGGCACCAACGACAGCCGGCTGATGACCTGGTTCGACGGCTACACCCCGAACCTGGCCGCCGCGGTGTGGGTCGGCATCGTCTCGCCCAAGCCCAACGACAAGGGCCTGGTGAACGTGAAGATCCACGGCACGAACTATCCCAAGGTCTGCGGCGGCTGCCTGGCCGCGCCGATCTGGGGCCAGGCGGTCAAGGGCGCGCTGGCCGGAGTCTCGGTGCCCGCCTTCTCGGTGCCCGAGCTGTCCGGCGAAATCCCCGCGCCGATCCAGAACACCCCGCCCCCGACCGGCCCACCGAATGGTCCGGGTGGCCAGAACGGACCGGGCGGAGGCTTCCTGGGCGGGCTGCTGGGCGGACAGCAGTAGCGGCCCACCGGAACGATCAAGACGGGGCGCGGAACCGGGAGGTTCCGCGCCCCGTCGTACACCTGGTCGGCGTTGCCGGTCCCGCCTGAGGCGGACAGAGACACCGAAGGGGCCGCCGCGACCTCCGCCGGTCGGCCGCGCGGTCGCTACCCCCGCCCGATCAGCCGGTCGCCGATCACGTACTGGAGCGCCCGCGGCATCCGGCCGCCGGTCACGGTCGCGAACGCCAGGGCCCGGCTGGTGATGCAGACCGGCTTGCCGGCCGCCACCGCCGCCAGGCCGCGCGCCACGATCGCTTCCGGCGACTGCCAGAACAGCCGCGGCAGCCTGTTGTCGAAGCCCTCGGCGGTCAGCTCGGTCGCCGACGGGCCGGGCAGCAGCGCGGTGACGTGCACGCCGGAGCGGCGCACCTCGCGGTTCAGGTTCTCGCTGAACGCCGTGACGAAGGCCTTGGTCGCGCCGTAGGTCGTGGCCCACGGCACCGGCGTCACCGAGGCGATCGAGGAGACGTTCAGCACGCCGCCGTGCCGGGCCCCGGTCATCCGGGGCAGCGCCGCGTGCGTCAACCGCATCAGGGCCGTGACGTTCAGCGCGACCTTGTCGGCCTCGCCCTGCGCCGGCAGGTGCATGAAGGGTCCGCTGGTACCGACTCCCGCGTTGTTGATCAGCAGGTCGACCGGCTTGGCGGTGTCCCGCAGCCGGTCTTCCACCGCGGCCAGCCCTTCGGCGTCGGTCAGGTCGGCCGGCAGTACCTCGATCTCGGTGCCGAGTTCGGCCGCCAGCTTCGCCAGCCGGTCCCCGCGCCGGGCCACCAGGACCAGCGCCGCGCCGCGCGCGGAGAGCTGCCGCGCGAATTGCTCACCGAAGCCGGAGGAGGCGCCGGTGACAAGAGCTCTGTTATACGTCTGCTTCATCGTCCTACACCGGTTGGTCCACGTTGTCGGTCCGGAACGCGATGGCCGCGCGCCCGGCCGGGTCGAAGAGGTCGAGCAGGCCGGTGAGCGGCTCGTCCGGCACGTCCGGCGTCCACAGCTCCAGCGCCATCTCGCCGTGGTACAGCATCGGCCACCGGACGTAGGAGCGGGAGTCGGCGGCGTCGTTGATCGCCTGCGAGCGCCGCACGGTGGCGGCGGCGACGTCCACCATCAGGTCGGTTCCGCAGCCGAAGCCGTAGGGGTAGGCGGCGCGGTCCGGGGCTATGCTCTCGATCAGCGTCTCGTCGGCCTCGTCCACGCCGACGTGCGCGTGCAGTCCGCCGCGCACCGCGGGCACCTCCACCGTGCCGTCCGGGTCGGGGCGCCAGATGCCGCTCGCGTCCTTGCTGACCCGGATCTTCGGGGCGGCGGCCATCAGCGAGCAGACTTCCCAGGCCTCGACCGACGGGCCCTTCACGCCGGCCCCGGCCACCGACAGCACCCGCAGCCGGCCGCCGTCGAGCTGGTGGTCGACCACGACGACGTCCTCGGGTTTCAGGTCGCGCTTGTCGACCTCGAAGCTGCCCGACGCGGTGACCACCAGCGCCTGCAGGTCCGGGTCGTAGACGAACATCATGCCCTCGCTGAACCCCTTTATCCCGAGGTAGCGCTGGTAGGCGGCGGCCATGCTGACCGAGACATAGTCCGTGACCCGGTGCGGTGGCGGCAGCAGCCCGAGCCGGCCCATACGGCGCCCGGCCGCGGCGAGCACCCGCGGCGAGCGCGCGGCGTCGAAGGCGGTCGGCTGTACCGCGTCCGGCACTTGGTCCAGCCGGTCGTTGACCTCGGTGGCGCAGGCCGCGGCGACCAGCCGGTCCCGGATGTCGGCGACGATGTCCGTGGTGACGGACGGATGGCCGCCCTCCATGGTGCACAGCGTCGCCTCGAGTATCTGGCCGGTCTGCGGATCCGGATACAGGAACAACGTCTTCGGCGCCCCGACTCGCGCCATCAGCACCCGGGCCAGTTGCACGACCTCTAAGTGTTTGGCGCCGGCCAGCGGTTCGTCGACCTCGAACACCCCGACCAGGTTCCGCACTCCGCCGCGCACGTCGCCGCTGCGGCGCAGGTTCACCATCAGCGGCGGGTACTGCTCCTGGACCCGGTCCAGCAGGGTGCCGGGGCCGGGCGGCACCGGGATGTGGACCAGCAGCACGTCCAGCTCGACGCGGCGGCCGGCGCCGGCGACCGAGCGCGGCCGGCCGACCTCGTGGCCCTGGCCGGCGAAGGCTTTGCCCAGGTCGTCGATGAAGTCCTGGACCGGCCCCTCCCCGGGAGCGACGGCGTCCACCCGGCAGACGCGCCACCAGGGCAGCGCGGTCAGATCGAAGCGGTCGGCCGCGTCAGTGCCGTGCCAGGTATCGAGCATGGACGGTACGGTACCCGAGCGGCTCGGCAGCCGCGCGGCTCGCGGCCGCGTGGAGCTGAAATGCATTGCCACCATGTGTTCGGAGAACACTGGTTTCGTGGCGGGGGCTGATCCATTTCCGCATCAGACAGCCGCAAATCCGGCGATGGATTTCCACGAAGACTGTTTGAAATACTTTGCCTGATTCGCCCCGGAAAACGCGGACCGGGATGAAGAACCCGCCGGTCGCCGGGAGTCAGAAACCTATGGCCTCGCGGATCAGCAGGACGGTGCCTTAAGCGAACAGCGTCGCGGCCACGTGGTGGGTGTCCGCGTACTCCACCACCGAGGTGATCTTTCCGTCCTTGACGGTGAAGACCCCCGCGCAGCGGTTGTCGTAGGCCGTGCCGTTGGCGGCGGTCGCTTTCGACGTCCACTCGGCGAGCACTTGCTCCCCGTCGGCGAAGGCGTTGACCAGCTCGATGACTATGGGCGCGGACGTGTCGAGGTAGCGGCCCATACCGCCGAGGAAGTCGTTGATGATGGCGTCGCGGCTCTCCCAGAGCCCGGAGATCGGCAGGTTCCCCGGGTACAGCCAGGTGGCGTCCTCGGCGAAGCTGTCGAAGATCACCTCGGCGTCGCCGTCGCGGACCGCTTCGACGTAGCGGACGACGACTGCCTTCGGGTCGGTGACGGTGCTCATTGTGTGCTCCTTCGTGATGATTCGATCTGTACGGCCGTCAGGCGACGGTGAGGACGGCGTTTCCGCGGATGCCGCGGCCCCGCAGCCGGTCCAGGACATCGGCGGTCTCGGCCCAGTCGGCCACCAGGCCGATCTCCGGGTGCAGCCGCCCGGCGGCGACCAGCCGCACCAGGGTGGCCAGATCCTCGCCGTAGGAGGTGTCCGAGTCGGCGTAGTGGAAGTGGCGGATGGTGGCCGATTCCGGACCGGCGAAGAAGTCGAAGAAGTCGAGCGTCACGGGTTCCCGGCTGGCCTGGCCGAACCACACCAGCCGGCCCCGGCGGGCGACCTTGGCCAGCGCCGCCGGCAGGTTCGCCCCGCCGGTGCTCTCCAGCGCGACCTCGAACGGGCCGACAGCCTCGGCCAGGTCGTGGACCACCTCGAACGCTCCCAGCTCGGTCAGCCGCCGACCGCGCTCGGCCGAGCCGGACACCGCGGTGATCCGGGCTCCGGCCGCGGCGGCCAGCTCGACGAAGTAGTGGCCGACGCCGCCGGAGGCGCCCGTGATCAGGATCCTGCGACCCGCCGCCTCGCCCACCACCCGCAGCAGCCGCAGCGCGGTCAGGCCGGCCAGCGGCAGCGCCGCCGCCGTCACGGCGTCCACCGCGTCCGGCAGCTCGGCCAGCGAGTGCGTGGGCACCGCGACGTACTCGGCCCAGCCGCCCTGCGGCGGATGCCCCACGACCCGCCGGCCCACAGCGGGGCCGGTGCCGTCGGCGGCGGCCTGGACCACGAGCCCCGCGACATCCTTGCCGGGCCGCCACCGCGGCCGCGGCACCTCCAGCTGGAAGGTCTCACCCCGGTTCACGGAGTAGGCCTCGACCTTGACCAGCGCCTCTTCGGGACGCAGCCGCGGCTCCTCGACGTCGGCGAGCTCGACGGGCACTGTGGCGTTCCAGGTGGCGGTCATGGCTTTCATGGCTGTTCCCTCCCTCTCCTGCGCCGGCGCTCCCTCGCGGCGTCCGGCTCCGAGATCAAGAGAACCGCCGCCGGCCCGGCACGGTCCAACAACCGGAAGGACGGTTTGACAACCGTCGGTGGTCCGCCAAGGTAGAAGCCGTGGATCTTGACCTCGCCCAGGTACGCGCCTTCCTCGCGGCGGCCGGCCGGCTCCATTTCGGACAGGCCGCCGACGACCTGTCGCTGAGCCAGCAGGCACTGTCCAAGCGCATCGCGCGACTGGAAAGCGAACTGGGCGTCCAGCTGTTCCTGCGCGGCGGCCACACCGTCGAGCTGACCGAGGCCGGCCACCGCTTCCTGGAACCGGCACGCCAGGCCGTCGCCGCCGGCGACCGGGCGGTGGCGGCGGCCCGGCACGTGGCCCGGCCGCTGCGCATCGACTACTTCGGGCACCTGTTCGCGCCGATGCGGACACTGCGGCAGGCCCTGGACCGCGTCCCGGACCTGCCGGTGGAAGCCGGACCCGGCCGCGACTTGCCGAGTGTGACCGAGGCGCTGGACCGTGCCGCGACCGATGTCGGCTTCGGCCGCCTCCACCGGCTCAGCGACACGCCGTCCACGGCGGCCGGCCTCACTCATCGCCTGGTACGCCTGGAGCCGGTGGATCTCGTGATCGGCGCGGAGCACCCGCTGGCGACTCGCTCCGAGGTCCGCCCGAGCGAACTCCGCACGAGCATCCTGTGGTGCCCGGCGGCCCTGGAACGCCTGGATTTCTACCAGCGTTTCGCTGAGGCCTTCGGCATCACGACCGCATCGAGCCCGGCGAATCTCGGCCTCGACAACTTCCTCGACCAGATCGCGGCCGACTCCGACCGGTTCGGACTGCTTCCTGCCGACATCGAGTTGCCAGACCGGGCCCGCGTACGGTGCGTACCACTGGTCGGTCCCACGCCGCTGTACGCGTGGTCTGTGCTCTGGCGTGGAGCCGACCCGCATCCAGGGGTGGAGCCGCTGCTGCGTGCGTTCGCCGACGCGGGCGGAAGCAGCCGGTGGCTGGAATACCGACCGGGGAAAGACTGGCTGCCGGACGCCGACCAGGAAAGCCTTTGAACTGGCGAAGCCGGCGGTTCTTTCGGCGAGTCAGCGTCGTTTGACTGATCCGAAAGCCCATGCGCGATGACGGAGCCGAGAGGACGGCAGTAGACGGGGCTGGGACCGCCGCCCTCTCGGCGTTTGTGGGCCGCGGCTTCGCGGCCCTGCCGGTTCGGCCGGTCAGCGCGTGGCGCGGGCGGCCTTCTCGACGACGTCGCTGACGACGTCGGGGTGCGAGACCGCGACCGAGTGCGAGGCGGCGACCTCGGTCACGTGCGCGTGGGCGCGATCGGCCATGAACTTCTGGGCCGCGGCCGGGATGTTCAGGTCCTGAGTGGTGACGACGTCCCAACTGGGGATGGTCTCCCAGGCGGCGGCCGTCGCCTTCTCGGTCAGCGCGGCCTGCGCGATCGGCCGCTGGGTGGCGGCCATCAGCGCGGCCTGGTTCGCGGGCACGTCGGCGGCGAACTGGTGCCGGAACTTGTCCTGCTGGATGTACAGGTCGGTGCCGGCGGTGCCGTCGGCGTTCGTGAAGGCGACCGGGTCCAAGGTGGCGGGCAGGGTCGAGCCCGGGAACTGGTTGGTCAGCTGCAGCGCGCTCTCGCCGGGCTCCGGCAGGAATGCGGCGACGTACACCAGGGCCTTGACGTTCGCCGCGCCGACAGCCGCCTCGCTGATGACCGAGCCGCCGTAGGAGTGGCCGACCAGAATCACCGGGCCCTGGATGTGGTTCAGCAGCGCGCGCAGCGAGGCCGCGTCGGATGCCGGGCTGCGCAGCGGGTTCGCCGCCGCGACGACGGGGTAGCCGTCGTGCCGCAGTTCCTTGATGACGCCGTCCCAGCTGGACGCGTCGGCGAACGCGCCGTGCTCCAGCACGATCGTCGGCTTCGCGAACCGATCGGCGCCGGCACCGGCGTTCGCCGTGCCGGCGTTCGCGGTACCGGTGAACGCGAACGCCCCGATCGCCGCCGCCGCACCGACCGCGGCCGCCCCACCCGCGATGAACCGCCGCTTACGGCTGCTCTCAATACCGACCATGACTTCACACTCCTCAAGTTCGCACCAGTGCTGTGGACTCAGCGGTCCCACTGTGATCCGCCGGTCAGCTGTGCCACATCGGTTAAATGACCGCGACTTCGAACCCTTCTGACCGGTCTCGGATCGGCTCCTCGACTGAGCGTCACGTGACTGATGTGCCGTGCAGACCGCGCTGACCACAGTGATTGCGCAGTCCCCAATCCGAGGAGAGATCATGAAACGACAGCTTGTGACCCTCGCGGTCGCCGGTGTCCCGCTGGCCGTGGCGGGCGCGATCTACGCACCGGTCAGCGCCTCAGCACAGCCTGCGCAGACGTCGGCGGCCGGCGCTCCGGCGTTCACCTGTTCGGCGTTCCAGATCCCGGCGCCGGCCGGGACCGCGGTGGAGTCGGTCACGGCGGCCGTCGTGCCGGCCGGCACGTTCCAGGTCCCGGGCACCCCGCCGCTGGGCGGCGCCCAGATCCCGGACGTCCCCGCGCACTGTGAAATGACTGTGACCCTGACCCACCCCGGCGCGAACGACCACGCCACGGTGCAGGTCTGGCTGCCGCAGAGCGGCTGGAACGGCCGCTTCCAGGCGGTCGGCGGCGCGGCCTACGCCGCCGGGCAGATCGGCAACGTGGCCACGGCCGTGAAGCAGGGTTACGCGGCCGCCACCACCGACGCCGGCGTGGACACCGGCGGCCTGAACCCGAGTTGGGGACTGGACTTCGGCGGCCGGATCAACACCGCGCTGCTGCAGAACTTCGCCTCCCGCTCCGTGCACGAGATGGCCCTGGTCGGCAAGCAGGTCGTCGCCGACGTCTACACCCGGCCGGCGTCCTATTCCTACTTCAACGGCTGCTCCACCGGTGGCCGCCAGGGCTACATGGAGGCCCAGAAGTACCCGACGGACTTCAACGGCATCAACGCCGACGCCCCGGCCGTCAACTGGAACCAGTTCGAGGTCGCCTCGCTGTGGCCGCAGGTGGTGATGAACGAAGCCCGCACCTATCCGAGCGCCTGCGAGTTCAACGCCTTCAACGCCGCCGCCGTCAAGGCCTGCGACAAGCTCGACGGCATCACCGACGGTCTGATCAGCACCCCGAACCGCTGCGACTTCGACCCGCGCCGGCTGGTCGGCACCAAGATCTCTTGCGCGGGCAAGGAGATCACGATCACCGCCGCGGACGCCGACGTGGTCCGCAAGATCTGGGACGGCCCGCGCGACACCGACGGCAAGCGCCTGTGGTACGGCCTGCCGGTCGGCGCCGACTTCCTCCCGCTGGCCGCCAGCGCGCCGGGCGCAGACGGAGTCACCGCCGGCTCCCCGTTCATCGTCCCGGCCGAGTGGGTCGCCACCTTCGTCGAGAAGGACCCCGCGTTCAGCTCCGCGAACCTGACCTACGCCCAGTTCGACCAGATCTTCGCCAAGGCCCGCGCCGAGTACGACTCGGTCATCGGCACGTCCAGCCCGAACCTGTCGGCGTTCCGCAACGCCGGCGGCAAGCTGATCACCTGGCAGGGCGGCGCCGACCAGCTGATCCCCACCGCGGGCACGGTCGATTACCGCCAGCGGGTCGACCGCCTGATGGGCGGCACCAAGAAGGTCGACGACTTCTACCGCGTGTTCCTGGCACCGGGCGTGGCGCACTGCGGTCTGCAGGGCGGCGGCGTCGATGACCTGGCGGCCCTGACCGCCTGGGTCGAGCAGGGCAAGGCCCCGAGCGTGCTGCACGCCACGCTGCCCACCGCGAACGGCGCCACCGTCGCCCGCGACGTCTGCCGCTACCCGATGGTCTCCCGCTACACCGGCCACGGCGACCCGAACGCGGCGAGCAGCTTCCGCTGCGTGGCCTCGCGCGGCTGACCCGAGCACCGGTCGAGCATCGATCGAGGAGAAAGAGCAACGGCATCCTGTCCACAGCGATCGCGATCAGCTTGGGTATCGCGGCGGCCACGAACGGCATCCGCGCGACACTCGCCGTCTTCGGCGCCTGGGCCGTCGTGTCCGGCGCGGCGCAGTTCGCAGTCGGCCTGCGTCGCCGCGGACCCGAGTTGGGCAAGCAGATCCCGACGCTGATCTCCGGCGGCCTGTCGTTCCTCGTCGGGATCTTCTACGCCGCACAGGCCGCCGGCCACAAGCCATCGCTGTCGGTCCTGTCGGTATACGCCACCGGCGGCGGGATCTTCTTCATCGTCCAGGCCGGCCTGCTGGCCTGGAGGGCACGCCGCGGTACGGTTCAGCCGGTCTGAACCGGGCATGCGGCAACAGTTCGGGCCCGCCCCGGGACGGGGGCGGGCCCGAACGTTTTCGTGCTCGAAGTCCGGAGCCGAAGTCAGCATGGGAGGCGCCGGGCGAGTTCGCACGGTTTCACTCAGTCAGCGAGTACCTGTTCGCGCAGGATGTCAGCGTGTCCGCAATGGTGAGCCAGCTCCCGCAGGACTTGCAGATACACCCAGCGAAGCGTGCGCGGTCCGCTCCGGTGGCCGGTGACGACGGCATCCAGCGGCAGGTCCGCGACCGCCGCCCTGGCCGTCGCGCACGCTTCCCGGTGGGCCGCCGTGACCGAGGCGATGCTGTCGCCATCGGAGAGCCGGAAGGACTCATCCGGACTGGCTACCAGGCCGAGCTCGCGTCGGGAGGTACCGCCGACGCATTCCTCGAACCACACCCGCTGCATCCACGTGACGTGTTTGAGCAGCCCGAGCAACGTCGTCGCCGACGGGACGAGCCGGCGTCGCGCCTGTTCCTCGATGAGACCGTCGAGGGTCGCTTCGATGGCACTGCGGTAATCCTCGATGAACGCAAGGAACTGTGTCTGTTCGTCATCCAGACGCACATCGAACGAGCCCATCTGAGTCTCCTAGCCGTAGAGGATGCCGAGGCCTCGGCATCCTCTGGACCAAGCGCCGGTGGCGGTTCGTGAATCAGGGTAGGCGAACTCGGTTGAGCTGAGGATGTATACCATCGTTCCGTCGGCCTGAGCTGATGTAATAGCCCCATGACGATCTCATCAGTTACATCAACCGTCGGTGCCGAACCGGCCCGCCCACTTTCCGAGCTGGTCGCCGAGTGGATCTCGGGCTGGGTGGTCTCGCGGGCGGCATCCGAGCCCGTGGCACGGCCGTGGGGCTGGACCATCGACGTCGGCCTGCCGAACCAGGTGGCGCGGCACGTGATCGTCGATGCGGACGCCGGGAGCGTCCGGGACGCCGCTCGGCACGCCGTGGCGGACGGCTGGTGGTTGAAGGTGTTCCTGCCCGCGCCACATGAAGGTCCTGAGGAACTGGTCGGGGCCTGGCTCGGCGCGGGGTGGGCGTTCGACGACGCCGGATTCCTGATGAGCGTCGACCTGAAACCGGTCGCGACGGGCCCGCTCCCGCCCGGGTACGAACTGCGCACCTGGACCCGCGGCGGCCTCGTGCGCGTCATGGTCGTCGCGCCGGACGGCGCCCTCGCCGCGCGCGGACAGGCCGGCCTGTCCGGCGACGTCGCCGTGCCGGACCAGATCCAGACCGAACCCGCCCACCGGCGCCGCGGCCTGGGCTCGGCCGTCATGCACGCCCTCCAGCAGCGGGCCCACGCCGCCGGCGCCACGCGCGCCGTCCTCGGAGCCACCACAGAGGGCCGGGCACTGTATGAGTCGCTGGGTTGGCGGACGAACACCGCTTTCGCCAGCGCCTACCGAGTAGGCCCGAACAGTCAGCACTGAGACGGCGCGCGGGTCATTCAGACCTCGGCGAGTTGTTCAACGGAGGTCGGGTCCTGCGCCTGGGGTTCAGCGGCGGTCTTGCCAGGAAGCAGGAAACACAGGGGAATGGCGGCGGCGGTGAAGGCAGCAGCCCACCAGAAGGCGTCGCCGAAGCCTGAAGCGAGGGCAGCACGGGTGTGGGTGCCGGCGACGCCGCGCTGGAGAATGACGACCAGGATCGCGGTGCCGATGGAGCCGCCGACCTGCTGGGCGACGCGGCTGATGCCGGAGGCGGCCGGGATCTGGTCGCGGGTCAGGCCGACGAACGCGCCGCCCATCAGGGCGATCATCGCCGCGCCCAGGCCGAGGCCGCGGACGAAGAGCACCGCCATCAGCATGACGTTGTCGGTCGTGGCGGTGACGAACCCGAACGGCACGGTGGCGGCGCAGGTGACGGCGAAGGCGAGGACGGCGACCGGGCGGGCGCCGATGCGGTCCATGAACGTGCCGGCCAGCGAGCGGGACAGCAGGGTGCCGACGCCTTGGGGGATGAGCAGCAGCGCGGCGCCGAGGGCGGTTTCGCCGCGGACCTGCTGCCAGTACAGCGGCATCAGCAGCATGGCGCCGTAGAGTGCGGCTCCAGCCAGCAGCAGCAGGAGCGTGGAGGATGCCAGGGATCGGTGGCGCAGCAGGCGGATGTCGAGCAGGGCGTCGGCGCCGCGGCGCAGGGCCCAGAAGGTGTAGACGGCGAGCAGCAGGATTCCGGCGCCCAGAGGCAGGCCGACCTTGGCGGAGGCCAGGCCATCGGTCCCGCCAAGCCCGGTAAGGCCGTAGACGACGGCGGCGATGCCGGGTGACAACAGCAGCATGCCGACGGCGTCCAGGCGGGGACGGGTGCCGATGGCGGGCCGGTCGGCCGGGAGGTTGCGCCCGGCGAGCCAGCCGCCGAACAGGCAGAAGGGGATGTTGAACAGGAAGATCCAGCGCCAGTCGCCGAAGTGAAGGATGACGCCGCCGATGACCGGTCCGATGACCGGGCCCAGAGCGGTGGGGACGGTGATCAGGGCCATGACCTTGCCGATGCTGCGGCCGCCTGCGGCCTGCATGACCAAGGTGGCCATCAGGACCATCATGATGCCGCCGCCAATGCCCTGCACGACGCGGAAGGCGATCAGGGACGGGGCGTTCCAGGCCACGGCGCACAGCATCGATCCGGCGAAGAACAGGCCCAGGGCCAGGATCCACAGACGTTTGCCGCCCATAGCGGCCTGGGCCCAGCCGACGGCGGGCATGGTGGCGGAAAGGGCGAGCAGGTAGGCCGTGGTGACCCACTGGACGGTGGCCAAGGGTGCGTGGAGTTGCCCGGCGAGGCTGTCGATGGCGACGCTCATGATCGTGGTGTCGAAGATCACGGCCAGGGCGCCGACGATGAGGGTGAAGACCAGGCGGCGCACGGCCGGATCGACGGTGTCCGGTGGGCTGGGCGTGGTGGGGTTGCTGGTGGCGGCCACGAACGACTCCTTAAGATATAGGATCCTTTCTTATGGCTCCCAGACTAGGCCGGTATCTTTAGATACACAAACCTTTCTAAGCGAGAGGGGTAGCCATGCCCGAACGGCGCCGCGGAGCGGCCCTGGAACAGGCGCTGCTCGACGCCGCCTGGGACGAGCTCACCGCCGGCGGCTACGCCAGGTTCACCATGGACGCCGTCGTCAAACGCGCCGGCACCAGCCCCCCGGTCCTGTACCGCCGCTGGTCAGACCGCGACGACCTGGTCCGGGACACTCTGATCCACGTGCTGCGCAAGAACGTCCTCGAAGTCCCGGACACCGGAACCCTGCGCGAAGACGTCCTGACCCTGCTGCGCCACATCAACGCCACCCGGTTCCGACTCATCACCGTGATGAGCGTCTACCTGGCCAGCTACCACCTGGAGACCGGAACCAGCCCCACCGAACTACTCGACCCCGCGGACACCGACCGCAGACAGGCCGTCGACGCCATCTTCGCCCGCGCCGTCGCCCGCGGCGAAGCCAAGGCCGAACACCTCACCGACCGCATCAAGGCCCTGCCGTTCGACCTGCTGCGCCACGAGATCCTGACCAAATACGCCCCCGCACCCGACCACGTCCTCGAAGAGATCGTCGACGAGGTTTTTCTCCCGCTGGTGCGGTGAGGCCAGCCGCACGGGGTTGCCAGACCGGCCCAGGTGGCGTGAATCGGCCGTCGGACAGGTTAAGGAGCGTGCCGGGACACAGGGAGCCAGCCAGTGTGCGGCCCAGTCGCGGTTTGATCACCAGTGCTGAGCGGTGCAATGCCGGCGTTCTGCTGCTCAGGATCAGGCCATTGATGCCGAGAACGTGGCTCAGCCGTGGTGCGATCAAGGCGCGCAGTACGTTTCCGGGCCGTCCGCCGCGGGTCATGGCCGTGCTGACGAGCTTTGCCATGCGGATCATTGCGCGGGCGTGGGGCTTGCGTTCGGTTTCGTAGCTCTCCAGGACGTGTTCGGGCAGGCTGCCTGTGAGTACTGCGGCGAGTTTCCAGCTCAGGTTCAACGCGTCGCGCAGTCCGGCGCCCATGCCCTGGCCGATGAATGGCGGCGTCAGGTGCGCAGCGTCGCCGAGCAGGAAGATGCGCCGGTCCCGCCGGCGGTCGGCGATCTGGGCGCGGAAGGTGTACTCGGCGACGCGAATGATCTCAAGTCGTTCGTCGGGCACGTGCCGTGTCCAGGGGCCGATCAGGGGTCTGAGTTCGTCGAGCTGCTGGTAGTTCTGTGCGATCTGGCCGTCTCGTAGTTGGAACTCCCAGCGATAGCGGGACTCGCCGATGCGCATGAACGTGGCCGCGCCGCCGGGATCGCAGACCTGGTGCACGCCTTCCCAATGGCCGAGGTCGGCGTCGGTGGCGAGGTCGACGACGAGCCAGCGTTGGGCGAACTTCAGGTCCCGCATCGAGAACAGCTGCCATTTCAGGGCGGTGGGCAGCAGCGAGCCGATCAGCTCGACCGGCTTGGGCGGGGCGCTGAGCGCGGTGCCGACGGGCGTGCCGGTGAGCACCAGATCGCCTGCGTCGAGGTGCTGAAACCGGGTGAGGGCACGCAGCGCCGCGAGCGGCCCGTAGATCATGTCGGCGGCGAGCATGTCCTGGCGGACGCTGCCGTTGACCGACAGCTTCAGCCTCAGGTCCGAGAACCGCTTGAGCTCGTCGGGCTCCAGCAGCACCAGGGCCGGGCCGGTGGGAGTGCAGGTCGGGTACGACTTCGCCTCGTAGAACTGGGTCTGCGGCAGCTGGATGTCGCGCGCGGAGACGTCGTTGGTGATGACGAGCCCCGCGACGTACTCGCTCAGGTTCTCGTCGGTGACCTGCGTGCCCACCGGCATGGTGCGTCCGATGACCAGGCCGATCTCGACTTCGTAGTCGAGCAGGCCCACGTGACCGGGGCGGACGATGTCCTCGTGCGGGCCGCTGATCGAGCCGGAGGCCTTGCGGAAGAAGGTCAGCGGCACGCGTGCCGGGTCCATGCCGGCGTCTCGGGCGTGCGAGGCGT
>JABFWL010000525.1 GCA_013362315.1 Catenulispora sp. | reverse complement strand
GTGGGGGGCATGGCGGCCAGGGTACCGCTGCGCGCCGCGCTGATCCGCGCACGCGCCGGGGGCGCTTCGGCGGGCCGCCTCCCGCCGCCGGGGACCGGATTGGCGCCGCGGGCCGGGCGTCGGCTACTCTGAGCAGGTTGCCAGGAGGGCCAAGCCCCCTGGCCGTGGGACCTGCCCGCCGACGACGGCGGGGATTACGCAAAGCACGCAGCCGCAGGAATTGTTACCACCGGCAGCGTCAACGACTCGGTAGAGGTGAATCGAAGTGGCTGCCAACTGCGACGTGTGCGGCAAGGGGCCGGGCTTCGGCCACAACATCTCGCACTCGCACCGCCGCACCAAGCGGCGCTGGAACCCGAACATCCAGACCGTGCGCGCGGTGGTGAACGGGACTCCTAAGCGGGTGAACGCCTGCACCTCCTGCATCAAGGCGGGCAAGGTCGCGCGCTGAGCGGCCTGAACGACTCAAGTCCGGGCGATCCTGGCCCGACATCCTGTAACATCTTCGAACCGCAGGTCAGCCCCTGAAGGGCAGGCCTGCGGTTCGTCATGTTCAGCGAACTGTAAGCCTCGGACCCGCGACGCTGTCAGTACCGCGTGTCACGATGGAGTGCATGACCCATATCACGGTGGACGATGCCGTCGAGTACATCTCGGGCATCTGCTTCAAGACCGGCCCGCCGAGCCGGGTCGGCGTGGAGCTGGAGTGGCTGGTGCGGGACACCCGCCGCCCGGCGCGACTTCCGGAGCGGGACCGCCTCCTGCGGGCCTTCTCGAAGGCGGCGGCGCTGCCGCTGTCCGGGACGCTGTCCCTGGAACCCGGCGGCCAGTGGGAGCTGAGCTCCGCGCCCGCCGGCTCGGTCCGCGACCTGATCGCCGTGACGGACCAGGATCTGGCCCGGGTGCGGCGGTCGGCTTCGGAGGCAGGCTTCGAGCTCGTCGGCCTCGGCCACGAGCCCGGCCACCCTCCCCGACGCGTCCTCGACGATGCCCGCTACGTGGCGATGGAGCGGTTCTTCGACCGCGACAACGGCTCCGGCCGGGTGATGATGTGCTCCACCGCCTCGATCCAGGTGAACGTGGACGCCGGCGTCGAGGATGACGGCCCCGACGGCTACCGCGACCGCTGGCTCCTGGCGCACTTGCTCACCCCGCTGTTGAGCTGGGTGTTCTGCCGGTCCGAGCGGCCGAACATCTGGGCCGCCCTGGATCCAGGCCGCACCGCGGCCCCGCCCCTGGACTCCCTCGAACCCCGCTTGGCGTACGCGCATTACGCGCTGGACGCCAAGCTGTGTTGTGTCCAGCGCCCGGACGGCGCCGACTGGCACGCGCCGCCGGGTCTGACCTTCCGCGAGTGGATCAAAGCCGGCGTCCTGGACCCCGACGAGCCGCGGGCGCCGACCCTGGACGACCTCGCCTACCACCTGACCACCCTCTTCCCGCCGGTACGGGCGCGCGGGCACCTGGAGCTGCGGGTGCTCGACGCGCTGCCCGGCGATCTGTGGCGGGTGCCGACGGCACTCGTCACCGCCTTGTTCCACGACGCCCGGGCCGCCGAGGACGCCCGGGCCGCCCTCGAACTGACCCCGATCCGGAAAGCCGCCACCGCCTGCTTCGACGCCGCCCTGTCCGCCCTGGAGCGGATGGACGCGCCGGAGTCGTTGGTGGCCGAGGTGGCGCGCTTCGCCGAGGAGGACCTGCCATGACAGTGCCCGTACACACCGGACCGGCCGCCGGAGGCGGCGACCCCGATCCCTGCGGCGGCGACCTCGCCGCGCACATAGCCCGCGCCCTGGAGCGCGCCCGGCATCGCACCGAGGGCCTGACCGGCTCGGTGGACGACGCCGATCTCGTCCGCCAGCACTCGCCGCTGATGTCGCCCCTGGTCTGGGACCTGGCGCACATCGGCAACCAGGAGGAGCTGTGGATCCTGCGCAATCTGGGCGGCCGGGACCCGATGCGTCCGGAGATCGACCCGCTGTACGACGCCTTCGAGCATCCGCGCTCCGAGCGGCCCCGCCTGCCGCTGCTGCCGCCGGACGAGGCCCGGCATTACGTGCACGAGGTGCGCGGCCGGGTGTTGGACCTGCTGGAGCAGCCGCGCTGGGGTGATGCCGAGCTCAGCAAGGGCGGTTTCGCCTTCGGCATGATCGCCCAGCACGAGCAGCAGCACGACGAGACCATGCTGATCACGCACCAGCTGCGGGTCGGCGAGCCGGCCCTGCACCGCGCGGCCCCTCCCGCCGCGCCGGCCGACGTGCTGACCCTGCCGCCGGAGGTGTTCATCCCCGGCGGGTTGTTCACCATGGGCACCTCCACCGAGGCCTGGGCGCTGGACAACGAGCGCCCCGCGCACGAGGTGGACGTCGCAGGGTTCTGGCTCGACACCGCCCCGGTCACCAACGGCGCGTATCTGGAGTTCATCGCCGACGGCGGCTACGACGATCCGCGCTGGTGGTCCCCCGAGGGCTGGGAGCACCGGCAGAGCGCGGGGCTGGTGGCGCCGCTGTACTGGACCTACGACGGCGCGCACGACGGCGGCCAGTGGCTGCGGCGGCGGTTCGGCGTGACCGAGCCGGTGCCGCCGCAGGAGCCGGTCGTGCACGTCAGCTACTACGAAGCCGAGGCCTACGCGGCTTGGAAGGGCCGCCGTCTGCCGACCGAGGCCGAGTGGGAGAAGGCGGCCCGCCACGACCCGGCGACCGGCCGCTCGCGCCGCTATCCCTGGGGCGATGAGGATCCGTTGCCACACCACGCGAATCTCGGCCAGGCGCATCTCCAGCCGGCACCGGCCGGCTCCTATCCGGACGGCGCGGCCCCCTCCGGCGCCCGGCAGCTGATCGGCGACGTCTGGGAGTGGGTCAGCTCCGACTTCCTGCCGTATCCGGGCTTCGCCGCGTGGCCATACCGGGAGTACTCCGAGGTGTTCTTCGGCCCGACCTACAAGGTCCTGCGCGGCGGCTCGTTCGCCGTGGACCCGGTGGCCTGCCGCGGCACCTTCCGGAACTGGGACTACCCGATCCGGCGGCAGATCTTCTCCGGCTTCCGTACGGCCCGGGACGGAGAGCTTTGATGTGCCGGCACCTGGCCTACCTCGGGCCGCCGAAAACGTTGCGGGAACTGCTGATCGACCCGCCACACTCCCTGTACCGGCAGAGCTGGGAACCGCGGCATCAGCAGCACGGAGTGGTGAACGCCGACGGCTTCGGCGTCGGCTGGTTCGCCCCCGGCGACCCGGAGCCCGCGCGCTATCGGCAGGGCGGGCCGATCTGGGCCGATCCCTCGTTCCCTGATATAGCGCGGGTGACACGCAGCGCGGCGGTGCTCGCCGCGGTGCGGGACGCGACGGTCGGCGCGGCTTCCGGGACGGAAGCCGCGGCGCCCTACACCGGACAGGGCTGGCTGTTCAGCCACAACGGCGCGATCGACGGCTATCCGCACTCGATGGCGAAGCTGGCCGAGACCGTCCCGGCGGCCGGGCTGCTGGAGATGGAGGCGAGGACGGATTCGGCGTTCGTCTGGGCCTTGATTCTGGCCCGGGTGAAGGAGGGGGCCGCCATGGCCGAGGCCGTGGCTGCGGTGGCGGCGGAGGTCCTGGCGCTCGCCGGCGCCCGGCTGAACCTGCTGCTGACCGACGGGACGTCCATCGTCGCCTCGGTCTTCGGCGATTCCCTCCACGCCCTCGTCGAACCCGGCGCGGTGATCGTCGCCTCCGAACCGCACGACGACGCCCCCGGCTGGACCGAGGTCCCGCCGGGCGTACACACCTGGTACGGCGGCGGCCACAACTTAGAAGGGACGGTGCAGGCCTGATGAGCGGTATCGAGATCGATCGGCGGCTCCCGGAGGACTTCTTCGCCGCGGCGTTGCGCGACGACGTCCTCAAAGGCCTGACGGCCGACCCGAAGTGGCTGCCGCCGAAGTGGTTCTACGACGCCCGCGGCAGCGACCTGTTCGAGGAGATCACCCGCCTGCCCGAGTACTACCCGACCCGCGCCGAACGGGAGATCCTGACCACCCGCGCGCCGGAGATCGCGGCTCTGACCCGGGCCGAGACCCTGGCCGAGCTCGGCTCCGGCTCCTCCACCAAGACCACGCTGCTGCTGGACGCGCTCCAGGCCGCCGGAACGCTGCGCCGCTACGACCCGATCGACGTCAGCGAGGCGGCGCTGGTGGCCTCCGGCGAGCAGCTGCGGCGCCGCTACCCGGAGCTGACGATCCACGCGGTGGTCACCGATTTCGAGGAGCGCCTGGCGATCCCCGACTCGGACGGCCCGCGGATCGTCGCCTTCCTCGGCGGCACCATCGGCAATCTGCTGCCGGAGGAGCGATCGGTGTTCCTCAGCCGCGTCCGGGGCGGCCTGCGCCCCGGGGAGTGGCTGCTGCTCGGCACCGACTTGGTGAAGGACCCGGCCACGCTCGTCGCCGCCTACGACGACGCGGCCGGCGTGACGGCGGAGTTCAACAAGAACGTGCTCCGCGTAGTCGACCGCGAGCTGGCCGCCGATTTCGATCCGGACGACTTCGACCACGTCGCCCTGTGGGACGCGGACGCGGAGTGGATCGAGATGCGGCTGCGGGCCCGGCGCGATCTGGACGTCCGCCTGAAGGAGCTGGACCTGACGGTGTCGTTCGAGGCCGGCGAGGAGCTGCGCACCGAGATCTCGGCGAAGTTCCGCCACGAGGGCGTCCAGGCCGAGCTGGCGACAGCCGGCTTCGCGCTGCGTGAGTGGTGGACGGACTCCGAGGGGAGGTTCGGACTGTCGCTGGCCGAGGCGGTCTGATGCTTGCCGAGGCGGTATAAGGACCGCGCGATAACTGATGAGGCGGCCGCACGGCGTAGGCCGTGCGGCCGCCGCCTCATCTCCAGCGCCAGCCGTGATCGACCGGCCCGATGCCGGCTCCCAGCGGGAACCCGGCGGCGATACCGCCGGTCACGTACTCCTTCGCAGCCCGCACGGCGCTGGGCACGTCATCGCCCAGCGCCAGCCGCGAGGCGATCGCACTGGCCAGGGTGCAGCCGGTGCCGTGGGTGTGGCGGTTGTCGTGGCGAGGGGCGCGGAGCCAGAGTTCGGCGCCGTCCGGACCCACCAGCAAGTCGACTGATTCGGGCTGGTCGGTCAGATGGCCGCCCTTCACCAGGACCCACTGCGGGCCGAGGCCGGACAGCGCCCGCGCGGCAGCCGTCATCTCCTTCTCATCGGTCACGTCAAGCCCGGTGATCAGCCGGACCTCGTCGAGGTTCGGCGTGACCACGGTCGCGCGGGGAAGCAGCTCGGTCCGCAGAGCGTCCACCGCCTCGGGCGCGAGCAGCGGGTCGCCGTGCTTCGACACGCTCACCGGGTCCACCACCACCGGCACCGCCGGGTCGAGCGTGCCGATCAGCCGGGCGACCGCCGAGGTCAGCTCCGGCGAGGCGAGCATGCCGGTCTTCACCGCGTCGACGCCGATGTCGTCGGCCACCGAGCGGAACTGCTGCTCCACCGCCTCGATCGGCAGCGGCCAGAAGTTCTGGACGCCGACCGAGTTCTGGGCCGTGACGGCGGTCAGGACCGACATGCCGTGGACGCCGTGGGCGAGCATCGTCTTGAGATCGGCCTGGATGCCGGCGCCGCCGCCGGAGTCACTGCCGGCGATGGTGAGGACCCGCGGCGGGGCTTTCGCAGTGGGCATCCTGATCAGCTCTCTCGGAAGTCGACCATGTAGAAGACCTTGTCGTAGCGCCGCTCCCCCACCGCGACGAAGTCCGGCAGCCGTCCGTACTCCCGGAAGCCCAGACTCCGGTACAGGTGCAGCGCGTTGTCGTTGTCGCCGCGGGCGTCGAGCGTGAGCACTTCGACGCCGGCCGCGCGGGCGCTGTCGACCAGGGCCGCGGTCAGCTGCCGGCCGACGCCCGTGCCCTGAGCGTCCCGGGCGACGGCGACCTTTTCGAGATCGGCGTGCGGGCGATGGGTCGGCCGCACGTAGCGCAGCCAGTAGCCGAGTCCCGCCAGCCGCTGGCCTATGTAAGCCAGGAACAGGGCGCCGTCGCCGGCTCGCGCCGTCGCACAGGTCTGGTCGAGCAGTTCGGCGATCTCCGCGCGGGTCGGCGGTTGTACCCAGCCCAGCGCCGCGCCGTGCGCGACGAGGTCGGCCAGGATCGCGTGCGCCGCGTCGATCGTGTCCTCGTCCACCGCCACGGCGTCGTGGACGGTGACCGCGTTGTCCACTCCGTCCACGCCCAGGCCGTCCACCGCGGTCACGTCATCGCCCAACTCGCCGGGCTGAACCGCTGCGTCAGCTCGACCAGCGCGCGCAGCGGCGCCTCGGCCGGTCCCAGCCCCTCCCGCCAGCGCGCCTCGACCGTCAACGCCACCGGCCCCTCCTTCAGGTCCAGCATCACCAGGTCCCCCGACTCCAGCTCGGCCTGCACCGAGAACCGCGGCAGCAGGGCCGCGCCCCGGCCGTTCACCGCCAGGCGCCGCAGGGCGTTCAGCGATCCGGTGATCATAGCGATCCGCAGCGCGGGGCCGACATCCCGGCCGAACTCGTCGAAGCACTGGCGGTAGATGCAGCCGATCTCCGTCACCAGGAACTCCGAGCGCTTCACGTCGTCCAAGGTCAGCGGGTGGATGCTCGCCAGCGGGTGCGAGGGCGCCGTCACCAGCACCACGCGGTCGTGGCCCACCACCGCCGACGGGCCGTCGTAGCCGGGGCCGCTGTCCAGGGTGAACACCGCGTCCAGGCGGCCGTCGTTCAGGTCCTCCATCAGCCGACCGCGGCTGCTCACGGTGACGGTGACGTCGGCGGTGTCCGGGCCGGCGGCGCCGTGGTCGAAGGCGGTCAGCACCTCCGGCAGCCACTCGTCGGCCAAGGACTGCAGGGCGCCGATCCGCAGCAGCGGGCGCCGTCCGGAGACCGAGCGGCGCATCTCGTTGTCCAGATCCAGCAGGCGCCGGGCGTACGGGAGCAGGCGCTGCCCGGCCTCGGTCGGCGCGGTGCCCACGCTGGTCCGGTTCAGCACCGGCACGCCGAGGTCGCGCTCCAGGGTCCGCAGCTGGTCGCTGACGCTGGACTGGGCGTAGCCGAGCTGCTCGGCCGCCGAGGAGATGCCGCCGGTCTCCACCACCGCCAGGAAGGCGCGCAGCTGTCGGGTGTCCATGCCGCCATCATGCCATCGGTTTCTCCGATAGGGCGGCGGTGCAGGGTACGGTGCGTGCAGCAGACCGTCACAGGTCCGGAACTTCTGAGGATGACTAGGGGTCATGGTGGCTCACTTCGCCGTCGAATACGTCTACACCGCCGACACCGCCAAGCGGGACGAGGTACGCCCTTCGCACCGCGCCTTCCTACGCGAGCTGCAGGAGAAGGGGCAGCTGCTGGCGTCCGGGCCGTGGGTCAACGACACCGGCGCGCTGCTCGTCTTCGAGTTCGAGGACGAGGATGCGCTCAAGCAGGCGCTGGAGCACGACCCCTACGCCGACGCCGACCTGATCAGCCGAGTGCGGATCAACGAGTGGACCCCGGTGCTGGGCTCCTGGGTCACGGCCGGCTGAGAACACCGGCTGAGAACACCGGCTGAGAACGCCCACTGGGCACACCGGAGAGCCGGCCGGAGACGGAACCCGGCCGGCCAACCGGCTCTCAGAACCGGTACAGCAGCCGCTCGCGCTGCTTGCGAATCGGGTCCAGGAACTCTTTCCGCACTTTGTCGTGACCGGGGTCGCAGACCCAGGCCCGGTAGGTCTCCTCGTCGTCGTAGTCGGCGATGACCACGGCGTCCATCGCGTCGTCCGTCAGCCGGGCGTCGCGGTGGAACTCGAAGTTGTGCCGGCCCTCGAACGGGACGTTCGCCAACGCCGTGGCGAAGGCGTCGATCTGGGCGTCAGTCGCCTCGGGGGTGAACTTCAGGAGCATGATGCTTCGGATCATGCTCCGATCATCGCGCGGGTTCCTTCCTTTTCGCCATCGGAGTCTCCGATGGAGCGATCGGAAAGGCGGTCTGTCGCGATCAGCGCCCGCAGCGGCACCCTCGAAGCATGGCACTGATCGACAACGCTGCACCCGCCGCCTCCGCTCCGCCCTCCGATTCCGGTTCCCCGCAGGCCCCGGCCACCGCCGGGCCGCGCGCCGCCCGGCGCCGCACCCGCGCCGCCTTCACCGGCATCGTCGCGGGCAACTTCATGGTCCTGCTCGACGCCTCGATCCTCAACGTCGCCCTCCCCGACGTCCGCACCGACCTGCACGCCTCCGCCGCCGCGCTGCCGTGGACCGTCGACGCCTACACCGTCGTCTTCGCCGGGCTGATGCTGGCCTCCGGCGCGGTCGCCGACCGGTGGGGCGCGCGGCGCGTCTACCAGTGCGCGCTGGCATTGTTCGGACTCATATCAGTGTTCTGCTCGGTGGCGCCGAACGCCGGCCTGCTCATCGGCGGGCGGGCCCTGCTCGGCGGGGCGGCGGCCGGCATGGTGCCGGCGTCGTTGGCGTTGCTGGCCGGGCTGTACCCGGACATGAAGGAGCGGGCGAAGGCGATCGGGGCCTGGGCCGGGCTGTCCTGCATCGGCCTCGCGGTCGGTCCGGTGCTCGGCGGGGCGCTGGTCGCCGCCGGCGGCTGGCGGCTGGTGTTCCTGGTGAACCCGCCGATCGCCCTGGCGTCCTGGTTCCTGGCCCGTGGCCTGTCCGCGCGGCACCCGGAGCAGCCGCGCCAGTTCGACCTCGCCGGCCTGACGCTGTTCACGGTCGGACTCAGCGCTCTGACCTACGGCCTGGTCGACGCCGGAACCGAGGGCTGGTCCCGGCCCGCGCCCGCGATCGCGCTGGCTGTCGCAGCGGCGGCGTTCGCGGCGGTGGCGGCGGTGGAGCGCCGGGTCGCCGCGCCGGTGCTGCCGCCGGATCTGTTGCGCCTGGGCCGGATCCGCGCGAACTTGGTCGCGGCCGTGGCGGCGAACTACGTGTTCTACGGCCTGCTGTACACGCTCACCCTGTGGCTGGAGAACGTGCGCGGCCTGAGCCCGATCACCACCGGCCTGGCCTTCCTGCCCCTGATGCTGCCGATGTGCGTGCTCCCCTTCTCCACGACCCGCCTGGCGCATCGCTTCGGCGCCCGCCCGCTCATCATGCTGGCGCTGGTGGCGGACATCGCGGTCGGCGCGGTGCTGGCCGCCGTCGGCCCGCACACCTCACTCGCCGTGGTGATCGGCGCCCAGCTGCTGCTGGCGATCGGCACCACGCTGGCCATCCCCTCGATCACCGCCGACATGGCGGTGGCCACCCCGCAGCGCCTCGCGGCCACCGGCCAGGGCGCGCTGAACGCCGCGCGGCAGGCCGGATCCGCACTCGGCGTCGCGGTGCTCGGCACGCTGGCCGGCGTGCACGCCGCCGGCATCGCGCTGGCGATCGGCGCCCTGGCGGCGCTGCTGCTGACCGGGCTGACGCGGCGCAGTGCATGACGTGCGAGCCGGCCGGTGCCGCCGCCGCTACTCCGGCTTTCCGAAGTGGCTGAAGCCGCCCGGCCCGTCCCAGGGCTTGCCGTCGACCGTCACCGACGGCGGTCCCGCCTGGACCGAGCCGATCCGGAACCAGCGCCCCGGGACGGCGGCGTCGGGCGCGAAGGTGGCGACCAGCGCGTGATCCTCACCACCGGTGAGGATCTGGTCCAGTCGCAGACCGGCGGAGTTCGGAACCATGGCGCTGTCGACGTCGACCGCGACCCCGCTCGCGACCGCCAGGTGCCGCAGGTCGGCGAGCAGCCCGTCGCTGACGTCGAGCATGGCCGTGGCACCGGCCCGCGCCGCGTCGGGCCCGGCGGCGTACGGCGGCCGGGGCCGGCGGTGTTCGGCCAGGAAGGCCGCTTCGCGCTCGTCGGCGGCCTCGACGCCGGCCGTCAGCAGCTCCAGCCCGGCAGCGGACCAGCCGAGCCGGCCGGCGACGTACACCAGGTCCCCCGGCCGGGCGCCCGAGCGCAGCACCGGCGCCCGGCCCTCCAGGGTGCCGAACACCGTCACCGAGATCGTGATCACCTCACCGCGGACCATGTCGCCGCCGGCGACGGTCACGTCGAGCGGGTCGCATTCGCCGGCCACGCCCTCGGCGAACTCCTCGACCCAGGCCACCGGCAGCTCCCCGGGCAGGACCAGGGACAGCAGGAGCGAGGTGGGCACGCCGCCCATCGCCGCGATGTCGGAGAAGTTCTGGGCCGCGGCCTTGTGCCCGACGTCCCGCGCGGTGGACCAGTCCCGCCGGAAATGCCGGCCCTCCAGCAGCAGGTCGGCACTGGTGACCAGCCGCCCGTCGGGGATGGCGAGCACCGCCGCGTCGTCGCCGGCGGGCACCAGAACCTGCGATGCGCCCCGGCGCTCGGTCAGCGGCAGGCGGGCCAGCACCCGGGCGATCAGCCCGAACTCGCCGACTTCGTCGATCGTTTCCACCGTCTCCACGATCGGTAACCGTAACGCGGATGGCCGAGGCTCTGCCGCCGGGACACAGCCAGGACGCACCCAGGACGCACTCAGCACGCCGCCGGGACGCAGCCGGAATGCCGCCGGGCCCGTGGGCAACTCGATCGGGTGAATGCACACGGTCCGCCCAGCGGGCATGGACTCCCGAAAGGGGGGAAGCGCAGGG
The DNA here is from genome assembly GCA_013362315.1 of Catenulispora sp. Classification (GTDB taxonomy): domain Bacteria; phylum Actinomycetota; class Actinomycetes; order Streptomycetales; family Catenulisporaceae; genus Catenulispora. The sequence goes on along the minus strand of JABFWL010000525.1, from coordinate 6,203 downwards.
TACGGTGGCGTTTCCGACAGGAGGAGGACACGTGGTTCAAGCGTACATCCTGGTCCAGACCGAGGTGGGGAAGGCGGCCGCGGTGGCGCAGGCGATCGCCGATCTGGAGGGCGTCACCACCGCCGAGGACGTCACCGGCCCCTACGACGTGATCGTCCGCGCCGAGGCCGGGACCATGGACGAGCTCGGTCGGCTGGTGATCGCCAAAATCCAGGTCATCGAGGGCATCACGCGCACGCTGACCTGCCCGATCGTGCACTTCAAGTAGTGTGATAGACCGGTCCCCGTGGCAATCAGAGGTCCGGCGGGCACGACGAGCAACAGGTGGATACCGGCCGCGGCTGTGACAACAGCCGCGGTTTTGGCGTGCGCGGGCGGTTGGTGGGGGGACCACCTCGGCCACACCGGCGCAGTGGCCGTCCCCCTCACCCCGAGCTCCGACCCGGCGATCATCGCCACCTGCGCGAAACTGATCAAGTCGCTGCCATCGGAGCTGGAAGGCGCACATCGCCGGGGCGTCGCCGGAACCGACAGCACCGTGAATCAGCGCGCTGCGGCGTGGGGGTCCCCCGCCACGGTCCTGCGCTGCGCGGTGACGCAGCCCCCGGCAACCATCGTCGGCGGCCCCGACTACACCCCGGACCAGAACCGCTACGCGACCATGGGCGACACCGCGTTCGTCAACTGGCTGATCGAGGAACACCAGAACAGCGTCACCTACACCACGACCGATCGGGCGGTCTATGTGGAGATCACAGTGCCCTTCGACGGCGAGCTTCAGAAGCAGGCCGCTTCCAACGCCCTGGTGGACCTCGCGCCGATGATCGTCAAGAACGTGCCGAACAAGAGCGGGCAGTTCGTCGACGACAAGCCGGAGTGACGCCCCTCCCCTTATCCCCTTACCGCAGCCCACCCGGCCGACGCAGTGCCGACTCGATCAGCCGCGCGATCAGCGCCGGGTACGACAGCCCCGCCGCCTGCCACATCAACGGGAACATCGACGTCGGCGTGAACCCCGGCATGGTGTTGATCTCGTTGACGATGAACCGTCCCGGGCCCCCGTCGGCCGACTCCTGGTAGAAGAAGTCCACCCGGGCCAGCCCCTCGCAACCCATCGTCTCGAAGACGCCGACCGCCTGCTCCCGAATGTCGTCGATCTCCTCGGGGCTCAGCCGCGCGGGGATGTCGACCTCGGTAGTCCCGTCAAGGTACTTAGCCTGGAAGTCATAGAACGTATGCGGACCGGTCACCCGCAGCTCCGCCGGCAGCGAAGCCTCCGGCCGGTCAAACGGCCCGACTCCCTCCAGCACCCCGCACTCGATCTCCCGCCCCACCACCGCGGCCTCCACCAGCACCTTGGGGTCGTGCCGGCGCGCCACCTCGATCGCGCTGTCCAGGTCCTCGGGCGCGTCGACCTTGCTGATGCCCATCGACGACCCGGCCCGGGCCGGCTTGACGAACACCGGGTAACCGAGCTCCTCCACCGCCAGCCGCACCGCGGCCCGGCCCTCCTCGGTGGCCCAGTCCCGCGGCCGCACCACCTCATACGGTCCGACCTCGAACCCGGCCTGGCTCAGCAGCCGCTTCATGAACTCCTTGTCCATGGACACCGCCGACGCGAGCACGCCAGACCCGACATACGCGATCCCGGACAGCTCCAGCAGTCCCTGCAGCGTGCCGTCCTCCCCATACGGCCCGTGCAGCAGCGGCAGCACCACGTCCACCTCGCCGAGCGACTTCGGCACCGAGCCCGGCTCGTGCACCGTCAGCTCGCGCGCGGTCGGGTCCCCGGCCATCGTCACCAGGTTCGCGCGCTCGGCCGAGGCCGGCAGCCCGATCTCCGGCAGCTTGCCGTCCGCGATGGCCAGCCGCAGCCCGGCCCCGTCCGCGGTCTCGGCCAGCACCCACCGGCCGTCGGCGGCGATGCCGATCGGCAGGATCTCGTAGCGGTCCGGGTCGGGCCCGTTGCGCAGCGCGTCCAGGACGGATCCGGCGGTGACACAGGAGATGGCGTGCTCGCTGGAGCGCCCGCCGAACACGACGGCCACCCGGATCCGCTTCTGATCGCTCATGGGCAAGACCCTACCGAAGGAGCGGTAAGGTCCGAAGCATGGTGTCGGGGGGGTGTGGCAGGTCGGGGGCGTGTCGCCGTCTGGTGGCGCCGAGTGACCCCGGAACCCGGCCCGCAGCGCGCCCTGGTGGCGTCCAGCTTCGTGAACCGGCTCGGCACCGGGACGTTCATCGCGGTGTCGGCGCTGTGTGGCCTTCGCCGGCCTGAACGGCCTGCTGAACCTGCAGGCGGTGGTGGTTTCGCTGGTGATCCCGCCGTGGATCACCACCCGCACCCGGGTGCCGCACCCGGCCGGCGGCCGGCGAATCCGGTCCGACAGCCGACGAAACCGGTCCGTCGGCCGGCGAATCCGGTCCAGCCCTCAGTGCCGCTCCGCCTTCAGCGGCCTCATCATCAGCTCCTTGAGCATCTCGCCGGGCGAGCGCCCGTCGTGCACGATCGCCACCACGGTCTCGGCGATCGGCATCTCCACGCCGTGCCGGTCGGCCAGCTCCAGCACCGCCTCGCAGGACTTCACGCCCTCGGCGGTCTGCTTCACCAGCTCCTGCGCCTGCTCCAGGCTCAGCCCGCGGCCCAGGTGCACGCCGAACATCCGGTTGCGGGACAGCGGGGAGGCGCAGGTGGCGACCAGGTCGCCCATCCCGGCCAGGCCGGCGAAAGTGTAGGGGTCGGCGCCCAGGGCCGCGCCCAGGCGCGCGGTCTCGGCCAGGCCGCGGGTGATCAGCGTGGCCTTGGTGTTGTCGCCGAAGCCCATGCCGTCGGCGATGCCGACGGCCAGGCCGATGACGTTCTTCACCACGCCGCCGAGCTCCACGCCGGTCACGTCGCCGACGGTGTAGGTGCGGAAGTACGGCCCGGTGGTGGCCGCCTGCAGCCGCAGCGCCACGTCCTCGTCCCGGCTGGCCACCACGGACGCGGCGGGCTGGCGGCGGGCGATCTCCGGCGACAGGTTGGGGCCGGACAGCACCGCCACCCGCTCCCGCCCGAACCCGGTGACCTCGCGGATCACCTCGGTCATGCGCTTCGCGGTGCCGAGCTCCAGGCCCTTCATCAGGGACACCAGCACCGTGTCCGGCCCGATCAGGTCGTGCCAGGCGGACAGGTTCGCGCGCAGCGTCTGGGCCGGCACGCTCAGGCACGCGAACTCGGCGCCGGCCAGCGCCTCGGCCGGGTCGGTGGTGGCCCGCACCGCCTCCGGCAGCCGGACGCCCGGGAAGTAGTCGGGGTTCTCGTGGCCGTCGTTGACGGCGGCGATCTGCTCCGGGCGGCGGCCGACCATCACCACCTCGTTGCCCGCGTCGGCCAGCACGATGCTCATCGCCGTGCCCCACATGCCGGTGCCGAAGACGGCGCAGCGCCTCATGCGGTGTCGACCTGCTTCCCGATCTCGTCGCCCTGCGTGCCGAGTTGCTGCGTGCCGAGCTGCTGCTTACCCAAAGCCTGCTTACCGATCTCGTTCCCCTGCTTCCTCGTCTCATCCAGCGTGTACCGCACCGCCGGCGGCTGCTCGCCGCGCACCTTCGCCAGCAGCTCGGTGATCGCGTCCATGATCCGCTCGGTGGCCAGCCGCACGGTCTCGGCGTCCACCGGCAGCGCGCGCAGGTCGTCCAGATCCACCGGCGGCCCGGCCAGCATGATCATCCGCTTGCGGGGCAGCAGGTGCGGCCGCTTCTCGGTGTAGCCCAGGATCTCCTGCGGCCCCCACTGCGCCACCGGGATCACCGGGCAGCCGGTGGCCAGCGCGATCCGGGCCGCGCCGCTCTTGGCCGCCGTCATCGGCCACAGGTCCGGGTCCCGGGTGATGGTGCCCTCCGGGTACACCGTCACCGCCTCCCCGGCCGCCACCGCCGCGATCGCGTCGCGCAGCGCGTTGGCCGCGTCGGCGGTGTCCCGGTAGACCGGGATCTGCTTGGCCGCGCGCAGCACGCCGCCGACGATCGTGTTCTTGAACACCCCGGACTTGGCCAGGAACCGCGGGATCCGGCCGTTGCCGTAGACGAAGTGGCCGAACGCCAGCGCGTCCACGTGCGAGAGGTGGTTGGCCGCGATCACCACGCCGCCGGTCTTCGGGATGTGCTCGCCGCCGCGCCAGTCCCGCTTCATCAGCAGCCTCAGCAGCGGCACCATGACGACGACGATGAAGCGGAACGCCGTGCCTTGCTTCCTGGGCGGCCGGTAAGGGGCGGTGGAGGGCATCCCCCAAGTGTTGCCGAGGGCGGGGCGTCGGAACAAGTGGCGCCCTCGCCGCCGCGGCATGACAGGATCAAGGCATGCCCCGGTCAGCCCCTTCCGCGACGACGCGCTGGTGCCTGGTGGTTCCGGTGAAGCGGCTGGGACTGGCCAAGAGCCGGCTGATCGGCCCGGAGGTCTCCGCCCCGCTGCGGGAGCGGCTGGCGCTGGCCTTCGCGACCGACGCGGTGGCCGCCGCGCTGGCCGCCGCCGGGACCGCCGGGGTGCTGGCGGTGACCGACGATCCGACGGCGGCCAAGGTGCTCGGCGGCCTCGGCGCGCTCGTCGTCCCGGACGAACCGGACGCCGGGCTGAACGCGGCGTTCGCGTTCGGCGCGCGGATCGCCCGGCGGGAATTCGGCGAAGAAGTCGGCATCGTCGCGGCGGCCGCGGATCTTCCGGCATTGCGCAGCGCCGAGTTGGACGCGGTTCTGGCGCACATCGCCGCCGGACAGCCGGACAAACGGCATTTCATCCCCGACGCCCACGACATCGGCACCACGATGCTTTTCGCGCCGCCGGGACTGGAATTGGCGCCGCGTTTCGGCGGACCGTCGCGCGCCGCGCACGCCGCGGCCGGGGCGGTGGAGATCGCCGGCCCGGACATCAGTTCGCTGCGACGCGACGTGGACACCGCCGAGGATCTGGCCGCCGCTTTGGCGCTTGGCGTCGGGCTTGCCACCACGGCGGTTTGGGAACCCCATTCAATACAGCGCCGCGAAGCGGCTCCGTAACGGGCGGTGGTGGGAGACGGGTGGGCGCGAGCGGTCTCGGGTGTATAAACAATCCGTGACGAGCGCAGATGCCCCAGGAAAACCAGAGGTCCAAGGCACCGCCAGGGTTTTCGACCCCGCGACCCGAAGCGGCACCGTGCTGCTCGACGACGGCACCGAGGTCGCCTTCGACGGCGCCGCCTTCGACGCCGGGGGCCTGCGGCTGCTGCGGGTCGGGCAGCGCGTGAAGATGCGGCGGGACGAAGCGGGCCGGATCGTCGTCCTTACCCTCGTGACTCTGCCGCTGCCGTAACCTGCGGCGCAAGACGCCGCGAAAACGCCGAGGCGGCGCCCCAGTCGCCCGGGACACCGCCTCGTAGCACTGTCGACTACCGCTTCGCAGCGGTCTTCTTCGCCGGCGCCTTCTTCGTCGTGGTTCGCTTGGCCGGCGCGGCCTTCTTCGCCGGGGCCTTCGCGACCTTCTTGGCGACCGGTCGGGCCGCCGCCTTCTTGGCCGGGGAGGCCTTCTTGGCGGGCGCCTTCTTGGCGGTCGCCGCCTTCTTCGCCGCCGCCTTGACGACGGTCGCCTTCTTCGCGGCGGTCTTCCTGGCCGGCGTGGCCTTCTTCGCGGTGGTGGTCTTCTTCGCCGCGGTCTTCTTCGCGGCGGTGGCCTTGGTGGCGGTCTTCTTCGCGGGCGCCTTCTTGGCGGTGGTCTTCGCCGCCGTGGTCTTCGCCGCCGTGGTCTTCGCCGCGGTGGTCCGCGCGGCGGTGGTCCGCGCGGCGGTGGCCTTCGTGGCGGTCTTCTTCGCCGGTGCGGCCTTCTTCGCGGCCGCCGCCCTGGCGGTGGTGGTCTTCTTGGCGGCGGTCTTGGCGGCGGCCGGGGCCTTCTTCTCGCCGTTGACGATGTCCTTGAAGCCCTGCCCGGCCTTGAACTTCGGCGCCGAGGAGGCCTTGACCTTCACCTGCTCGCCGGTGCGCGGGTTGCGCGCGGTGCGCGCCGGACGCTTCACCTTCTCGAAGGAGCCGAAGCCGGTGATGGAGACCTTGGTCCCCGCCGAGACCGAGGCGACGATCGCGTCCAGGACCGCGTCGACGGCATCCCCGGCGTCCTTCTTGGACGCACCGAGCTTGTCGGCGACGGCCTCGATCAGCTGGGCCTTGTTCATGTCTACCTACCCTTGGGGCTGTTG
>JABFWL010000092.1 GCA_013362315.1 Catenulispora sp. | reverse complement strand
CGGCAGTGGCCTACCCACGTGGGACGCCAGCACTCTCAAGCCTGCCTTCGCGAACTGGAAGCGTTCGCAACGGTCTCAGCAAGCCGAAGGGGAAAACTGAACCTTCCCGATGGAATGAATCCTGGAATGAGCGATGAGTGGAACTGCAGGTCATCAGCGGCATCGCTAATGCATCAAGTGGCATCACCGCAGGTAGAGGCCTCGCGGCGGCGAAACCACGAGCCCGTAATGCGTAGGTCGTCGGTTCGATTCCGACAGGAGGCTCCTCCGGACAAGGCGTTCGCCGTTATGGCGGGCGCCTTTGTCGTGTGGTCACACGGGTAGCGGGTTGGGCCTGGCGCCGGGCTGGGGGGTGCATAGCCTGGGTTCATGAGTGGTGAGTATCGGGTGAAGCGGGTTTATGAGGCGGTGGCGGGGGCTGATGGGAAGCGGGTGTTGGTGGATCGGTTGTGGCCTCGGGGGGTGCCTAAGGCGGAGGCTGAGGTTGATGTGTGGGCTAAGGGTGCGGCGCCTTCGGATGAGTTGCGGAGGTGGTTTCACGAGAACCGGGATGAGTACGGGTTGTTCGTGGAGCGGTATGAGGCGGAGTTGGAGGGGGAGGCGCAGCGGGAGGTGTTGGCGGAGGTGCGGGAGTTGGGGGCTCGGCATACGGTCACGCTTGTCACCGCTGCTAAGGACGTTGAGCGGTCGCACGTGCCGGTGTTGCTGAGGCGCCTGCAGGAGGGCGGTTAGGCCCGGCTGCTGGGTGCTGAGGATGGCTCGGCTGGGTCAGCTCAGCGTTGCGGTGTCGTCGATCTCCCAGGTGCTGGTGTCCATGTTGTAGCCGTATAGCGGTCGGCCCTTTGCGCCGCTTGTCTGGAATGGGCGGCCGTGGTCGTCTATGCGGAGGGTGCCGCTGCGGTCGCCGCTGCTCCAGTCCAGTTCCAGGTACCAGCTGACGTTGGAGGAGGTGGCGTGTGCGTAGAGGGTCAGTACCTGGGGGTCGGTCTTGGAGACCTTGAAGGGGAAGTCGACGGCGGGGATGACTGTGTCGCCTTGTTGGCCGGGGGTGGGGCGGGCGAGGGGGCGGTCGACGTCGAGGTTCAGGGTGAAGGAAGCCGGGGTCAGGCCGCCGCCGCAGCCGGAGGCCATGGAGTAGGCCGACCAGGGGAGGGCGGCGGCCTTACTCATGGTTCGCACGTGGAGGGAGTGCAGCACCACCGTGTCGCCGGACGTTCCCTGTACCGCCAACTCCAGCTTCATCGTTCCGGCGGGGACAGCTCCGAGGGCCTTGGCCCAGCCGCGTGCGTCTTGTTCCGTGGGCGGGGGTGGGACCTCAGACGGCTTTCGGTTGAGGAGGTACCACTGGTTGCACTTGTCCTCCCACTGGTAGGGGCGGATGTCGACGGATATAGGCGGGGGGAGAGTTGCTGGGGAAGGTGAGGAAGAAGTCGAGGACGCGGGGGTGGAGGCAGGAGAAGACGTAGCAGAGGAGATAGGAGAAGAGGTAGAGGTAGAGGAAGACCCAGGGGTCGACGTAGAGGAAGAGTCGGTAGAAGAGGGAGCACTCCTCGGTGCTCCGCCCGACGCAGGCCGCGGGCTGGATCCGGACCCTGCGAACGCCACCCCGGCCACCGCCGCCCCGACTCCCAGCACCGCGACTACGGCCAGAGCCGGAAACAGCCGGCGTCGGGACGGTTCAGGATCTGGTTCCGACACTGTGGGCGCATCCTGCGGAGCTTCCGGCGTCGAAGGCGCCGACGAAGCGCGCCCCTCCACCGCCGCCATCCACAGCCGGTAAAGCTCCGCCATCTCCGCCGCCGTAGCACCGGTCAGCCGAGCGAACTTCTCGATCGTGCCGTACTCCGTCGGCACCGACTCGCCGCGCACATACCTGTGCAGCGTCGACGTCCCCACGTGGAGCCGCTTCGCGAGGACTCCATAACTGAGCCCGGAACGCTCCTTCAGCGACGACAACAACCCGGCGAAATCGTCCGTCCCCGAGCCCACCCACTCCACCTTCCGTCCCGGATCCGCGTCCCATCCCACGCGCGAACCCGCACGTCATGCTACGGGAATCCGTCCCAGCCCCGCCGAGGACCCGTTCCACCCCTGACGAGCCAGGTCCTGGAACGGACAAGCTCCGAGCCATGACGAACCGCATCGCCACCAAGACCCGGCACCTCCTCCCCCTCGCCGCGATCACCGCCTCCGCCCTCGTCGGCCTCACCGCCTGCGCCAGCGACACCAAGCCGACGGCCGTCGGCGCCGGCACGACGGTCACCACCGCCCCGGCTGTCGGTGCGCCGAGCGGGAACCCGAACTCCCCCGGCGCCCAAGCGTCGAGCCAGACCCCGTCGAGCCCCGCGACGGCAGCGACGACCGCAGCGACCGCGCCCACCACCGCCCCCTCAGCACCGAAGTCCACCACCCAGCCGCCCGCCGCCAAGCCCACCACCAAAACCACCAAGCCCTCCGCCCCGCCCGCCGCAGGCCGCCCCGCCGACTGCACCACCGCTCACCTCAAGGCCACGGTCACCAACCTCACCCGCCCCATCAACCACGTCCTGCTCACCGTCACCAACACCGGCTCGGCCCCGTGCAGCGTGTACTACTACCCCGACCTCCGCTTCGACGCCGACCAGCAGGCCGTCACCCCGCCCCTCGAGGACAGCAAGCCCCAGGCCGTCGTCACCATCGCCCCCGGCGAGTCCGCCTACGCCGCGGTCGGCACCTCCGCCGCCGACGGCTCCGGCGGCTCCGGCAAGCTCGAGAAGCAGGTCGAGATGTTCCTGGAAGCGCGGGACCAGTCCGGGTCGCTGCCCGGCTCGCTGAAGCTGCCGCTCCCCGCGAACACTTACGTCGACGACAAGGCCTTCGTCACCTACTGGCAGTCTGACCTGCAGAGCGCCGTCGCCTGGTAGCCGATCCGGCGGCCGAGGTAGCCGGTCCAGCAGCCGATCCAGCAGCCGATCCGCCAGCCACCCCAGCACCTCCACAACTGGTCCACAAAGCACTCGTCCGACGGCGCGGAGAATCACCCGCGCCGTCGAACCGTCACCGCCGCGCGCATGCTCGGCAACGCAGCGCATTACCGTGGATTCATGGAGTCATCGCCGCCCGGGGTACGCGCCGCGCTCGCCATCCCCGACTTCCGCCGGCTCTGGACCGCGCTGTCGCTGTCCAGCCTCGGCGACTGGCTGGGACTGCTCGCGCAGTCCTCGCTGGCGGCGTCACTGGCCGGGGGCGGGTACGCGGGCCGCTCGTACGCGGTGGCCGGGGTGTTCGTGCTGCGGCTGGTGCCGGCGGTGCTGTTCGGGCCGATCGCCGGGGTGGTGGCCGACCGGCTGGACCGGCGCTGGACCATGGTGGCCGGCGACAGCGCGCGCTGTGTGCTGTTCATGTCGATTCCGCTGGTCGGGACGCTGTGGTGGCTGCTGGTCGCGACCTTCTTCATCGAGATCGCCGCCATGTTCTGGATCCCGGCCAAGGAGGCGACGGTGCCGAACCTGGTGCCGCCGCGGCTGCTGGAGTCGGCGAACCAGATCTCGCTGCTCACCGCGTACGGCACCGCGCCGCTGGCGGCCGGGGTGTTCACGTCGCTGGCCCTGGTCACCGACACGCTGGCCAGCCACTTCGCCTTCTTCACCGCCAAGCCGGTCACCCTGGCGCTCTTCTTCGACGCTCTGACCTTCCTGTTCTCGGCGCTGACGATCGCGCGGCTGAAGGGGATCCCGGCGCATTCGGCTACCGAGCGGGCCGCTCGGCGCCAGCACCGGACCGACAACCGCTCGATGCTGCGGACGCTGTTCGACGGCTGGCGCTACCTGGCCGCCGACCACCGGATCCGCGGGGTGATCATCGGCACCACCGGCGCGTTCGCGGCCGGGGGCGCGGTGGTCGGGCTGGCCCGGACCTATGTCGGCGACCTTCATGCCGGGCAGGCCGCCTACGGGGTGCTGTTCGGCGCGGTGTTCCTGGGGCTGGCCGCCGGGATGGTCTCGGGGTCGCGGATGCTGACCGGGCTGCCGCGCGAGCGGCTGTTCGGCATGGCGATCACCGGAGCCGGGCTGCTGCTGTGCGTGTTCGCGATCGTGCCGAACCTGCTGGTATGCGTGCTGTGCGCGCTGGTGGTGGGGTTCCTCGGCGGGACCGCGTGGATCATCGGGCAGACCATGCTCGGCCGGGAGGTGGCCGACGAGCTGCGCGGCCGGACCTTCGCCTTCGTACAGTCGCTGATCCGGGTGACGCTGGTGCTCATCCTGGCGGTGGCGCCGGCGGTGGCCGGTACCGTCGGGCAGCGCACGATCGAGCTCCCGGGCCCGGCGTCGATCACCTACGGCGGCGCCGCCATCACCCTGTTCGCCGCCGGGTTGCTGGCCGCGAGCGTCGGGTGGGTGGCGTACAGGATGATGGACGACGTGCCAGGGAAATCGTTGCGGAAGGAACTGCGGGCGGCGCTGCGGCGCTCCGCCCCGTCGCCGGGTGCCGACACCGGTGGTGACGTGCCGTCGGAGGCCGTGGCGACCGGGCAGCCGGCGAATCCCGGCCTCCTGGAGCCCGTCGCGAACCCCGGGCACCCCGGCACCTTCATCTCGTTCGAGGGCGGCGACGGCAGCGGCAAGTCGACGCAGCTGGCGGCGCTCGCCGACTGGCTGCGCAGCCGGGGCCACGACGTCGTGGTCACCCGCGAGCCCGGCGGGACCCGGCTCGGCGTGGAGCTGCGCGCCATCGTGCTGGACGCCCGCAACGCCGGCGCCATCTCGCCGCGCGCCGAGGCGCTGATCTACGCCGCCGACCGCGCCGACCACGTGGAGCGGGTGATCCGCCCGGCGCTGGAGCGCGGCGCGGTG
>JABFWL010000165.1 GCA_013362315.1 Catenulispora sp. | reverse complement strand
GCCGGCCGCCGCCGCGGCCGCGGCCAGCACCAGCGCGGCGAAGGCCCGGCGGCGCCGCCGCCGGGCCATCAGTTGGCCGAACCCGGGCCGTCGGCCTCGCCGCCGCGCAGGTGCACCTGCGTGATCGCGTGCTCCAGCAGCGTCACCAGCACCCCCTTGGCCGAGTCCTTGCGGCGCGCGTCGCAGATCAGCAGCGGTGTGTCGTCCTCCAGCGCGAGCGCCTGGCGCAGCTCCTCGTGGCCGTAGGCCTGCGCGCCGTCGAACTGGTTCACCGCGATCACGTGCGGGATCCGCCGGTCCTCGAAGAAGTCGATGACGGCGAAGGCGTCGCCGAGGCGGCGCACGTCGGCCAGCACCACCGCGCCCAGCGCGCCGCGCGAGAGCTCCTCCCAGAAGAACCAGAAGCGCTCCTGCCCGGGCGTGCCGAACAGGTACAGGATCAGGTCCTCGGCGATGGTGATCCGGCCGAAGTCCATCGCCACCGTGGTGCTGCGCTTGGCCGGGATCAGGTGCACGTCGTCCAGGCCCAGGCCGGCCTGGGTCATCTCGGCCTCGGTGGTCAGCGGCTGGATCTCCGAGACCGCGCCGACCAGCGTGGTCTTGCCGACGCCGAAGCCGCCGGCCACCACGATCTTCGCGGCCACCGTGGGCGCCCCCATCAGCGCGCCCCGGCCACGCCGTCGGCCAGCATCCGCGAGCGCGCCACCGGGGTCAGGGTGGCGCCGACCTGGTTGATCAGCTCGGCCATGGCGTAGGAGACCTGGCCGATGTCGCACTCCCGGGTGGCGTAGACCAGCAGCGAGGCGCCGTCGCTGACCGCCATCGAGAACAGGAAGCCCTCGCCGAGCTCGGTCAGGTTGCTGCGCACCGGCGGCGACTGGAGCAGCCGGGCCGCCCCGGCCAGCAGGCTGACCAGCCCGGCGGCCACCGCCGCCAGCTGGTCGGCCTGGTCCTCGTCCAGGTCCGGGGAGGCGGCGACCACGATCCCGTCGGCGGAGACCGCCAGGGCGTGCACCACCCCCGGGACGCGCTGCGCGAAGTCGTTGAGCAGCCAGTCGAGGCTGCCCTGCTGGTCGGTTTCGGGTTCGCTCATGAGCCGGTGTCCTGGGGCTAGGGAATGGTGAGGGTGCTGCGATGCTACGGTTTCGGGCCGCCGCCCGCGCGTCCGGTCAGCCCGCGGGCGTAGGCGGCCATGGTGGCCGCGACGCGCTCCGGGTCCCGGTCGGCGGGGGCGGCGAAGGTGTCGGTGGTCTGTGTCTTTGGTTGCGGCTCTCCGGGTTGTCCGCCGGACGCCGGAGATCCGGCGCCCCGGCGGGCCTCCTTGGGCAGCGTGGTCTGCGGGACGCGCACCGGCAGGCCGTTGATCGTCAGGGGGGCGGCCGGGGCGGTCGAAATGCTCGAAGTACTCGGAGTGCTCTGGGTGTCCTCGGCGCTCGGGGCGTTCTCAGGGTTATCACCGCCCTGACCGTTCTGGCTGTACTGGCCGTTCTGGCCGTTCTGGCCGTTCTGGTTGCTCTGATCGTCGGCCGGCTCTGCGAATCCTGACAACCGCGAGGCCAGCTCGGTGTAGGCGGCGGCGGGCTGCACCGGCGGCACCGGCGGCACGGGTGGGCCGTAGCACGCCGGTTCGACGGCCGGTGACCCGGCAGCGGCGGCTGCAGCCGAAACTGTATCAGCGGACGAATTCGCATGGCGGCCTGAAGCATATGCCCGCGCCGTGACATCCGCTGCCTGATCCGCGTCATCGGCTTCGAACGGCAGCTGGGGCCAGTCCTCGGCGTCCTCCGGCGCCGGCGTCCGGCCCAGCTCGGACAAGGGCGCCGCGTCCTTCACGCTGCCGACGGCCCGCTTCCCGCTTCGGCGGGGCAGTCCGGCGGCGTAGTCGTCGTCAGGATCCTGCGAACAGGCCGCGACCACGGTCAGCGGCAGCCCGATCTCGGCCACCGTCCCGCCGCCGGGCCGGGCGCGCAGCTGCACCTCGATGCTGTACCAGGCGGCCAGGTGCGCCACCACGGTCAGGCCCATCGCCCGCACCGTCTCGCTGTCCACCGGCCGCGGCGCCGCCAGCCGGGCGTTCAGCTCCGCGCGCCGGGCCGGGGTCATGCCGATGCCGCGGTCGGCGATCTGGATGAGCACCCGGTCGGTCAGCCGCCGGCCCTCGACCGTGACCCGGCTGCCCGGGGCGGAGAACGCCGTGGCGTTGTCCAGCAGCTCCGCGCACAGGTGCACCAGGTGGTCCACGGCCTGCGGGGCCACCACGATCCCGGTGTCGACGGTCTCCAGGTCCACGCGCGTGTAGCGCTCGATGCGGCCCAGCGCGGCCCGGACCACGTCCAGCAGCGGCACGCCGCGGTCCCGGACCCGGGCCGTGCCCTCGCCGCCGAGCACCAGCAGGCTCTCGTTGTTCCGGGTCATGCGCGCGGCCAGGTGGTCCAGCACGAACAGCCGGGCCAGCCGGTCCGGGTCCTGCTCGGTGCGCTCGGCCCGGTCCAGCTCGGAGGTCAGGGCGCCGGTGAGGCGCTCGCCGCGGCGGGCCAGCGCGACGAACGTGGCGCCCACCCCGGCGCGCAGCAGCACCTGCTCGGCGGCGGTGCGGATGGCCTCGCGGTGCACGGAGTTGAAGGCCTTGGCCACCGCGGCGAGCTCGTCCTTCGGGTCGTCCGGCCGGATCGGGTTGCGGCGCCGGACCGGTCCGCGGCCGCGGCCCCGGCCGTCCAGCGCCAGCGCGTCCCCGGCCTGGTCGGCGAACTCCTCCGGGCTGCGGCCGGTCAGCGACTCGGTGGCGCGCAGCTCCTCCACCGCGGCCGGCAGCCGCTCGAAGGCCACCGCGTGCGCGGCGTCCCGCAGCTGGCGCAGGCCCCTGACCATCGGCCGGCCCAGCCGCAGGCTGATCATCACCACCAGCAGCGCGGTCCCGGCCACCGCCGCCGCCTCGGCCTCGGCCGTGCGCCGCGCGTGGTCCCGCAGCTGCGCGATGGCGGACAGGGTGTCCAGGTCCAGCTGTTCGCGCACCTCGTCGAGGGCGTCGCGGCGGGCGCTCATGGACTGCGCCCAGACAGGGGCGTCGATCCTCAGCTGCTGCCCGGCGCCGAGCCGCGAGACCTGATCCTCCAGCTGCCCGGCGGTCAGGATCTCGGTGCTGGTCATCGCCTCGTCGGGGCGTTCGTGCCAGGCGGCCGGGGCCTGGGTGTCGAAGGCCTCCATGGCGTCGCCGTACAGCTGCCGGTCCCGGGCGATGGAGGCCACCGCCGCCGGGGTCAGCGTGGGGCCGGCGGCCGCGCGCAGCACGTCGGCCTCCTCCTGGCCGGTGGCCTCAGCGGCCTGATACAGCAGGTTCGCGGAGTGGATCGGCGAGGCGATCTGCTGCGGCGCCGCCCCGGCGTTGGTCACCGACTCCCGGAACTGCGCGAGGTCGGCGATGGCTATCCGGTACTGGAACGCCACCGCGGACAGCGCCGGGGCGGCCTGCGCCTGGATCTGCGCGCGCAGCGTGCTCAGCTGCGCCAGCTCCTCGTCGATGCGGGCCAGCAGCTCCCTGGTGACCACCGGAGTGTGCGGCAGGGCCCGCACCTGCTGCCGGTAGGCGGCGATCGCGGCGTCGGTCTGGGCGAGCTGCGCCTGCGCCTCGGGCGTGAGCCGCGGGTCGGGGCCGGTGAGCAGCAGCGCCATCAGGGTGCGCTCATCCTGCAGGGCGCAGATCAGATGCCCGGCCGCGGTCGAGGTGTGCATCAGGGACCACAGATGCTCGAAGCGCATCGTGTCGCCGGTCGACGCGGTCAGTGCGACGGCGCCGAAGCCGGAGACCGCGGCCAGCGGGACGGCGACCAGGACGCCGAGCCTGCGCGTGATCCTCAAAACAGCCCCTCGCGGTATAGCCGACAGGGTACTTGCGTGCCTCTTCACTGCTGGTGGTGCAAGGGGGGTGCGCTCATCCAAGCGGCATCAAGGGACCTGAGTCAAGCCTCGAACAGCACCGAGTGCCCCGAGCGGGCCCCGCGGCGGCGCCAAAATCGGTGGCCGCCGCCTCGCGGCCGGTCTACCGTGCGATCATGCGCCACCTCCCCGAGCCGGATCCCGGCAACCCGGATACCCGCTCGGCGACCGGCTATCTGCTCTGGCTGATCCGGGTGCAGTGGCCGTCGATGACGCTCGGCGCGTTCTGGGGCGTGGTGTGGATGGTCAGCCAGGCGCTGATCCCCGCCGCGATCGGCAAGACCCTGGACGCCGGGGTGAGCGCGCGGCACCCGGCCGAGATCTGGCGCTGGTCGGCCGTGGTCCTCCTCCTCGGCGGGGTGTCCGGCGCGGCCGGGATCCTGCGGCACCGCTGCGCGGTCACCAACTTCCTCGGCGCCGCCTACCGCACCGTGCAGCTCAGCGCGCGCCGGGCCACCGAGCTCGGCGCCACCCTGCCCGGCCGGATCGCCACCGGCGACGTGGTGGCCATCGGCACCGCCGACGCCTCCAGCATCGGCGGCACCATGGACATCTCGGCCCGGTTCGCCGGCGCGGTGGTGGCGATCGTCGTGGTGGCGGTGCTGCTGCTGGCCTGCGACCTGCGGATCGGGCTGACCGTGCTGATCGGCGTGCCGGTCATCATGGCCCTGGTCGGCCCGCTGCTCAAGCCGATGCACCGGCGGCAGAGCGAGGTGCGGGCGCTGCAGGGCCGGCTGACCGGCCGGGCCAACGACATCGTGGCCGGCCTGCGGGTGCTGCGCGGCATCGGCGGCGAGCCGGAGTTCGCCGAGCGCTACCGCGCCGAGTCCCAGCGGCTGCGCACCGCCGGGGTACGCGTGGCGCGCGTGGAGTCGCTGCTGGAGTCGGCGCAGGTGCTGCTGCCGGGCCTGTTCGTGGTCGGCGTGACCTGGCTCGCCGCCCGGCTGGCGGTCGCCGGCGACATCACGACCGGGCAGCTGGTGGCGTTCTACGGATACGCGGCGTTCCTGGTCATCCCGCTGCGGACGATCACCGAGACGTGGGGCCGGTTCCTGCGGGCGCACGTGGCGGCCACGCGGGTGGTGGCGGTGCTGGCGTTGCGGAATCCGCTGACCGAGGGGGAGGGGGCGCGGGCCCACGCCGCCCTGCATGCCACCGAGGCCGAGGGCGCCGGCGAGCTGTCCGACACGCACTCCGGCGTCACCTTCGCCCCGGGCACCTTCACCGCGGTGGCCGCGACCGATGCGGCCGAGGCGATCGAGCTCGCCGACCGGCTGGGCCGCTACCGCGCCGCCGACGGCGTCACGCTGGACGGCGTGCCGGTCGACGAGCTGCCGCTGTCCCGGCTGCGGCAGCGGGTGCTGGTCGCCGACAACGACGCGCGGCTGTTCGCCGGGCGGCTCGCCGACGAGCTGGCGCCGCCCCGGCTCGCAGTCCGCGATTCCGGATCAGAGCTCGAAACGGGTTCGGCTTCCCAGCCTGAACCAGCCCTCGAAAACGGATCGGCCCCGGCCGATGCCGCCGCGGTCCTGGCGCGGACGGCCCGCATCGACGCCGCCCTGCGCACCGCCGCCGCCGAGGACATCGTCGAGGCGCTGCCCGAGGGCCTGGACACCGAGGTCACCGAGCGCGGCCGCACGTTCTCCGGCGGCCAGCAGCAGCGGCTGCGCCTGGCGCGCGCCCTGCTCGCCGACCCCGAGGTGCTGCTGCTGGTCGAGCCGACCAGCGCGGTGGACGCGCACACCGAGGCGCGCATCGCCGACCGGCTCGCCACCGCCCGGGCCGGCCGTACCACCGTGGTGTTCACCACCAGCCCGCTGATGCTGGACCGGGCCGAGACCGTGGTGTTCCTGTCCGAAGGACGCGCCGTCGCCGAGGGGCGGCACCGCGAACTGCTGACCACCGTGCCCGCCTACCGGGCCGCCGTGACCAGGGAAGAGGACTGACATGGCTGCGGCGTCGCCATCGCCCCCGGCCACCGGCCGCCACGCCCTCCCGGTCGCCGACTTCCCCGACGTGCGCCGCTACGCCGCCCAGGTCGCCCGGCGCCGCGGCCGCGACCTGGGCCTGACCGTCGTCCTGTTCGCCCTGGCCGCGATCGCCGGGCTGTTCGGCCCGCGGCTGTTCGGCGCGCTGATCGACGACGTCCAGCGCGGCAGCACCGCCGGGCACGTCGACGTGATCGTCGCCCTGATCGCGCTGTTCCTGGTCCTGCAGACGGTCCTGACCCGCTACGCCCAGCTCGCCGCCGGCAGGTTCGGCGAGGGCGTGCTGGCCGAGCTGCGCGAGAACTTCGTCGGCCGGGTCCTGGAGCTGCCGCTGTCGGTGGTCGAGCGGGCCGGCAGCGGCGACCTGCTGTCCCGCTCCTCGCGGGACGTGGACGCGCTGAGCAAGGCGGCCCGCTTCGGCGTGCCCACCACGCTGGTGGCGATCATCACGACCGTGCTGACCGTGCTGGCGCTGGCCCTGGTCAGCCCGTGGGCGATGGTGCCGCTGCTGGTGATCGTGCCGCCGATCTGGGTGGTGCTGCGCTGGTACCTCAAGCGCGCGCCGGCCGGCTACCTGGCCGAGGGCGCCCGCTACGCCGACCTGACCGACGGCCTCACCGAGACCGTCGACGGCGCCCGCACCATCGAGGCCCTCGGCCTGCAGCGCCGGCGCCTGGAGCGCACCGACGAGGACATCCGCCGCCAGTACGCCGCCGAGCGCTACACCCTCTACCTGCGCTGCGTGTTCTGGCCCACCGCGGAGTCCTGCTACATCGTCCCGGTGGCGCTGACGCTGCTGCTCGGCGGCCTGGGCTACGTCCACGGCTGGTTCAGCCTGGGCCAGGTGACCGCCGCGACCCTCTACATGCAGCAGATCATGGGCCCGATCGACGAGATGCTGGCCTGGGCCGACGAGCTCCAGGTGGGCGGCGCCTCGCTGGCCCGGCTGCTCGGCGTCGCCGGCGTCCCCGCCGACCGCCAGGCCTCCGGCGCGCGCCCCGACGGCGAGGACCTGGAAGCGGCCGACGTCCGCTACTCCTACGTCCCCGGCCGCGAGGTGTTGCACGGCGTCGCGCTGTCGGTCCGCGCCGGCGAGCGGCTGGCCATGGTCGGACCCTCGGGGGCGGGCAAGTCGACTCTGGGCCGGCTGCTGGCCGGCATCCACGGCCCCACCGCGGGCTCGGTCGCGGTCGGCGGCGTGCCGCTGGTCGAGCTGCCGCTCGGCGACCTGCGCGGCCAGGTCGCCCTGGTGAACCAGGAACACCACGTCTTCGCCGGCACGATCCGCGAGAACCTGGTCCTGCCCCGCCCGGACGCCACCGACGCCCACATCCGCGACGCCCTGTCCGCGGTCGACGCCCTGGCCTGGGTCGAAGCCCTCCCGCAGGGGCTGCAGACCCCGGTCGGCGCCGAAGGCCACACCCTGTCCCCGGCGCAGGCCCAGCAACTGGCGCTCGCCCGCCTGGTCCTCGCCGACCCGCACACCCTGGTCCTGGACGAGGCCACCTCCCTCATCGACCCCCGCGCCGCCCGCCACCTGGAGCGCTCCCTGGCCGCGGTCCTCGAGGGCCGCACCGTGATCGCCATCGCGCACCGGCTGCACACCGCCCACGACGCCGACCGCGTCGCGGTGGTCGAGAACGGGATGATCGCCGAGCTGGGCAGCCACGAGGAGCTGGTGGCCACCGGCGGGGCTTACGCAGGGCTTTGGGAGTCGTGGCACGGCCGGGGGTCGGCCACATCCGACCGGTGACATCGCGGCGGCCCATGGCGTAGGCGCCTGCGCACAAGCCCCACGCAGCCGGCTCCGCTACGCATCGGCCCCCTGAAATGTCCGCCGATAAGCCTTCGGGGACACGCCGATCGAGGCCCGCAGGTGCTGCCGCATGGCTGTCGCGGTCCCGAATCCCGCCCGCTCCGCGATCCGCTCGATGGAAAGATCGGTGCTCTCCAGCAGATGCCGGGCCAGGTCCAGGCGCTGGCCGATGATCCACTGCCCGGGGCTCATCCCGGTCTCGGTGCGGAACTGCCGGGTGAACGTCCGCACGCTCACTCCCGCCTGGACGGCCAGGTCGTGCAGGGTCAGCGGCTCGTGCAGCCGCTCCAGCGCCCAGGCGCGGGCCGGGCCGGTGCCGGTCGCCGAGGCCTCCGGCACCGGCCGCTCGATGTACTGCGCCTGCCCGCCGTCCCGGGACGGCGGCACCACGCAGGCCCGCGCCGCGAAGTTCGCCACCGCGCTGCCGTGGTCGGTGCGGATGATGTGCAGGCACAGGTCGATCGCGGCGGCGACGCCGGCCGAGGTGAGCACGTCCCCGTCGTCGATGAAGAGCACGTCCGGGTCCACACGCAGCGCCGGGAACCGCTGCTCCAGGCGCTCGGCCTGGTTCCAGTGCGTGGTCACGGTGCGGCCGTCGAGGTACCCGGCCGCCGCCAGCACGTACGCGCCGGTGCAGAACGCCACCTTGCGCGCCTCCGGCCGGATCCGGGCGAGCGCGGCGGCCAGTTCCGGGGACGGCTCCGCGCCCTCGGCGATCTGGTCCACCAGCGGATAGGCCGGCGGGATGATGACCGTGTCGGCGGCCTCCAGCACCTCGGTCCCGTGCTCCACGACCAGCGAGTAGTCCTCGGTGGTGCGCACCGGGCCGGCGGTCAGAGCGCAGGTCACGACCTCGTACCGGGGCTGTCGGTCCGGACCCGGGGCCGCTCCGAACACCCGGCTGGGGATGCCCAGGTCGAACGGGATCACCCCGTCCAGCGCCAGCACCGCGATCCGGTGGCGACTGGCCGGATTCCGCTCGAAGAACGGCGGGTCGATGTAGCAGAGGGCTCCGGCCTGCTGGATCCGCATGGCGCTCGGGCCCTTCTTCAAACCCTCTGTTTTCTTGGCAACCTCGGTGTTCCCGGTCCTCGCGACAGCCATGGCCCGATCTTTTCACATGTTGGCCATCGGGCCACTGTCGTGCGTCGGCCTCCTTCGGCGACGCTGAAGCCATGACAGAGCAGACCACCATGCGTGCCGTCGTCGCGACCGAGGCCGGACCGGCCGGCGTCCTGAAGCCGACACAGGCACCCAAGCCCGCACCGGACATGACCGAGATCCTGGTCCGGGTGCACGCCGCCGCCATCAACCCGGCCGACTGGAAGACCCGCGCGAGCGGCTCCTGGGCCGGCCGCCGGGGCGCCGAGGACCCGGCGGGCCGCGGCGTCATCCTGGGCTGGGACGTCTCCGGCGTGGTGGAGGCGGTCGGCCGCGGCGTCACGCTGTTCGCCCCGGGCGACGAGGTCGCCGGCATGCCGCTGTTCCCGCACTTCGCCGGCGGCTACAGCGAATACGCCGTCGCCCCGGCCCGGCACTTCGTCCGCAAGCCGGCCGGCCTGAGCCACGTCGAGGCCGCCGCCCTGCCGCTGGTCTCGCTCACCGCCTACCAGGCGTTCACCGACTACGCGAAGGTGCGCCCCGGGCAGCGGGTCCTGATCCACGCCGCGGCCGGCGGCGTCGGGCACGTCGCGGTGCAGATCGCCAAAGCCCTCGGCGCCCACGTCATCGGCACCGCCAGCGCCGCCAAGCACGACTTCGTCCGCGGCCTCGGCGCCGACGAGGTGATCGACTACCGCGGCGTCGACTTCGCCGAGGTGGTCAGCGACGTGGACGTGGTGCTCGACGCCATCGGCGGCGACTACTTCGACCGCTCGCTGCGGGTCATGAACCCCGGCGGCACGCTCGTGGCGCTGTGCTACGACGTCGACGGGGAGATGCTGGCGCGCGCCGCCGAACGCCGCGTCACCGCCGGCTTCATGCTCGTCGAGCCGGACCACGCCGGCCTGCTCGCGATCCGCGCCTTGGTCGAGGAGGGCCGCCTGCGCCCCGTGATCGACACGGTGCTGCCGCTGGCCGAGGCGGCAAAGGCGCACGAGCTCGGCGAGGCGGGACGTACCTCCGGCAAGATCGTGCTGCGGGTCATCGAAGACTGACAGGCAATCCCCGAATGATCGACGCGGTGTGCGCTATCCGGCGCCCACCGCGTCAGCCGCTTGTGCGTCGGGAAATCCTGGATCGCCGCGCCGCGGCACCCGCGACGTCGTCCTGCCGCTCGACGTCGATGATCAACTTGAGGTTCGGGTGGACGCGCGCGTGCGCCTCCCGTGCAAGTTTCACGCCCTCGCGCAGCAGCCGGGCGCCGACGCCGCGGCACCGGTACTGCCGGGTGCACCGTCCCGTCCAGCAGAACCCGGTGTTCAGCCGTGGCCAAGGGCCGGACCATCGCCGTCACGTAGCCGACCAGCCGTCCGGCGTCGAAGGCCGCGAGGCTGGCATGCTCCAGGTCCACGCTCGGGTCGGCGAGCTCGTCCGCCGCGTCCGCCACGCTGTAGTGCTCGTCGCCGTCGCCGGCGGCCTCCGCGGCGTTCAGGGTGTCCGCCAGGTATTCGGCGTCTGAGACAAGGAGTGGACGCCACGACAGATCGTCGGCAGATTCTGATGCCATGGAAACCGACCGTATGTGTCTCGGACCCCCGGTGCCACTGGAATACCCCTGGTCAGCCTCCGCTCCACCCTGCTCGAAAGCAACTGCGGCGATCAAGGATTGAATCAGAAGGATTTACACCGGTAGACTGATCACACACAAAGTCTTCCAGTGCTCAACCACTTGCTCACGAACTTGCCCGAGAACCTGCCAGACAGCTCGCTCGACAACTCCACAGCGGACCGGCACTGCGAACCACGGCTGCTACCCCCAGCCCCCACCGACTTCCCCCGACCCGGCGAGGTGACCTATGCGGCAGCACACGGGATTTCTGCGAGTCCTGTTCGACGAGGCGCACAGCGAGGCCTGGACCATCGATCCGGCGGCCGCGCTCGCGATGAATCCCGTGAACCCGGCCGACGCCGGGTATGCGCACGCCGCCGAGCTGCTGCGCGCCCGCGGCCACGCCGTCGAGGCGCACCGCGGCGGAGCCTTCACCCCGGAGCTGTTGGCCGACGCGGACACCGTCGTCATAGCGCACCCCGCCGACCCCGCACGGGAGCGCACCACCGGCATCGGCACGCCGGTGTTCACCGGCGCCGAGCTGGACGCGCTGCAGGCCTACGTGCACGCCGGCGGCGGCCTGGTGCTGCTGGCCGACAGCGAGCAGGATGCCGGGACCAACCTGGCGGCGCTGCTGGCCCGGTTCGGCGTCGGCTTGGAGCACCTGACGGTCCAGGACGCGGTCCGCCGCCACCAGGGCAACGCCCGCTGGGTGCTGGCCGAGCGCGCCAAGCTCCCGGAGAGCCGCATCGAGCCCGAGGACGTGCTGGCCGGCGTCCAGCAGGCCTGCTTCTACCGCTCCGGGACGCTGTTCACCGCCGCCGACGCCGACGTGCTGCCGCTGTTCACCTCCTCGGCCACCGCCGACCCCGCCGAGCGGCCGCTGGCCGTCGCCGTCCGCTCTGGCCGCGGCCGGGTCGTGGTGTTCGCCGACTCCGACCTGTTCGGCGACGATTCGATCGGCGACTACGACCACCGAACCCTCAGGGTCAACGCCGTCACCTGGGCCTCGCGCCGCCCGACCGGACCGGCCGAGGCCGCCGCGCCGCACTCGGTGGTCGACGGCGCCGCGTTCGCCGAGTTGAAGTCCGCCATCGAGGAACTGCGCCCGATGCAGTCCAAGGACGGTTCGATCGACTTCGAGGCCGGCCACGACCGCGACCGCGCCCTGGAGCTGACCGCCCGGATCGGCGCCGCCCTGGACACCCTCGCGCCGTCGTTCCCGCACGACGCCGACTACCTCGCCGCCGTGCAGAAGGACCTGATCCTCTGGGCCGAGGGCGGCTTCGGCGTGCCGGACTTCCTGGACTCGCTGGCCGCCTTCAACCCGGCGCGCGCCCGGCAGGACGGCCGCGAGCACCTGGTTGTCTTCCCGATGTACACGCAGAACGGCAACCTGGACCGCAACTTCGAGGCGCTGGTCATCCGCGCTGTCTGGCCGGACTGGATCGCCGAGCTGGAGCGGGACAAATACTCGAACGCGCAGTTCCTGCCGATCGAGTTCGCCTCCGGCGACGGCTTCACCCCCGGCTACGACACCAACAGCGCAGTGCTGTTCCCGGAGACCGTCGCGGTCCGCGAGACCCCGGTCTTCACCTGGGGCGCGATCTTCTGCGACCGTGAGGCGGCGCGTTTTCGCCAGGTCACCTCCGCCGCCGCGCAGACGCTGAAGCTGTCGCTGCCGCCGGACGCCGCGCGGCTGCTGGCCGACCAGCGGCTGACCCAGGAGTCGTTCGTGCTCTGGGACCTGATCCACGACCGTACCCACAGCCACGGCGACCTGCCGTTCGACCCGTTCATGATCAAGCAGCGGATGCCGTACTTCCTGTACTCGCTGGAGGAGCTGCGCTGTGACTTGACCGCGTTCGGCGAGGCGGTGGCCCTGGAGCGCGAAGGCGGGACCGGCTCGGCCCACGCCCGCCTCGTCCAGTACGCGATCCTGTTCGACCGCCTGTTCCGCTTCCCGATCACCGGCGGCCGCGTCCGCAACTACGACGGCCTCGGCGGCCAGCTGCTGTTCGCCTACCTGCACCGCAACGGTGTCGTGCGCTGGACCGACAACCGGCTGGCCGTCGACTGGAACCGGATCGCCGAGGCGGTGATCGCCCTGGGCACCGAGGTGGAGACGCTGTACCGGGACGGCATCGACCGCCCGAAGCCGGCGCACTGGCTGGCCGCCTACAACCTGGTCGCGAGCTACGTGGCGCCGAACCCGGCGTCGGTGTGGGCCCGCGGCGCCGAGGCGCTGCCGCTGGACGGGCCGCCGAAGGGCCTGGTGGACGCGGTGCTGCCGGACGAGTTCCCACTGTCCATGTTCTACGAGGCCCTGAGCAAGAAGCTGGCGCCGGTGGTCGAGGCCACGCGCGGCGTCACCGGCTGACCAGGTCGCCGGCGCAATATCCTGGTCGCTTCCGCATCGGATCGAAAGAGGGCACCTTGAGTCTGAACAACGAGTCCGTGGTCGTGGTGGCGGGCGCCGGCGGCGGTGCCGGCGGTGCCGTGGTGCGCGCGCTCACCAGCGCCGGCGCGACCGTCATCGGCATCGACACCACCCAGGAGCACGCCGCCCGCGCCGCCGCGGCGGCGGCCGCCCCGGGCCGCGCCGTCCCCGCCGTGGTGGACCTGCTCGACTTCGACGCCACCAGGGCCTTCGCCGAGGGCGTCGTCAAGGAGCACGGCCGGGTCGACGGCCTGGTCCACCTGGTCGGCGGCTGGCGCGGCTCGAAGACGTTCGCCGAGACCAAGCTGGAGGACTGGGATCTGCTGCACAAGCTGCTGATCCAGACCACGCAGCACACCTCGCTGGCCTTCGCCGAGCCGCTGGCCGCCTCCGGCGACGGCCGCTTCGTCCTGGTCTCGGCCACCGCGGCGGCCGCCCCCACCGCGGGCAACGCCGCCTACGGCGCCGCCAAGGCCGCGGCCGAGGCCTGGACTCTGGCCCTGGCCGACCAGTTCCGTAAGGACGGCGACCCCGCCGCCGCCCTGGTCCTCGTCGTCAAGGCCCTGCTGACCGACGCCATGCGCGAGGCCAAGCCGGAGGGCAAGTTCCCCGGCTACACGCACGTCGACGACCTCGCCGCCGAGATCGTGAAATCGTGGAGCGTGCCGGCCGCCGACGTCAACGGCACCCGTATCCGCCTCGCGCCCTGAGCTCTACCCGTCAAACCCTGCCCCCTGAACCATGCCTCGCGCCTTGAACCACGCCTGAACACCTCCAGCACAAGGAACACCGTGACCATCACGCGCCGCCACGACCCCGACCGCCGGGGCTTCGCCAGCGACAACTACGCCGGAATCCACCCCGAGATCCTGGAGGCGATCGCGGTCGCCAACGGCGGCCACCAGGTCTCCTACGGCGAGGACGTCTACACCGAGCACCTGCGGCAGGTGTTCCGAGGCCACTTCGGCGACCGTGCCGAGGCCTTCCCGGTGTTCAACGGCACCGGCGCCAACGTGGTGGCCCTGGACGCGATGAGCGAGCGCTGGGGCTCGGTGATCGCCGCCGCCACCGCCCACATCAACGTCGACGAGTGCGGCGCCCCCGAGAAGATGGGCGGCCTGAAACTCCTCACCGTCGAGACCCCCGACGGCAAGCTCACCCCGGACCTGATCGACACCCACGCCTGGGGCTGGGGCGACCAGCACCGCGCGCAGCCGCTGGTGGTGGCCATCACCCAGGCCACCGAGCTCGGGACCTGCTACACCCCCGAGGAGATCAAGGCGATCAGCGGCCACTGCCACGACCGCGGAATGAAGGTCTTCCTCGACGGCTCCCGCCTGGCCAACGCCGCCGCCACCCTCAACCGGCCCTTCCGCGAGTTCACCACCGACGCCGGCGTCGACGTCCTCACCTTCGGCGGCACCAAGAACGGCCTCCTGGCCGGCGAATGCATCGTCGTCCTGAACCCCGACGCCGCCCACGGGGTGATGTACCTGCGCAAGATGTCGATGCAGCTGGCATCCAAGATGCGCTTCGTGTCGGCCCAGTTCGAAGCCCTTCTCGACGGCGACCTGTGGCTTCGCAACGCCTCGCACTCCAACGCCATGGCCCAGCGCCTGGCCACCGCGATCCGCGACCTCCCGGGCATCCAGATCACCCAGCCGGTCCAGGCCAACGCCGTCTTCGCGATACTGCCCCCCGAGGTCACCGAACGCCTCCAGAAGCGCTTCCGCTTCTACACCTGGAACGAACACACCGGCGAGGTCCGCTGGATGTGCTCGTTCGACACCACCGAGGAGGACATCGACACCTTCGCCGCCGCCCTCCGCGAGGAACTGGGCGCCGGCGAATAGTCGAGTGGCCGAACAGCCGCCGGGCGGCTGGTCGTCAGGGTCGGCCGGGTTTAGTGCCTGGCCGCCCTTCGTCCGGCCCACAGCGAGCTGGCCAGCGCCACCAGCGCCACGGCGAAGCCCAGCTGCAGCAGGTGCCGGATCCAGTCCACGCCTCCGGTGTGCCGGACGCCGATCCAGCCTGACACCGCGTTGCCGAGCCAGGCGCCCAGGACGCCGGCGATGACGGTCAGCCAGATGGGGATGTCCTGCTTCCCCGACAGGATGAGGCGGGCCAGAACGCCCAGGATCAGGCCCACGATGATGATCCACAAGAGCTGAAACATCGCAGCTCCTCCATGGTGTGTAGCTCCGGCGTGCTCGAACAGCCACCCCATGCCCTCACCGCGCGGTTCGAAGCAGGATGACGGCCGATCGGGGGAGCCCGCCGCCTCCGGGCACGTTCGCTCAGGCCGCCGTCCCACCCTCGCCCGGCTTGTACCGCAGCAGGGCGGCCGCCCTGACCTGATCCACCTCTCCGGCTCCGAACGACGGGCACAGCGCCGCCAGCGGGCACGCCCCGCACGCCGGCCGCCGCGCGTGGCACACCCGGCGACCGTGGAAGATCACCCGGTGGGACAGCAGCGTCCAGTCTCTCCTGGGGAACAAGAGTTCGACATCCGTTTCGACTTTGACCGGATCCTGCGCGGTGGTCCAGCCGAACCGGCGCGCCAGCCGCCCGAAGTGCGTGGGGTCGGATACCGTGCGAACAGCGCCGGCGTCGCCTTGTTGACCCCCACATCAGTGTTCTGGGCTGACAGCACCACTGCCACCACGAGCTGGAACGGATTGCCGTAGTCCAACTCCGACCGCGCGTTCGGATACACCTGCCGCAGGATGCGGTCGATCTTGCGAGCCCTGCGAACCAACGCTATATGCGACTCCTGCTTCACGGCGGTTCTCCTTCCCGGGCCCCGCATGTCCGCAATGCGAACCCGAAAACGGCAGCGGCTGGCTGGCGCGCCAGACGCGGCCGACCACAGTGATCGGCCGCGCCCGCGTCCCATGTCCTACACCGTCGGTGTCAACCGCTCCATGACCAGCCGGCTGAACCGCGCCGGATCCGGCAGGTCGCCGCCCTCCGCCAACAGCGCCGTCCCCAGCACGATCTCCGCGAGTTCCGGCAGTGCCGAGTCCTCAGCGTTCTTGGCATGTGCCGTCCGCAGCGCACCGATCAGCGGATGCTTCGGGTTGATCTCCAGAATCCGCTTCACCGGCGGAACCTGCTGCCCCATGGCCCGATACATCTTCTCCAGCATCGGCGTCATGTCGTTCGCATCTCCCACGACACAGGCCGCCGACGTCGTCAGCCGCGACGACAGCCGCGCCTGCTTCACATGGTCCGACAGCGTCGCCGCCAGCCACGGCAGCAGCTCGGCGAAGTCAGCCTCGCGCTGTGCCTTCTCCCGCTCGGCCGCCTCGCTGTCCTCGCCATCACCCGCATCGTCCAGGTCCAGGTCCACCTGGCCCTTCGCGATCGACTGCAGCCGGTGCCCGTCGAACTCCGTCACCTGCTCGGTCCACACCTCATCGACCGGGTCGGTGAGGATCAGCACCTCATACCCCTTGGCGGTGAACGCCTCCATGTGCGGAGAGTTCTCCACCGTCGCGCGGTTGGCGCCGGTGAGGTAGTAGATGGTGTCCTGTCCGTCCTTCATCCGCTCCACATACGCGCGCAGCGTCGTGACTTCGGCCGGGTCGCGCGTCGACTCCGCGGAGATCAGCTCCAGCAGCGTCTCGGTGTTGTCGGAGTCCTCGATCAGCCCTTCCTTGAGCACCCGGCCGAACTGGTCCCAGAGCTTCTGATAGCTCTCGGCGTTGTTCGCCTGCATGTCCTTCATGGCGCCGAGGACCTTCTTCACCAGCCGCCGTCGCACGCCCCGGATCTGCCGGTCCTGCTGCAGGATCTCCCGGGAGATGTTCAGCGACAGGTCGTGCGCGTCGACGACACCCTTGATGAAGCGCAGGTAGTTCGGCATCAGCGCTTCGCAGTCGTCCATGATGAACACCCGCTTGACGTACAGCTGCACGCCGCGCTTGGTGTC
>JABFWL010000341.1 GCA_013362315.1 Catenulispora sp. | reverse complement strand
GCAGAAGCCGATCCAGTACATCGGCGGCGAGCTCAACTCGACCGTCAAGGACTGGGACGCCTGCGACGTCCGCTGGGCGCTGATGTACCCGGACGCCTACGAGGTCGGGCTGCCCAACCAGGGCGTCATGATCCTCTACGAAGTGCTCAACGAGCGCGAGGGCGTGCTGGCCGAGCGGACCTACTCGGTGTGGCCGGACATGGAGAAGGCGATGCGCGAGCGCGGCATCCCGCAGTTCACCGTGGACGCGCACCGGCCGGTGAAGGACTTCGACCTGTTCGGGGTCTCCTTCTCCACCGAGCTCGGCTACACGAACCTGCTCAACGCGCTGGACCTGGCCGGGATCCCGCTGGCGGCGAAGGACCGCACGCTGGAGCACCCGCTGGTGATCGCCGGCGGGCACGCCGCCTTCAACCCCGAGCCGATCGCCGAGTTCCTGGACGCCGCGGTGGTCGGCGACGGCGAGGGCGCGGTGCTGGCCGTCACCGACATCGTGCGGGCCTGGAAGGCCGAGGGCCGGCCCGGCGGGCGCGAGGAGGTGCTGATGCGGCTGGCCCGCACCGGCAACGTCTACGTGCCGGGCTTCTACGACGTCGAGTACCTGCCGGACGGCCGGATCCGCCGCGTGGCGCCGAACCGCCCCGGGGTGCCGTTCCGGGTGGCCAAGCACACCGTCATGGACCTGGACGAGTGGCCCTACCCGAAGCAGCCGCTGGTGCCGCTGGCCGAGACCGTGCACGAGCGGATGTCGGTGGAGATCTTCCGCGGCTGCACCCGCGGCTGCCGGTTCTGCCAGGCCGGGATGATCACCCGGCCGGTGCGCGAGCGCTCCATCACCGGTATCGGCGAGATGGTCGAGGCCGGGCTGAAGGCCACCGGTTACGAGGAGGTCGGCCTGCTGTCGCTGTCCAGCGCCGACCACACCGAGATCGCCGACGTCGCCAAGGGTCTGGCCGACCGTTATGAGGGCACCAACACCTCGCTGTCGCTGCCCTCCACCCGGGTAGATGCTTTCAACATCGATCTGGCCAACGAGCTGTCCCGCAACGGCCGTCGCAGCGGCCTGACCTTCGCCCCGGAGGGCGGCAGCGAGCGGATGCGCAAGGTCATCAACAAGATGGTGACCGAGGAGGACCTGATCCGCACCGTCACCGCCGCCTACTCCGCGGGCTGGCGGCAGGTGAAGCTGTACTTCATGTGCGGGCTGCCCACCGAGACCGACGAGGACGTGCTGCAGATCGCCGAGCTGGCCCGCAAGGTGATCCAGGCCGGCCGCGAGGCCTCCGGCACCCGCGACATCCGCTGCACGGTGTCGATCGGCGGCTTCGTGCCCAAGCCGCACACCCCGTTCCAGTGGGCCGGCCAGCTCGACGCCGAGGCCACCGACGCGCGCCTGGTGAAGCTGCGCGACGCCATCCGCGCCGACCGCAACTACGGCAAGGCCATCGGCTTCCGGTACCACGACGGCAAGCCCGGCGTGATCGAGGGTCTGCTCTCCCGCGGCGACCGCCGGGTCGGCGCGGTCATCCGCGAGGTCTGGCAGCGCGGCGGCCGCTTCGACGGCTGGAGCGAGCACTTCTCCTACCAGCGCTGGGCCGACGCCGCCGAGACCGCCCTGGCCGACACCGGCGTGTCGCTGGACTGGTACACCACCCGCGAGCGCGAGTACAACGAGGTCCTGCCCTGGGACCACATCGACTCCGGCCTCGACCGGGACTGGCTGTGGGAGGACTGGCAGGACGCGCTGGAGGCGGCCGAGGGCGGCGGCACCGAGGTCGAGGACTGCCGGTGGACGCCGTGCTACGACTGTGGCGTCTGCCCCCAGATGGGGACGGAGATCCAGGTGGGGCCGACCGGGGTGAAGCTGCTTCCGCTCACTGTGGTCTGAACTGTGATCTGACTGTGGTCTGAGCACCTGGGCTGAGCTTGTCGGAAGGATGATCTCGCGGCTACCCTGACCTCACCAGATCCGAACAGAATCAAACGGATCGCAACAGTGGGGTGAGGGGTGGCGGTGAGCCGTCAGACCGGATCAGCCAGCTCGGCCGTACCGTCCACAGCGTTCGTGGACGAGGCGCGTCGCGGGTTCACCGAGCAGTTCGGCGGCGAGCCCGCCGGAGTGTGGACCGCGCCGGGGCGCGTGAACGTCATCGGCGAGCACACGGACTACAACGACGGCTTCGTCCTGCCGATGGCGATCGACCGCGCCTGCCACGCGGCCGCCGCGCCGCGCGCGGACCGCGTCCTGCGGGTGTACGCCGCGCAGCTCGGCAAGACCGTCGAGGTCTCGCTCGACGCCCTGACGGGTCCCGGCTCGGCCGGCGACACCCGGCCGGCCGACAGCCCGGACATGTCCCCGCTCGCCGACCCGGCCGTCACCGGCTGGGCCGCCTACCCGGTCGGCGTCGCCTGGGTCCTGCAGCAGGCCGGCTTCCCGGTCGGCGGCGCGGACATCTACCTGACCAGCACCGTCCCGGTCGGCTCCGGCCTGTCCTCCTCCGCGGCGCTGGAGTGCGCGACCGCGCTGGCGCTGGGCGGCATTTCGGGCTTCGAACTCACCACCGCCGAACTCGCCCGGCACACGCAGCGCGCCGAGAACATCTACGCCGGCGTGCCCTGCGGGCCTCTGGACCAGATGTCGTCCGCCTACGGCGAGGACGGCTCGGTGCTGTTCATCGACACCCGCTCCGGCGAGGTTCGACCGCAGCCCTTCGACCTGGCGGCCGAGGGCGCGGTGCTGCTCGTCATCGACACCCGCGTCTCGCACGCCCACGGCGAGAACGGCTACGCCGACCGCCGCGCCGCCTGCGAACGCGCCGCCGCGTTCCTCGGCGTGCCCGCTCTGCGTGACATCGCCCTGGCCGACCTGCCGGAGACCTTCGCCAAGGTCGCGGTCGGACTCGACGAGACCACCGCGCGCCGGGTCCGCCACGTCGTCACCGAGAACGCCCGGGTCCAGCAGTTCGTCGCCATCCTGAACCACAAGGACTTCTCCCTGCCGCCGCTCGGCCACCGCATGATGCAGTCCCATGCCTCGCTGCGCGACGATTACGAGGTCAGCGCGCCCGAGCTCGACGTGGCCGTCGCCACCGCCGTCGCGGCCGGCGCGCACGGCGCCCGGATGACCGGCGGCGGCTTCGGCGGCAGCGCCATCGCCCTGGTCGACACCGGGCTGCTGGACGCGGTCCAGGACGCGGTCCGCGCCGCCTTCGCCGAGCACGGCTACCCCGAACCGCAGTTCTTCCCCGCCGTCGCCTCCGCCGGCGCGCGCCGTACCGCCTGATGGAGGCCTCGATCATGGACCTCAGCCTGACGCAGACCGTCGTGAAGCTCTCCGACGGCAGGGAGCTGATCTACTACGACGAGGCTCCGGGCCGCGACCGCTCCGCCGCCGACGAGCGCGATCTGCCGACCGTGTCCACCACCAGCCAGCTCCGCCGCGACCCGCTCACCGGGGAGTACACCACCGTCGCCGGGCACCGGCAGGACCGCACCTTCCTGCCGGCCGCCGACCAGTGCCCGCTGGACCCCTCCCGCCCCGGGCATCCGACCGAGATACCCGCGGCCGACTACGACGTGGCGGTGTTCGAGAACCGCTTCCCGTCGCTGGCCGGGGACACCGGACGCTGCGAGGTCGTGGTCTTCTCCGCCGACCACGGGTCCTCGTTCGGCTCGCTGCCGGTGTCGCGGGTGCGCACCATCGTCGACGTGTGGGCGGACCGTACGCGCGAGCTGTCGCAGCAGTCTGGTATCGAGTACGTGTACTGCTTCGAGAACCGCGGGGTCGAGGTGGGCGTCACGCTCCACCATCCGCACGGGCAGATCTACGCTTTCACCTACGTGCCGCCGCGTATGCAGAAGATGCTGGACGTCGCGACCGCCTATCACGAGAGCACCGGCGGCTGCGTCGCTTGTGATGTCCTGGCCGAGGAGAAGGCTGAGGAGACCCGCATCATCACTGCGGGGGAGTACTTCACCGCCTACGTCCCTTACGCCGGTCGCTGGCCGTTCCAGATCGACATCGTGCCGAACCGGCATGTTCCCGATCTTCCGGCCCTGACTTCCGCTGAGCGTGACGAGTTGGCCGTCATCGGCAAGGACTGCGTGCAGCGGCTGGACGCCTTGTTCGACGGGCCGATGCCGTACATCGGCTCCTGGTACCAGGCGCCGGTCAGCACCGGACGGGCCGAGTCGCACCTGCGGTGGCAGCTGGCCGCGCTGCGGCGGGCGCCGGGCAAGCTGAAGTTCTTGGCGGGCACGGAGTCCGGGGCCGGGGCCTTCATGAACGACATCCAGCCGGAGCGGGCCGCGGCGATGCTGCGCGGGGAATGACGATCATTCCTTCCGGCGGCGGCACGGATAGTGTGCTCGCATGGCCGAACCTGCCCGTGATGATTTCAAGGGCGACTTCAAGAGCGACTTCAGAGGCGACTTCAAAGAAGAAGCGCGCGAAGGCGAGCTGATCGACCTCACCCGGCTGGGCGCCGCGGATCCGGCGCGCGGTGTCGCGGTGCCGGAGGCTTCTGCGGTCGACCATGACGGTGATCATGGGGACGGCTACGACGGCGAGTACGACGACGCCGACGTGTATGACGACGACGAGTATGCCGACGACGACGAGTACGAGCCCGGCTGGCTCGGCACCGTCCTGCGCTGGCCGATCCGGATCGTCGCGGTCATCGTCATCGCGCCCTTCCAGGTGGCCTGGGAGTCGGTGAAGGCGGTCGGGCGGGTCGCCTGGCGCGGACTGCGCCGCGTCGGTCGCGGGATCCGGCGGGCGGCCTCGGCGTTGGGGCGGCCGTTCCGGGCCGTCGGTCGGGCCGTCGGGCGGGCGGTC
>JABFWL010000285.1 GCA_013362315.1 Catenulispora sp. | reverse complement strand
GGGTGTTCGTCGCGGGTGTTCGTCGTGAAGCGGAATTCGACCAGGCTTGACTGACGACACCATTGCCGGGGATCAAGGAATCATGACGACGGACACCCTCGCGCTCCTGCCCGACGATGGCGAACAGGCACTCCTGGTCGGCCGGGTCTGGGAGCCGACCCTCAAAGGCCCCCGCGTCGTCGCCGTCCGCGGTGACGACGTGCACGACCTGACAGAGCGTATCGGAACCGTGTCTGAGCTGCTGGAGCGGCCCGATCACGTCGACATCCTCAGACAAGCCGACGGCCCGCCCCGGTGGCGGACCAGCGACATCCTCGAGGCGTCCCTCGACCGGGACTGGAAGCGCCCTCGTCTGCTCGCGCCGATCGACCTGCAGGTGGTCAAGGCGTGCGGCGTCACGTTCGCCGACAGCCTGATCGAACGCGTCATCGAGGAACGCACCGGTGGGGACGCAGAGCGGGCCGCGCAAACCCGGGCGCTCATCAGCGAGGCTCTCGGCAGCAGCCTCTCAGCGGTCCGCCCCGGCTCCGAAGCGGCTCTCAAGGCGAAGACCCTGCTGCAAGAACAGGGGCTGTGGTCGCAGTACCTCGAAGTCGGAATCGGCCCCGATCCCGAAGTCTTCACCAAGGCGCCGGTTCTGTCCTCGGTGGGGCTCGGGGAGGGGATCGGGATCCCGCGCGCGTCGACCTGGAACAATCCCGAACCCGAACTCGTCCTCGTCGTCGACTCCCGCGGCGGCGTGGTCGGCGCGACCCTGGGCAACGACGTCAACCTCCGGGACGTGGAGGGGCGCTCGGCGCTGCTGCTCGGCAAGGCTAAGGACAACAACGCCTCCAGCGCGCTCGGCCCGTTCATCCGGCTTTTCGACGAGGGCTTCACCCTCGACACCCTTCGGACCGAGGAGATCACGCTGCGCGTGACCGGGCCGGACGGGTACCGCCTGGAAGGCCGCAACAGCCTGGCAAGGATCAGCCGCCCCTTCGAAGAACTCGTAGCCGCCACCATCGGCGACCACCACCAGTACCCCGACGGATTCGCGCTCTACACCGGAACCCTGTTCGCCCCGACCGCCGACCGCGACGAACCCGGGCGGGGCTTCACCCACAAGACCGGAGACGTCGTAGAGATCCGAAGCACCCACCTCGGCACGCTCATCAACACCGTGGCGGCGGCCGAGGACCTTCCGCCGTGGACCTTCGGAATCGCAGAGCTCTTGCGATATCTCAGCGCTATTCGTGCGCCCACGGCGAGCGCGGCTGTGCCACCCGCGACGAGCGCGGCAGAGCGGCCGGACGCAAAGGGGGAGCGGTAGCCTTCGCCACGCCCATTGCCCGGCTCACGCGGCCTGGACGGCACCGCCGGGGCGCATCGGGGTGTTCTGGCCGGCGGCCAGCCACCATCGCCCGTCGCGTCGCACCAGGACGTACATGGCCGACTCCGAGAACGGCCGACGTCTGCATCCGTACAGGCGGCCGCGCCGAAGCACTCACTCGATACCGGCAGGCGTACGCCGCGTTCGTCGAATCCCGGGCCGACGCCGACGCAGACCTGGCGCGCGCGGCGATCGCGGAGCTTGAGGGCGGCTGAGGACGCGTGGCGCCGGCCGACGCCCTAGTGGCGGCCTTAGTAGCCGCCTCGGTGGCTGTCCTGGCGGACGCCGAGGTGCCGGCACGGACCGCCCCCGCTGGCACCGCCAGCCCGACGATGCTCGCCAGCCCGACGCTGAGCACGAAGGCATACTTCTTCACGCTGCCTCCAGCGCGGAGCGGTTCGACGGGCACTGTCGAGCGGATCAGGATGTGCCCGGTCGAACCGGCTCCGCTGCCGAGGTGGTGCCGTCAGCCGAGCTTCCACTGTTGGTTGCTTTGCCCCGTGCAGCTCCACAGCTCGATCTTGGCGCCGTCGGCGGTGGAGCCTCCGGTCACGTCGAGGCAGAGTCCTGACTGCGCACCGGTGATCGTGCCGTTGGCGTTGAGGATCCATTGCTGGTTGGCGCCGCCGTTGCAGTCCCAGATCTCCACCGGTGTGCCGGCGGTCGTCTGGTTGTTGGTGGCGTCCAGGCACTTGGCGCCGCCGTAGACCGTGAGCTGGTTGCTCGCGGTGTGGGTCCAGGTCTGGTTGCTGCCGCTGTTGCAGTCCCATATCTGCGTCACGGTGCCGTTGGTTTGCGCTGCGCCGGGCACGTCCAGGCACTTGGCCGCGCCGACCGCGTGGACCGGCCCGGTGGTGGTCCCACCGCCTGTGCCGCCCCAGCCGTACTGCAGCCGGTCGAGGCCGGACTGGTTGTTGAGGCTGAGTGTGTAGTTAGGTGCAGTGCCCTGCAAGGAGGTGATCGCACAAGAGGCGTTCTCACATGGGCCGGGGCCCTGGGTCGCGCTGGCGTACTTCACGCCCGTCCACAGGATCGAGCCCATGCTCTGCTTGCGCACGGTGTCGGTGAGCGCGTAGAGGAAGGACACGTCGTTGGTGCCGTCACGGGGCCCGTCGTAGTTCACGCCGGTGTTCATCGGGACGCCGAACTCGGTGAGCACGGCGCGGCTGTCGTAGCCGCAGACGTTGTTCTCGAAGCTGGTGATCCAGTCGGCTTCGGTGGGGTGGGTCTCGCCGCCGAGGGTGTAGTCGTGCAGCGAGAGCACGGTTCCGTCCAGGCGCGAGTCGGCGCCGACGGTGCACAGGTTGCCCTCCCAGGCGCCGGGCACGAAGATCCGGCCACGGGGTATCTGGGAGAAGTGCGCCACCCAGGCCGCCGCGATGTTGTCCTCGTCGGTGGCGCTGTAGCCCCAGGGCTCGTTCATGATGCCGAAGTACACGCGGCTGTTGTTCTGGTACTTGGTGATCACGGTGTTCCACATGGAGTAGAACGCGTTGGTGTCGCCGATGACACCGTTCTGCAGCCAGGGCACGACGAGGACGTTCATGCCCAGCGCCGTGGCCGCGTCCCAGGCGGCGGTGTAGCTGTTCCACCAGCTGCCCGTCACGGTCGCCTGGTTGAACGGCATGCGCACCGTGTTGGCGCCCAGGGCCTGGAAGCCCTTGAGGATCGCGGTGGACTTGGCGTAGACGGTGTTGTAGCTGTCGGTATCGGACAGGCCGACCGGCTGCAGGTTTCCGGTGACGAAGTTGTCGCTGGGGTCGGCCCAGTTCACGCCGTGGAACTGGTTGGTGGCGGCGTGCGCCGCGGTGCCGGTCGCCGTCTGCACGCCGAGCAAGCTCAACAGCATCGCGACCACCAGACCGACTGGAGCGAAGCGGCGTGGATGGATCTTCATACGCTCTCCTTCAGGAAAAGGGTTGCTGTGCGGTACTCAGGTCCAGCCGACCACCGTTGGTGACATCACAAGCTGATGCAACAAAATTCAACACTCGCCCTGATGTCCTTCGCGGAGTGCGCTTCGTGGGCGCTGCGGCGGGATCCACCCCATGAATCCCGCCGATGCCGCCATCAGATTCTGATGAAATCGGACGTAGCCGCGAGAGAACGTGCTTAACATAGGATGACTCGGCAGGGGCGTCAAGGGTCTGATCCGCTGACACCGGGTCGTAGTCAAGAGTTTCGAGCGAACAGCTTGAAACGAAGTTCCCCAAAGACGCGCAATTGAAGACGGCGTGAGCAGGGGGTACCCACTCACGCCGTCGGGGCGTCGATGGCCCGGTTCAGGCCTGGCCGATCCCGCCTAGTGACCCGGTTCGGAGATTCGTCGCCACTCTCATTCCGGCGGCCGGAGGCGTGTGGGGATGCGAATCTCCGAACCGGGTCACTAGCTCCGCGTCCATTTCTGGTTGCTTTGGCCGCTGCAGTACCACAGCTGCAGCGGGGTGCCGTTGGCGGTGCCGCCCCCGGTCGCGTCGAGGCAGAGCCCTGATTGCACTCCGGTGATGCTTCCGTCGGCGTTGAGCCGCCATTGCTGGTTGGTCTGGCCGTTGCAGGACCAGATCGCCACCTTGGTGCCGGCGGTGGTGCCCTGGCCGTAGGCGTCCAGGCAGTCGCTGCCGTACACGCGCAGCTCGCCCGCGGACGTGGCGGTCCACTGCTGGTTGGTCCCGCCGATGCAGTCCCACAGCTGCACCTGGGTGCCGAGGGTCTGGGTGGCCCCGGGCACGTCCACGCACCGGCCGGAGGCGACCCCGGTGATCGCCGAAGTCGTGCCGCCGGTGCTGCCGGGCCGGCCGATGCTGCCGGACACCGACTGCAGCGCCGAGTACCAGGTCGCGGCCATCTTGTCGTAGCCGCCGGCGTTGGGATGGACTTGGTCGACCAGGTCCGACCAGGTCAGCGCGTCATGCAGGTTGACCACGTGCACGTGCTTGCCCGCGGAGACCTTGCTCGACACGATCCCGGGGATCGCGGCGTTGTAGGTCTTCACCTCCGCGTCCTGGCCCGAGTTGCCGATCGGGATGATCTGGGCGACGAACACCTCCGCGGTGGGCACGGTGGCCGTGATGTGGTCGATCAGGGCGGACAGCCGGTTGGGGGCGTTCGCGACGTCGTTGTTCTGCAGGATGTCGTTGGTACCGATGTGCAGCAGGACGGTGTGCGGCTGGTAGGTGTTCAGCCAGCCGACGACGTTCGCGTCGATCTGATCGATGCGCCAGCCCGAGTGGCCTTCGTGGTCGTGGTCGCCGAGACTGGATGGGCCGTTGGACTGCGAGCCGACGAAGTCGACCGTGTACTTGCCGGAGACGAAGCGTTGCCACAGGCCGATGCGGTACCCGCCGGGCACCGTGTATCCGTCGGTGATCGAGTCGCCCAGCGGCATGACCTTGACCCCGCCGTTGGACTCCGCGGCGGCCGTCTGGACTCCGGTCGTCGCCGCCAGCCCGATGGCCAGCGCCAGCGCCGTCGCGGCCGACACGATCGCGCTGAACAACCGTTTCTGTCTACGCACTCTCATCCACTCCTTTTGTTTGACTCCGGACGGCCCGGCGCGAGGTGGATCAGCCAAGGGGCCATCGCCGATTGAGGTCACGCGAGACCTGCGAAACGAGCTGCACCAACGCCGAAGCCGTTGAGAGTGGGCGGCTCTTGGCGGTGTGGAACGTCAGCGGCGAGGCGGTCGGCTGGCTTGCGGCAGGTGTGTCCTGAGCGAGCCGGTAATGGGGCTGCCGGATCCCTGTGCGCCCTTTCGCGGATGCCGGTGGGGTAGGCGTCGAAGCGCTTCCGCGAAGGGCTCGATCGGATGTTACGGCTGGGTTTAACGAGCGTCAATGCTCTGTAGCCAGATTTACACGGCTCTTGCTATCGATCAGAAAAGCGCGAGCTGCACCCCGTATAGTCGAAGCGCTTCGACCATCCCACTGCCGTCAGGATGCGGAAGGTCGCCCGGGCCGCGGCCATCGCTGGTCGTCGAGCGACAGCCCGGCGGCCCGCACTCCGTGCCGCGCGCCCGGCAGGGGTGAGTACGAACCCCCATCCGGACGTGATCCGGAGACCCCTGCGTCGTTACGGTATTGAGACGACGAGTGAGGAGTGGTCATGCCGTTGGCTGTCCGATTCGAGGAGTACGGCGACGTCGACGTTCTGAACGTCGTCGAGGTGCCGCGTCCGGTGCCCGGGGCCGGAGAGGTGCTGGTGCAGGTGGTCGCCGCGGCGATCAATCCGGGGGAGGCGGTGATCCGCACGGGGGTCGCGCATGCCATCTTCCCCGCGACGTTCCCCTGTGGCCAGGGCAGTGACCTGACCGGCCTCGTGGCCGAGCTGGGCGACGGAGTGTCCGGGTGGAGCGTGGGTGAGGAGGTCATCGGGTTCACCGACCGGCGCGCCAGCCACGCGGAGTATGTGATCGTCGAGGCGGGCAACCTTGTCCGCAAGCCGGACGGCGTTCCGTGGGATGTCGCCGGGAGCCTCTACGTCGCCGGTACGACGGCCTATGCGGCGGTGCGTGCCGTGGCGCCGGGTCCCGGCGACGCGGTCGTGGTCGCGGGCGCGGCGGGCGGGGTCGGCTCCATCACGGTCCAGCTGGCACGGCGCACCGGGGCACGCGTGATCGGGCTGGCGAGCAAGGCCAACCACGACTGGCTGGCCAGTCATGGCGTGACGGCCGTCGAGTACGGTCCCGGGGTCGCCGAGCGGATCCAGGAGGCCTGCGGCGGGACGGTCGACGCGTTCATCGACGCGTTCGGCAACGGGTATGTCGAGATGGCGCTGGAACTGGGCGTCGCGCCGCAGCGCATCGACACGATCGTCGACTTCGGCGCGGTCGGGAAGTACGGCGTGAAGTTCGAGGGGAACGCCGCCGCCGCACAGGCTTCGGTACTGGCCGAACTCGCGGCCCTGGTCGACGCCGGCGAGCTGGAGGTCCCGATCGCCGCGGCGTTCCCGCTGGCGGAGGTGCGCGAGGCCTACCGCGAGGTCGAGAAGCGGCACACGCACGGGAAGATCGTCCTGCATCCCTGACAGTATGTAGCGCAGAAGATCCCTGACAGCGGAGCACAGGAGGGGGACGGGGCCAGCCGGCCCCGTCCCCCGCTTGGCGTCGCACCCGACTGCGGGCGGGCTCTGACGCCAGTCATCCAAGCAACCCGCCATACAGGTGAGCGAGTGCTACGAACGGGGCGGCGATGAGCCCGCCGCCGAGGACGGACCAGACCAGCCACCGTCGGTCCAGCAACTGCTCCCGATACAGAACGCCGAGCGCCAGAACGCCGTAGACCACGCACGCCGGCAGAGCGGTCGCAGACCCGACGTCGTATCCGTGGCCTGCGATGGCCTCGGCGATGTGCTGCACTCCGTGCAGCGTCCAACCGGACACAAGCATCGCGAACAGGCGGACCTGCCAGCCCGGCCGGGCCGATCGGGTCGCGAGCAGGATGAACACCCAGGCGAGTGTCATCTCGAACAGAATGCCGGTCAGCGACTCGGCGGTGCCCTGGAAGACTCCGAAGCCCTCCAAGCCGCCCTGCTTGATGATGTAACCGGCCTCCTCGCCGTCGTGCACGAGGAACGCGAGCAGGAACCCCCACATCCAGAGCTTCGCGGTGAGCGAGCACGGCTTGGACACTGCGTCGAGAGCAGACCCTGCGTCGAGAGCAGACTTCGAGCCGAGAGCAGACTGAGACTCCGGGCCGAGAGCAGACTCCGGGTCGATGGCAGACTCCTTATCGAGAACAGACTCCGCGTTGATGGTCACGGGCCCTCCAGCTCATACCGCAGCCGGACCCCGGCGGCCCGGCCCCTGCCGTTCCGGAAGGTCGCCTTGACCTCCAACCCGTTCTCCACCACCGAGACCGCGCATTCCGTCTCCAGAACGTCGCCCGGGAAGACCGGGGCCGAGAACCGTACGGAATCCAGGCCCGCGAGCCGGATCGGCCGGTCGGTCCAGGCGCTCGCCGAGCGCACGACGTCCCGATGCGCCGCGTCGACCAGCAGCACCCCGGGCAGGATGGGAAACGCCGGATAGTGCCCGGCGAAAACCGGCTCGGACTCGGCTATGGGCCGCGATGTGACCAGCCGATCCGAGTCCAGGACGATGATCTCGCTCTCGGTGCGCAGCATGCTTCGGAGCCTAGGCAGCGGCTTGATCCAGGGACAAGGCAAACCCCCATGACCGCCATGGTGTCAGCGGAACCGTCGCAGAGCCTTCACGCGCTCATCGCCACCGCCGCCGCGGCCGTCCCTCGGGCGAATCGGTCCGCGGCCTCCAGAGAAGGCAGCCGGCCGTAGCAGAAGAGCCAGATGAACACCGGCCCGATCAGCATCATGTGGATCTCCGCCGGATCGGGCACCGACCTGAGTTCGCCGCGCCGCACCGCGCGTTCCAACAACTCGCCGAGCAGTTCGCGCTCGCGCGCGTTGAAGGTCTCGGCGAAGCGGGAGACCAGGTCCGGGTCGCCGGCCAGGTCGCCGATCAGCCCCGGCAGCGTCAGGTGCGGGATCGGGGAGGCCCAGCCGAACATCAGATCGCGGACGACCAGGGCGAAGTCGCCCTCCAGGGAGCCGGAGTCCGGCCGTTGCGGGAGGTCGACGTCGTGGAAGACCAGGGCGAACACCATCTCGGCCTTGGATTTCCAGCGTCGGTAGATCGCCGGCTTGCCGACGCCGGCATGCCGGGCGACCCGCTCGATCGCGACGCCGGAGTAGCCGACCCGGGGCAGCAGGTCCAGCAATGCGTCGCGCACAGCGTCGTCGATGTCTTGTGACCGTGGGCGTCCACGATGCGAAACCGGCATAGCGTTCAGCCTAAACGGATCTGGCTGTCTTGCCGCGGCTGCGGGCTCACCAACGCAGCGTCCAGCCGCGACCGGCCAGGTCAGCGGCCAGCCGCCGGCTCACCTCAGCGTCCACCACCAGCTCCGCGGTCGCCACCGGCCCCTCCAGCGGATGGTCCATCGTGACGTCCACGATGCTCACGCCGGCCGCCGCGACATCGGAGAACAACCGGCCCAGCTCGCCGGGCCGATCGCTCACGGTGACCGACATCGTCGCGGTGGCCCGGTTCGCGGAGGCGTGGCGCGGGATCCGGGACTGGCCCTGGACGCCTCTGTGGAGAAGGCTCCGGAGCGCGTCCATGCCGTCCTGGGCTGGGCCTTCGGCGGCGTCCACAGCTGCTGTACGTAACGCGGCGGCCGCGGCCCCGGCCTCCAAGCCGACCCGTTCCAGGACGTCGGCCACGGCGCCGGCGTTGGCGGCCAGGATTCCGGCCCACAGGTCGGGGTCCCCGGCGGCGATCCTCGTCTGATCGCGAAGCCCCTGTCCGCACAGCCGCAGGGTGAAGTCGTCCGCACCGGACATCTGGGCCGCGAGCAGCGAAGCCAGCAGATGCGGAGCGTGCGACACCAGCGCCACCGCGCGGTCGTGTTCCCCCGCGTCGGCGACCACCGGCGTGGCCCCGCACAGCGCCACCAGTTCCAGTGCCTGGTTCAGAACCGCGGGCTCGGTATCCTCGGTCGGCGTCAGCACCCACGGGCGTCCGCGGAACAGGTCCGCGTGCGCCGCGAGCGGTCCCGACTTCTCCCGTCCGGACATCGGATGCCCGCCGACGAACGTCGCCAGATCGCACCCCTGCGCCAGAGCGTCGGCGATCGGCCGCGACTTCACACTGGAGACGTCCGTGTAGGCATGCGCCGCGCCGTTCTTCTGCAACGCGGACAGCACGCCGCCCACCCGGTCCGGCGGGACCGCGATCACCGCGACATCGACCTCGCCGGCCGGCGGCTCGGTCTTTCCCCCGCTGTGCGCGGCGGCCGATCGCAGGGCTCGGCCGTCGAGGTCGGCAAGGTAGGTGTCGACGCCTTCGGCCCGCAGCGCGAGCGCGACGGACGTCCCTATCAATCCGGTTCCGACGATGAGAGCTGTGTGCATCGGATCCCCGCCTTCATTGTGCTCGGATGAACGCGGCGAGGCGGTCCAGGCCCTCGTCGATCTGTTCAGGTTCCAGCAGGCTGCCGGCCAGCCGGAGCTGACAGGTCGCTTCTCGGCTCGTGTAGAAGTGGTGCATCGGCGTCCACAGCACGCCGTACCGGCGCGCCGACTCCTCGAGCAGGGCGTCGGTCGTGGCGAACGGCACGGTCACCACGACGAAGAACCCTCCGTCGGGGGCGTTCCAGCTGACTCCGGTGCGGGCCTCAGCGGGAAACCGCCGCGCCAGGCCGTCGAGGACGAGCCCGAGGTTGCGGGCGTACAAGGCGCTCTCGCGGACGTTGGCGGCGACCAGGCTGCCGCCGTGTTCCAGCAGCCGGCCGGCGACCACCGCCTGCGCCACCGGCGAGGTGTTCACCGTCAGCATGCTCTTGATCTTGGACAGCTCGTCGGCCAGGACCCCCAGCCGGCAGTCCGGACCCAGGACCGGCTGGTCGGCGACGACGTAGCCGACGCGGGCACCGGGCAGCACCGTCTTGGCGAAGGAGCCGAAGTAGACCACCCGTCGTCCGGTGTCGAGCGACTTCAGCGTCGGGAGCCGTTCGCCGGCCGCCGGGAACAGCCCGTAGGGGTTGTCCTCCAGCAGGAGGATGTCGAGCTCGGCTGCCGCCTCCAGCAGCCGGCGGCGCTGCTGCAGGCTCAGGCTGACGCCGAGCGGATTGGCGAAGTCAGGGATCAGATAGCAGGCTCGCGGCCGGAATCCGGCGTGCCGGGCGAAGCCGGCGACGGCCGCCAGGTCGGCCAGGTCGATGCCCTCGGGGCCGGACCGGACCGGCAACACCCGCATGTCGGCGAGCTGCGCCGCGCCGCCGAACCCGACGTATGTCGGCGAGATCGCCAGCGCCACGTCCCGCTCGTCGCGGCGCAGCGCCCGCAGGACCAGGAACA
The DNA here is from genome assembly GCA_013362315.1 of Catenulispora sp. GTDB lineage: Bacteria > Actinomycetota > Actinomycetes > Streptomycetales > Catenulisporaceae > Catenulispora. Next base: position 39,960 of record JABFWL010000285.1, on the reverse strand, counting down.
TCGCCTCCTGGCACCCGACGGTCACCACGATGGACTCCGGGTCGGCGTCGATGCCCTCGTCGACCGCCAGGTGCGCCGCCACGAGATCGTTGATGACGCCGTTGGTCCGGCCGTACTGGAAGAGCGTGCGCCGCACCTCCTCGTCCGACAGTCCGCGGTCCGCCGCCAGGTGTTCGCAGAACGTGTCCAGATAGCGGTGGACGTCTTCGAGGGCGAAGAACCCTTCGTAGGGGCGGCCCGCCGCGAACGAGACGGCCCCGGGATGATGCTGGGCGATCTCGTTGAGCAGGTTCATGGAGTCCAGTGCCGGATCGGACAACGAGCCGTGCAAGGTCTCGATGGCCAGGGAGGCCGCCAGCCCGGCTCGGGGGTACGCGGGGCTGGCGGCGGTCACGGTGGTGGCGGCGAAGTCGTCGCCGACGGCGGTCACGACAAGGCCCGGGTCTGCGTCTGCTCGGCCTCGACCGCCTCGTACAGGGCCTTGATGTTCCCGCTGCCGAAGGTGCGGGCGCCCAGCCGTTCGATGATCTCCAGGAAGAACGTCCGCCGCGGGTGCGTGGACCGGGCGAAGATCTGGAACAGCTGGCCGTCGTGGTCCTGGTCGAGCAGGATGCCGAGGCCCTGGAGCTCGGCGATGGAGTGCGCGGCCGGGGCGATGCGGTCGGCGAGCGTCTTGTAGTAGTGGTCGGGCGTTTCGAGGAACTCGACCCCGCGTCCGCTCACGGCGCCGACCGTGGCGACCGAGTCCGAGCACGAGAAGGCGATGTGCTGGACGCCGCCGCCGCAGTGGTCCGACAGGAACGCGTCGATCTGCCCGGGGGTCGCGGACAGGTCGGGCTCGATGAGCGTGAGGGTCACGCCGCCGGACCCGCTCTGCACCACCTGGGAGGCCATGGCCTGGGCTCCGACTTCGATCCGTTCCTCGTAGACCTTGGAGAATCCGAGCGCTGTCTCGTAGTACGACACCGTGGGGATGAGGCTTCCAGCCGGCAGGCAGACGGCGAGGTGGTCGATCGCTTCCAGGCCGACGCCGACACCGGCCGAGTCCTGCTCGACGGGCCCGAGCCCGGGCAGCCACGGCCCGGGCCCGATGCCGGCCGGCGCCTGGATCAGGCTGTGCCGCACGTCCGCGAACGCTTCGATGACGGCGTGGACGCCGTTGCCGGCTCCCTCCGTCACGGACGGAGCGCTGACCGTGCGCGCGCCGCGGCTGACGGCGAGCTCATAGGTCCGAGCGGCGTCCGCGGTCCGCAGCGCGATGTCCGCCACCGCGTCGCCGTGCGCCGTGATGAAGTCGTGCGCCGGATGCCCGGCCGAGCGCGGCTCGGTCAGCACCAGCGCGATCGACCCCTGGCAGACCACGTCCGAGCGGCGCTCCCGGTTCACGGTGGTGGCGAAGTGCTCGAACCCGTATCCGGTGACGAACTCGGCCATGCGCGCCTCGGCGTCGCCGACGTAGAGCTCGACGTGGTTGACGGTCAGGCCGGGATCGATGGCGGACCGGTTCTGCTGCACGGGGATCATGCGCCGTTCCTCCAGATCGTGGGGCAGAACTCCGGGTCGGCGTAGTCCGGCCGCCCGTCCGCGGTCCGGCGGACGAGGACGTCGTGGTTGTAGGCCGCGGTGCTGCCGTCGTCGAGCTTGAACACGCGGTAGGCGTTGTCGCCGTCCTGCAGGTGCAGCGAGATCGCCCGGCGCGGCTGGTCCGAGCGGTTGGGCCCGCTGCCGTGGTAGGTGCGGCAGTGATGGAAGCTGACGTGTCCCTTGCGGATCGTCATCGGCAGCTTGTGGACGGAGGTGTCGTTGAACACCGCCTTCGCCCGCAGCTCCTCCTCCAGGTCCGGCTTGAGCTCGGCGAAGTGCCGGGAGGTGACGCCGTTCCCGAAGGGCTCCTGCCAGCGGTGGCTGCCGTCGATCATGGTGATGGTGCCCATCCGGCTGGGGCAGTCGTGGAACGGGATGAACGCGGTGAGCATCCGCTCGGAGGTGGAGGTCGCCCAGTAGTCGCGGTCGAAGTGCCACGGCACCGTGTTGGTCGGCTCGTCCACGATCGGCGGCTTGTAGATCAGCGTCGACTGGAAGATGCGGATCGCCTCGGCCCGCGCCAGGCGGGCGGCGACGGCGCCGAGCAGCGGCTTGCGCAGGATCGAGGCGATCTCGTCGTTCTCGTAGTGGATGTAGTCGTTGTGCCGCTGGACGTCGCCCTTCTCGGGCGTCCAGTAGGCCAGCCGGGGCGGCCGGGCCGGCAGGACCCGGTCCCGGTGGCCGGCGTAGAACTTCTCACTGGCCGCGGCGAGCAGGTCCACCTCGTCGTCGTCCAGGAGCTTCTCGGACAGGTACCAGCCGTGCTCGGCGTAGAAGGCGATGTCTTCGTCCGAGGGCAGCAGCTTGCGCTCCGCCTCGGTGAGGGAGAAGGACACAACGCTTGTGGGCATTCTCAATCCCCTTTGATGAGGTCCAGGTGGTACAGGAGCCCGTCGGGGTCCGGCCGTCCGCCGTCCGGGACGTGCAGGTCCGCGGTCACGCGTCGGCTGACCCGGTCCCACATCCGCGAGACCGATCCGTGGAACGGGTCGGCGAGGTAGGCCGCCAGCGCGGCCTCGTCGTCGAGCAGCCCGATCCCGGCGAAGTCGTACGCCGTCCGCCGGACGGCGAAGTTCTGGCCGAAGTGCCAGGCCCGCAGGGCGGGAACCTCCGCGCGCAGGCGGTGGGTGGCGGCGACCGCGGACCCGACCTCCGCGGTCTCGGCGGTCAGCCCCTTGTCCAGGGCGAACAGCACGAGGTGCAGGATCATGGGTGCACCTCGGCGAGGTGCTTCTCGGCGGTGACGCAGAGCAGGTCCCACAGCCGGCGGACGTCGTCGGCCCCGGTGCGGATGTTGCCGATCGAGACCCGCAGGACGTAGCCCTCGCGGATCACCGAATGCGACAGGAAGGCTCGGCCGCTCGCGTTGAGATCGGCGAGGATCGAGGCGTTGAGTGTGTCCAGCAGGCTGCGCCTCGCCTCGTCGGTGAGCCCGGGGTCGGACATCACCGCCCGTGGCTGATAGCGCAGGCAGACCAGCGGATACGGCGAGGAGACCGGCAGCTCCCAGTCCGGATGCGATGCCGCGATGGTGCGCAGGTCCTCGGCCAGGGCGACGGCGTGATCGAGCCGGGCGGCCAGGCCGGCCCGGCCGAAGGTCCGGATCACCCACCACATCTTCAGGGCCTTGAAGCTCCGGCCGAGCTGCGCCGAGCGGTCCATGAAGTCGAAGGTCAGGTCGTCCGGATCCGACGTCAGGTACTCGGGCACCAGGCGGAAGGTGTTCGCCAGGGCGTCGCGCCGACGGCAGTACAGCGCGGCGCCTTCCAGCGGCACGAACAAGGTCTTCTGCGGGTTGACCACCAGCGAGTCGCCGACGGACAGGTCTTCCAAGACCCCTGAGAGCCGTGGGGACAGTCCGTAGAAGCCGGCGTAGGCGGCGTCGACGTGCAGCCAGACGCCGTGCCGCGTGCAGATGTCGGAGATCGGGCCCAGCGGATCGGCCGCGGCCACGGACGTCGTTCCGACGGTCGCGACGACGGCGACCGGGGTGAACCCGGCATCGCGGTCGTGCGTGATCGCCGCCTCCAGCGCGTCCGGACGCATCCGGTACTGGTCATCGGAGGGGATGCGCACCAGATTGTCCAGCCCGAGCCCCAGCGTGATCACCGCTTTGTCGACCGAGCTGTGGGCCTGGTCGCTGGTGTAGACCCGGAGCCGGCCGGCGCCGCCGGCCAGCCCGCGCTCGCGGACGTCGAACCCGGCCGCGGCGTCCCGGGCCGCCGCCAGCGCGTACAGGTTGGCGAGCGAGGCGCCGGTGACCAGCACGCCGTCGGCCTCGCCGGGACAGCCGGCCAGCTGCGCGATCCAGCGCAGCACGACCGCCTCCAGTGCCGAGGCGGCGGGGCTGGTCTTCCACAGCATGGCGTTGACGTTGAGCGCCGCGGTCAGCGTCTCGGCCAGGACCCCGGGGAAGCTGGCGCACGTGGGGAAGTAGCCGAAGAACGAGGGGTGGTTCCACTGCAGCAGGCGCGGAATCACCTTCTCGCGGGTGTCCCGCAGCAGCGCCGAGAACTCGACACCGGCCTCGGGCAGCGGCGAATCCAGCGATTCCACCAATTCCGCCGTATCGCAGGCTTCTGAGACTGGATTCTCCCGGATCGCCGCGAAATGGTCGCCCAGGAAGGCCAGTAATTCGCGCCCGTTGTCCTCGAATGCCGACTCTGTCCAGTCTCCGAAGTCAGTCGACATCGACGGGCAGTTCTGTGAAGTAGGTGATATCCCTCGGCCCGGCGCAGTAGTCGGCGTAGAAGGCGGCGAGCCGCTTCTCCTCGCCGACCATGAACTCCTCGTGGCCGCTGCGGCTGCCCCAGGTGTATATCATCCATACTTCGGTGGGATCAGCCTGGTTCTGGAAGAACCGGCCGTGTTCCCGCCAGCCGGGATCGACATGGGCTTCCGGGCCCACGATGTCGTCCATGACCTGCATCAGCTCCAGGACCCGGCCGGCGAACTCGTCCCTGAGCCGCCAGGTCTCCACGACCGTGACCATGTATTCCCCCTCTAGGCCGGCCCGGCGGGCGCCGGGCGCAACACATCCATCGAGCGCAGTGCGGTGATCAACTGACCGATCCGCAGCACCGGGCGTCCAGCCGAGGTGCTCTCGCCCTCGAACAGCCAGTTCTCGCCCACGGTCCGGGTCAGCCGGACCCGGTGCTCCAGCAGCTCACCCGGGTGGACGTCGCCGTCGAAGGCCACGTCCGAAGCGCCGCCGAACAGGGCGACGCCGGCGGGGCTGCCGTCCTCGGCGCGCGGCGCCTCCCAGGCGGCCAGCACCGCGGCGGCCTGGCACCAGGACTCCACGAGCAACGCCGGCGGGTAGCGGTACGCCCGCGCCGGTGAGCCGTCCGGGACGGACCCGTAACAGGGCTCGTTGACGGTGACCGCCTTCACCGCGACCACCCGCTCGCCCGGGACCATCTCCGTCACCCGGTCGATGAGCAACATGGGAAAGCGGTGCGGCAGCAGGCGGTGGATCGCCGGGATATCCAACATCGAAATAGCAGGACGCATTTCCAGGGTTGTCCGCTTGGCCGTCACGGAAGCTGAACCTAAGGCGCGCCGCGAGTACGTCACAACGGATCCATGGGGGTTCGGACCCGCCCTGGGCCCGGGAGCGGAGATCTGTAAGGAATGCTTCGCAAAACAAAGGCGGTTTAGCTACTGGTCGGTATTCACTAGTAAAGTATTGATAGTGAATACGAACCCCTATTTGGGCGTGACCGCCGCCGACGGCGCTAGGTAGGTTCGCAGCACTCGAACAGGCAGCCGACCACTGGAGTGGGGGACCCCATGGCCGACCATCGACATCTCCTGGTCACCGGAGGGTCGCGCGGCATCGGCCGCGCGACCGCGCTCCGGCTGGCCGCCGACGGCTTCGACGTCAGCTTCTGCTACCGCAGTGACGTCGCCGCCGCCGACACCCTGGCCCTTGAGCTCGCCGGACTGGGCGTGCGCAGCTTCCACGAGCCCTGCGACGTCGCCGACCACGGCGCCGCCGAGGCCTTCGTGAAGCGGGCCGAGGACGAACTCGGCCCGGTCGACGCCCTGGTCAACTCGGCCGGCATCATCCGGGACGCGCCCATGGTGTCGTTGGCCCCGCAGGACTGGCACGCGGTCATCGACACCAACCTCACCGGCACCTTCACCTTCTGCCGCGCGCTGGCCTTCGCGTTCGCCAAGCGCCGCCGCGGCGTGATCGTCAACATGTCCTCGGTGGTCGGCGTGCACGGCAACGTCGCCCAGGCCAACTACGCCGCGGCCAAGGCCGGGATCCACGGCCTGAGCCTGACGCTGGCCAAGGAGCTGGCCCGGTTCGACGTCCGCGTCAACGTCGTCGCGCCCGGCTTCATCGAGACCGACATGGTCGCCGGCCTGTCGGACAAGGTCCGCGCCAAGGCGCTCGCCTCGGTGGGTCTGGGCCGGTTCGGCCGGCCCGAGGAGGTCGCGGAGCTGGTCGCCTTCCTGGTCTCCGACCGGGCGGCCTACATCACCGGCCAGATCCTCCAGATCGACGGCGGAATCGTCCTGTAGGACCGGCTCACTGCCCGCCCGCTCGGCGATCGCCACATCGCCCGGTCGGCGGCGATCCCACATTGCTACTGACAAAACCTGGAGGCAACAGATATGTCCGAGAACGCCATGCAGACCCGCGTCGAGGAGATCCGCGAGATCATCGCCGACGTCCTGGAGGTCGAGCCGGAGGAGGTCAGCGAGACCGGCCTGTTCTCCGAGGAGCACGACGTGGACTCGCTGCGGGCGATCGAGATCCTGGCCCGGATCGAGAAGGTCTACAAGATCGACATCCCGCAGGAAGAGCTCCCGAAGATGGTGTGCCTCAAGGCGGTGTGCGAGATCGTGGCCGAGTACGCCGGCTGGGTCTGACCATGAGCCGTCGAGTGGTCATCACGGGCCTGGGGCCCGTGTCGAGCATCGGGACCGGGGTCGCGGCTTTCGAGACCGCGCTGCGCGCCGGGCGCAGCGGGATATCACCGATCAGCAGCTTCGACGCCTCCGGCTTCCCGCACCGCAACGCCGGGGAGGTCACGGACTTCGACCCCAAGGGCCTGCTCCACACCCTGGACGTCGACGCCTGGGGGCGGACGAGCTTATTCGCGGCCGCCGCCGCGCGCCTGGCCGTCCAGGACTCCGGGATCGACCCGGACGTCCTGTCCGGATCGCGGGCGGGCTCGAGCATGGGCACCACCAGCGGCGAGTCCCAGGTGATCGAGGCGATCACCGGTCAGTGGGTGAGGCAGGGCTGGCAGCAGTCCGCCGGTGCCCCGGCCGCGCAGTACCCGGCCTCCCGGCTGGCTGTCGCGGTGAACCGGGAGCTCGGCCTGACCGGTGAGGCGATCACGTTGTCCACCGCCTGCTCGGCGAGCAACTACGCCCTCGGATACGCCTACGACCAGATCCTCACCGGGGCCGCGGACTACATGGTCGCCGGGGGAGCGGACTCGGTGGCGCGCTGGGCCCACGCCGGCTTCTTCCGGCTGGGCGCGCTCACCAAGGAACGCTGCTCCCCGTTCGACGCCGGGCGCTCCGGCATCCTGCACGGCGAAGGCGGCGCCGCCCTGTTCCTGGAAACCCTGGAATCGGCCCAGGCCCGCGGCGCGAACATCTACGCCGAACTGCTGGGCTACGGCCTCAACTGCGACGCCGGGCACATGGTCGCCCCGGACCCGGTCAGCATCGCCGCCTGCATGCGGCTGGCCCACCGCAACGCCGGCATCTACGCCTCCGACGTCGACTACATCTGCGCGCACGGCACCGGGACACCGGCGAACGACGCCGTCGAATACCGCGCGGTCCGCGACGTCTTCGGCCACCGCACGCCGCCGATCAGCTCGATCAAGTCGATGCTGGGCCACGCGATGGGGGCGGCCAGCGGCTTCGGCGCCATCGCCTCGGCGCTGGCCATCCACTCCGGATTCCTGCCGCCGACCATCAACTTCACCGCGGCGGACCCGGAGATGACCGACATCGACCCGGTACCGAACGTCGCCCGGCAGACCCGCGTCGACGTGGTGCAGAACAACGGCTTCGCCTTCGGCGGCAACAACGCCATCACGATCCTGGGACGGGCGACATGACCGCGACACTGGCCATATCCGGATGGGGCGTGCTCTCGGCCGCCGGCACCGGCGCGCAGGAGTTCGCCGGCACCCTGGCCGGTGCCGCGCCGAGCCGGGCGGCGGACGTCACCGCGATGTTCGAAGAGCCGCTCCCGCAGGACCGGGCGCACGCCCTGGTCGGCTTCGACGTCCGCGCCCACCTGGGCCGCAAGGGCACGAGCTTCTTCGACCGCAGCACCGCCCTGGCGCTGGTCGCCTGCGGACAGGCGCTCGCCGACACCGACCTGGAGGTGGGCGAGGCGAACACCGGACGGGTCGGCATCGCCCTGGGCACCACGACCGGGAGTCTGAAGGCGTCCTCGGACTACAGCCGCGAGACCCTCGTCAACGAGAAGTCCTACCTGGTCAATCCGATCCTGTTCCCGAACACCGTGATGAACTGCGCGTCCGGGCAGGCGGCGATCTGGTACAAGCTCAAGGGCGTCAACGCCACGATCGCCGGCGGTCCGCTGGCCGCCCTGTCCGCGCTCCGCTACGCGCGCAACGCGATCAGCCGCGGCTACGCGGACGCCCTGCTGGTCGGAGCCGTGGAGGAGTTCAGTCCGCACACGGCCTGGCTGACCGAACAGCTCTACCCCGAGGCGGCCGGCCGGGTGCCGACCGGCGAGGGGGCGGCGGTGTTCGTCGTCGAGGCGGCCGACGCCGATCGCGCCGGCCGCCGCCAGCCGGATGCCGAGGTCCTGGCCCTGGAGGTCGGCGAGTTCGCCCCGCCGGGGGAGATGCCGGACCCGGCCTCGGGTCTCGCGGCCGTCATCCGGCGCGCGCTGGCTGCCGCCGATGTCAACGCGGCCGCCGTCGAACTGATCGTCACCGGCGAGAGCGGCGTCCCCGAACTCGACGCGGTGGAGCGCGACGCGATCGCCGCGACGGTTCCGGGAGCACCGCGGCTCCTGCCGGTCAAGCACTTCACCGGCGAGGCGCGCGCGGCCTCCGGGGCTCTGCAGATCGCGGCGGTCCTGGCCCACCACCGCGCCGACCCCGCACGGGACGGCGCGGTGTCCGTGGTGACGGCGTGCTCGCCCGACGGCTCGGTCGGCGCGGCGGTGCTGCGCGGGTGGAGCCGCGGCGACGGAACAGGACAGAGCCGGTGACCAGACCGAAGAACCCGCGGCTCTACTTCTCCTTCCGCAGCCCTTACAGCTGGATCGCCTTGCGCCGGCTGGAAGCGGTGTTGCCGGACGCCGCCGCGACTGTCGAGTACATCCCCTACTGGGACGCCGACGAGCAAACAAGCGCCGCCCTGGCGGAACGCGGCGCTGAGGTCCTCTACCAGCAGATGACCAAGGCGAAGCACCTCTACCTGATCCAGGACACCAAGCGCATCGCGGCAAGGCTCGGATATCAGGTGCGGTGGCCGATCGATCGCGACCCCTGGTGGGAGCTGCCGCACCTGGGCTGGCTCGCCGCTCGCCGGGCGGGTGTGGAGCGGGAGTTCTACACGGCCGTGACCCGGGCCCGGTGGGAGCAGGGGGCTGATGTCTGTGATCGCGACGTCCTGCGCGGGGTCTGCGTCGAGGCCGGGCTGGACGCCGAGCCGCTCCTCGCGGCCCCGGACGATCCGGACATCCGTGCCGAGGGCGTCGAGGCGCTGAGCCGCGCCTACGACGAGGACATCTTCGGCATCCCCTACTTCCTGAACGGACGGCGCCGGTTCTGGGGGCTGGACCGGCTCGGCGACTTCATCGACGACCTGTGCCAGGACGGTGCGAAACCCAGCGTGCCGGCTCCACGTGCCCACGGCGAACCGGTCCAGACTGTGGTGGACAAGAGCGAACCGGTCTTGATCGGGACGGTCCTGACCGAACCGGTACAGAACCAACCAGAATATACTGAACCAGACCAGGCTGAACCAGCCCTGGCGGGGTCGGCGCCCTACGACTTCGACACCGCCGGCGGCTGCGGATGAGGCGGTCGCGACCTGCGAACTCGCGGGTCGCGACCATTCATGTTCCCGTCATCAGATTTTCCGTTGCAGAGCCCTGCCATGGTCGGTTAATGTTACGGTACGTTCCGTAATTAGAAACCGGCCCACGCACCGCTCCCGACCCGCTCGCAGGGGGTTCCATGGACGGCACGACCCGGCTCCGCCGGCCCGGTGCGATCCTGTCGCTGATGGTGGTCAGCCTGCTGATCGTCGTCTTGGACAACAGCATCCTGAACGTCGCCCTGCGACGGCTCGCCGACCCGCACACCGGGCTCGGCGCCGGCCAGGGTGAGCTCGAATGGGCCGTCAACGCCTACACCCTGGTCTTCGCCAGCCTGCTGTTCGCCTGGAGCTATGTCTGCGAACGGTTCGGCCGGCGTCGTGCGCTGCTGATCGGACTGGTGGTGTTCGGGGCGGGATCGGTGGCGGCCGCCTACTCCCGCACCCCCGGCGAGCTGATCGCGGCCCGCGCCGTGATGGGTCTGGGCGCGGCGAGCGTGCAGCCGGTCTCGCTGTCGATCGTGACCGCGGTGTTCCCGCCGGCCGGCCGGGCCAAGGCGATCGGCATCTGGTCCTCGGCGGCCGGTGCCGGGCTGGCGCTCGGCCCGCTGCTCGGCGGCGTGCTCCTCGAACACTTCTGGTGGGGCTCGATCTTCCTGATCAACGTCCCGCTGGTGGTCCTGGTGATGGTCGGGATCCTCGCGGTCGTGCCGGAGTCCGGCGGCGGGCGCCAGATGCGGCTCGACGTGCGCGGCCTGGTGCTGTCGGTGGCGGGGATGTTCGCCCTCACCTACGGCGTGATCCACGGCGGCGAACTCGGCAGGTGGAGCGTGGTGACGGTGTGGGGCCCGCTGCTCGGCGGCGCGGCCGTGCTCGTCCTGTTCGCCGTCGTCGAGCTGCGCAGCCCCGAACCCATTCTGGACGTGCGCCTGTTCACCGACAGCCGGTTCGCCGGAGCCTGCGCCGCGATCGCCGTCGCCTTCTTCGGCCTGATGGGCGTGGTGTTCGCGCTGCTCTTCTACCTGCAGTCGGTGCGTGACTTCAGCCCCCTGCAGGCCGCCGCCTGTGCGATGCCGATCGCCATCGCCCAACTCCTGGTCGCGCCGCGCGCCGGCCAGATCATCAGGACTCTGGGACATCGCAACGCGGCGGTCTGCGGGCTGGCGACGGCCGCGGCCTGCCTGTGCTGCTACGGCACGATGAGCCAGACCGCGTCGATCCCGGTGCTGGAAGCCGTGCTCTTCCTGCACGGGGTCAGCCTGACCTTCGTGATCCCGCCGGTGACCGCGCTGATGATGGGCGCCGTCCCCGCCGACCGGCCGGGAGCCGGAGCCGCGGCGAACACCGCCTTCCGGCAGATCGGCACCGCGCTGGGGGTCGCGGTCCTCGGTGCGCTGCTGTCCCTGCGCTACCGCGACCGGATCACCGGGCAGCTGGGGGACCTGCCGGCCGCCAGCCGGGCCGGCGCCGCCGAATCCATTGAGAAGACGCTGTCCGTCGCCTCGGCCTCGGCACACCGGCCCGGTGTGCCGGCGGCGGACGGGACCCGCATCGTCCAGCGCATCACCGACGCCGCGCACGAGTCCTTCGTCGCGGCCATGCACGTCGCCGCGTTCGGCGCGGCGGCGGTGACGGCGGTCGGGGCCGTCGCGGTCCTGGTCTGGCTCCCGGGACGGCCCGGGGCACCGGTCCCGATGCCCGAGCCGGCCAGAGCCGAGGCGGCGGCAGCCGCCGAATGAGTCCATCCGTCTAACGCGACCCACGGGGGGTTCCCTGATGTTGAGACCGACACCGATACCAGAAGTCCCGATGCCCCGCGGGGGGCGCCCGCCCTACGGCTATATGCTCTGGACCGGCGAATCCGGGGTGAGGGCCCTGAAGCCCGACCCCGCCACCGCCCACGTGGTGTCCCGCATCTTCACGAACTACGCCAACGGCGACGGCCTGCAGACCATCGCGGCCTGCCTCACCTCCGAGAACGTCCCCAAGCCGTCGAACCACGACCGCCTGCGCAACCCCCACCACAACGGGTCCGCATGGTCCAAGGGCGTGGTGCGCGCGATCATCGTCAATCCCCGCTACCTGGGCTCGCGGGGGGACCGCGAGGGCCAGGGCGCCTACCCCGGACTGGTCAGCGCCGAGATGTTCGACGAGGTGCAGCGGCTGCTCTCGGAGCGGGGCCCGGTCGTGCAGCCGGAGCGGGCCGGCGCGCACGTCTTCCGCGGCCTCATCCGGTGCGCGCTGTGCCGCCGGCTGATGCAGGGCACCTGGAACAACGACGCCCCCTACTACCGCTGCCGGGTCTACCGCGAGACCGCGGACGCCGAACAGCAGGATCATCCGGCCAACGTCTACCTCCAGCAGAGCAGGATCCTGCGACCGATCCAGCGCTGGCTCGTCGCCGAGTCCTCGGCGCGCCCGGTCCGCGACTGGATCCACCGCCAGGTGACCGGGCCGTCCCGGCGCCCGCCGAAGCCGTTGTGGGCCCTGCAGCGGGTGCGCCTGCTCGACAGCCTGGGGCCGGAGTCCCGCGCCGCGGTCTTCCAGGATCTCGACTTCCGCGTGCTCTACCAGCCCCATGACCGCGCCATCCTCATCCGGGCCAGCCTGCTGCCGGGCTCGATCTCCGAGGGGGTGATCCAGGTCTGAGCCCGGTTCGGACAGCCCACCCCCACCCCACACCCACCCAGAACGAGCAATCGAGTAACGGAGTACTGCCATGACGGCGTCACGCACCACATTCTTCGAAAGGCTGGGCCGCGGGGTGGTCGCCCACCCCTGGCGGGTCGTCGGCGGCTGGCTCGCGCTGGTGGTGGTCGCCATCGCGGTGCTGCCGGCGCTGGCGACCCGGGTCGACCCGAACACCTCGGGCACCCTGCCGTCCACCGCCGAGGCGTCCAAGGCGACGCGTCTGGCCCAGGACGCGTTCCCCGGGCGGCCGCAGTCCACCGGCGTCATCGTCTTCACCCGGCACGACGGCGCCGCGCTCACCGAGGACGACAACAAGCAGGTCGCCGCCGTAGTCGGCAACCTCAAGGCGGCCGGCGTGGCCGGGGTCCAGACGGTGACCACGAGCGAGCGCCTGATCGCCCCCAACCACAAGAGCCAGCTCGGCCAGATCGCCTTCGCCGAGAACGCCAACGACAAGAAGACCGTCGACGCGGTCAAGGCGCTGCGGTCCAAGACCGTCACGCTGCTGGGCGGCAGCCCGCTGTCCGCCGGCTACTCCGGCGAGGCGCCGGTCGCCGCGGACAACACCGACGCCATCGCCGCCGCGGCGGGCATCGTCGCCGGCGCGACCGTCGGCCTGATCGTGATCCTGCAGCTGCTGATCTTCCGCAGCCCGGTGGCGGCGTTCGTCCCGGTGATCGCCGTCGGCATCGTCCAGGTCGTCGGCGGCGGCCTGGCCGGGGCGGTCTCGGCGCTGGCCGGCTACAAGGTCGCCTCCTTCGCCCCGATCCTGGTGATCGTCGTGCTGTTCGGCGTCGGCACCGACTACATCCTGTTCCTGCTCTTCCGCTACCGCGAGCGGCTGCGCGACGGCGAGGACCCCAAGGAGGCGCTGGTCCACGCCCTGGCCCGGGTCGGCGAGGCCGTGACGTCGGCGGCCGGCGTCGTCATCGTCGCGTTCTGCACGCTGCTGGTCTCGCCGCTCGGCTCCTTCCGCACCCTCGGACCGACGCTCGCCGTCGTCGTCGCGACCATGCTCGCCGCCGGCCTGACCCTGGTCCCGGCGATCATCGCGCTGCTCGGCGAGAAGCTGTTCTGGCCGTCCAAGGCCTGGCGCACCGCCCGCCCCGGCACCAACGCCGCGCGTCTGGGCCGGCTCACCGCGCGCCGCCCCGGACTGCTCGCCTCCGGCTGCGCCCTGCTGTTCGGCGTCCTGGCCCTCGGCGCGATCGGGTTCTCCCTGGACTACGACCCGGTCGGCCAGCTGCCGCAGGACAAGGAGAGCGCCACGTCCTACAACCGGATGCTCCAGGACTTCCCGCCCGGCAACCTCGCCCCGGTCGTGGTCTTCCTGACGCACGACGGCGCCGCGCCCCTGGACGCCGCCGGCGAGCAGGCGTTCGGCGCCGCGCTGAAGGCGGTCGACGGGGTCGCGAACGTCGGTCCGGCCGTGGCCTCGGCCGACGGCGGAACCGCCCAGTTCACCGTCATCCTGAACCAGGACCCGTACAGCAAGGCGGCGCTGTCGCTGGTCTCCGGTCCGCTGGAAACCGCTGCCCACACCAAGGCGCCGGCCGGCACGCACGCGTCCGTCGGCGGACCGAGCTCGGCCTACGCCGGCATCCGGGACGCGAACAGCGACGGGCTGAAGTTCGCCCTGCCGATCGCGGCGGTGCTGATCGGGATCATCCTCGCCCTGCTGCTGCGCGGGGTGATCGGCACCGGCCTGCTGATCGGCGTGGTGTTCCTCGGCTTCGCCGGTGTCTTCGGCGCCAGCGTGCTGCTGTTCCAGCACGCCCAGGGCAAGCCGGGCCTGCAGTTCGTCATCCCGCTGGTGATGTACGTGTTCGTCGTCGCCATCGGCACCGACTACAACATCCTGATGATCTCCCGGATCCGTGACGAGATCCGCTCCGGTGCCACGGCGCGCGAGGCGGTGGGCGCGGCGGTGACCCGCACGGCCCCGGCCGTGGCGGCTGCCGGGCTCGTGCTCGCCGGTTCCTTCGCCGCGCTGATGCTGGCCGGGATCGGCTTCCTGACGGAGATGGGATTCGCGGTTTCGCTGGGCATCGCGCTGTGCGCGTTCGTGATGGCGATCGTGCTGGTCCCGGGCCTGGCCGCGGTGGCCGGCGACCGGTTCTGGTGGCCGTCCCGGCCGGGCGCGCCGGTGCCGCCGGCGCCGCCGATGCACGCCAGGCCGGTCGCCGCCGCCGAAAGCGCCGGTGAGCGCGCATGACCGGCCGGGTACCGGCAGCCAGCCGCTCAGGGCCGCTGACCGCCGCTCAACGGGCGATGCTCACGGTTCAGCAGCTCCGCTCCGGCGACGCGTCGACCAACAGCTCCATGCTCTACGAGATCACCGGGCAGGTCGACGCCCAGCGCCTGCGCGACGCGGTCCAAACCGTGCTCAGATCCGCTCGCGCGCTGAACGTGACGTTCCGCGGCAGCGGCGGCGAGGCGCGGTTCGACGAGGCGTGCTTCGAGGAGTCCGGCACCGGCTACGTCGTGGAGATCAGGGAGCTGTCGGGGACTGCGGCCGAGGACCGGTCCGCTGTCGTCGCGCACGCTGAGGCGTTGGCCGACACGCCGTTTCCGCCCGGCCGCTGGCCGCTGTACGAAGCGGCCGTGTGGACATCGGCAGACCGGGTCTACCTGACGGTCGCCGTCTCCCACCTGATCGCCGACGTCACCGCGCTGTGGCTGTTGTTCGACCTGATCGAGCTCGCCTACGCCGACCCCGACGCCTTCCCCGACAAGGCGGCGGCGATCGCGGACCTGGGCGTTCAGCCCGCGGACCTGCCGCCGCCGGACGAGCCGGACGCCCGGACCCTGGACCGGGTCAGGACCCTGCTGGAAGCCGCGTCCGGGACCGACTCCGGACCGGTGACCGGCGTGCGGCGTCCCGACGGCGTGATGCCGGGACGCACGCCCTTCGTATCCCTGCCCCCCGAGATCCGCACCCGGATCGAGAAACTGGTCAGCGACGGCGGCATCACGCCGTTCTCCTTCTTCCTCGGTGCCCACCTGGTCCTGTTGTCGCGGTTCGCCGGGAGCACGGCGGTGGCGACCTCGGTGCCGTTGCCGAACCGGTTCGGCCGGGCGGCGGGGAAGACCCTCGGCAACTTCATCAACATCCTGCCGCTCGGGATCGAGATGGAGCCCGCCGAGACCTTCGCGGACCTGTGCCGCCGGCTGGCCGCGAGCACGCTCGGGCTGCTGAAGTACCAGGCGGTCGACGTCGCCGACGTGCGCGCCGCCCAGCCGGAGGCGGCGCTCGGCCGGCTCGACGGCCTGGCCGTCGACACCGCCTTCACCTACTACCGGCGCCCGGTCCTCTTCTCGCTGCCGGGCTGTCAGGTCACACGGATCGACATCGAGCGGCGGCACGTGCGCTTCCCGCTCGCCATCGCCGTGGAGCACGGCACGGACGCGGTCAAGATCTGTGTCGACACCGCGCAAGCCCTGCTGCCCGCGGATCCGGTGAGCTGCTATCTGGCGATCCTCGACCAGGCCAGTGCCCGGCCGGATCAGAAGCTGGCGGAGATATCGCTGCTGGGTGAGCAGGCTGCCGCGGCCGTCGACGCGGCACTCAACGACTACCGACCGCTCGACGCCGACGACATCGTGACCACGCTCGACCGGCTGGCCGCCCGGCAGCCGGACGCGGTGGCGGTCGCCGACGCCCGATCGTCGCTGACCCGCGTGCAGCTTCAGCGCCGCGCGGAGCAGGTGGCCCGGTGGCTGGTCGCGAACATCGACGCCGACCACGTCGCGGTCAGCGGCCGACGCGGTACGGAGCTGATGGCGGCCACCATCGGCGTCCTGAAGGCGGGCAAGGCCTTCGTGCCGATCGACCCGCTCGCGCCCTCGGCGCGGCTGGAGGCCGTGACGAAGCAGTTCACGGATCTTCCCCTGCTGGCGATCGCGGATGCCGTTCCCGGTTGGGACGCGGGGAAGCGGGTCGAATACGCGGCGGTCCTGGAAGACGCCGTCGGTGTTTCGGGCCCGGCAGATTTCGAGCTCCCGCGACCCCGGCCGGACGCCACCGCTTACATCATCTTCACCTCCGGAACCACCGGAACCCCGAAGGGCGTCGAGGTCACCCGGGGGGCGTTCGCCCGCCACTACCGCGCCGCCCAACTGGACTACGGCACCGGACCGGAGGATGTCTGGGCACTGCTGCACGCGCCGACGTTCGACATGGCGGTGTGGGAGATCTTCGGGGCCCTGACCAGCGGGGCCCGGCTGGAGATCGTGGCGGAGACGGTCGCCCGATCCCCGGCGGACCTCGCCGCGTTCCTGCTCGACCGCCAGGTCACCGTCGTGACCATGACGCCCTCGGCGTTCACCCTGGTGCTCGCCGAACTGCGGCGCAGTCCCGAGCGGATCGCGGTCCGCCTGCTGGCGCTCGGCGGCGAGGCGGTGCGGTTCGCCGCCCTGCGGGAATGGTTCGAGCTGCGCGGGGACGACTGCCGGGTCTACAACCAGTACGGCCCGACCGAGACCACCATGTTCGTGACCCACCACGAGATCGACGCCGAGGCCGCGCGCCGGGAGACCGGCAGCGTCATCGGCCGGCCGCTGGCGGACGTGACAGCGCACGTCGTGGACGCCGACCTGCACCCGGTGCCGATCGGCATCCCCGGCGAACTGCTCATCGGCGGCGACTCGCTGGCCCGCGGCTACTTCGGTGCCCCTGAGCTCACGGCCGCCGCCTTCATCACCGACGCCCGGACCGGGAAGCGGATGTACCGCACGGGAGACCGTGTCGTGCAGCGTCCCGACGGAGTCCTCGCCTTCGAAGGCCGCAGGGACGGCCAGGTGCAGATCCGCGGGTACCGCGTCGAACTGGGGGAGGTGGAGAGTGCGCTGCACGCTCAACCAGAGGTGCGCGACGTCGCCGTGCGCGTCTACGACCCGGACGGCGGACGTCCGCGTCTGGTCGCCTACCTGGTCGGCGACAGCTCCGAGAGCGCGCCGCCGGCCGACTCCGAGCTGCGGGACCGCCTTCGCGAACGGCTGCCCGCCTACATGGTGCCGTCGCACTTCGTGTACCTGCCCGAGCTGCCGCTGAACTCTCACGGGAAGGTCGCCGACGCGCTGCTTCCGCCCCCGCTGGAGCCGGTCGCGCAGCCGGCGCCCGCCGTCGGACCCGGTGCCGATCGGCCGGCGTCGGCGCTGCAGGCCGCGCGGCAGACCGTCCGGGACGCCTGGCGGGAGTCGGTCGGCGTCACGAACTTCCGGGACGAGGACAACTTCTTCGACATCGGCGGCACCTCGATGCACGTCGCCCAGGTCCACGGCCTGCTGCTGCAAGCCGTGCCCGGGCTCGACCTGGACATGATCGACCTGTTCGAGTACACCACCGTCGAGCAGCTCGCGGCCCGCATAGCCCGGGTCGGCGGGACGGCCGGCGAGGTGCGCGCCCGGCGGAACACCCGACGACGAAGGGACGGCCGATGACGGGGGACGTCACATCGGAGATGACAGAGCACGACGATGCCATCGCCATCGTGGGGATGGCGGGCCGGTTCCCCGGCGCCGACAGCCCCCAGGCGCTGTGGTCGATGCTGGTAGGCGGGGAAACGGCTATCCAGAGCTTCGACCGCGAGCAGCTGCGGGCGGCCGGAGTCCCCGACGTGCTGGCCGACCGCCCGGACTACGTTCCCAGCGGAACGGTGATGGCCGGTGCGGACCTCTTCGACGCCGAGTTCTTCGGCATGGCCCCGGCCGAGGCGGCGGTCACCGACCCTCAGCACCGGATCTTCCTGGAGTGCGCGGCGTCGGCGCTGGACGACGCCGGTTTCGCCGTCGACGACGACCACCGCGCCGTCGGGGTGTTCGGCGGCACCTCCATGAGCACCTACCTGTACGACAACATCCTGAGCCACCCGGAGCGGCGGGCCGAGGGTGTGCTGGCGTACCCGGTGATGATCGGGAACGACAAGGACTCCCTGTGCACCCGGACCGCCTACCGGCTGGGCCTCACGGGACCCGCGGTCACGGTGCAGACGGCGTGCTCCACCTCGCTGGTGGCCGTCCACCTGGCCTGCCAGTCGCTCCTCGAGGACGAGTGCGACGCCGCACTGGCGGGGGGAGTGAGCATCTTCTTCCCGCAGGAGGCCGGATACCCGTACCGGCAGGGCGGGCCGCTGTCCGAGGACGGCCGATGCCGGGTCTTCGACGCCGACGGCACCGGCACGGTCAAGGGGAACGGCTGCGCCGTCGTCGTTCTGCGGCGGCTCGAAGACGCCTTGGCCGATCGGGACCACATCTACGCGGTGATCCGGGGCACCGCGGTGAACAACGACGGCTCGGCGAAGGCGGGATATACCGCGCCGAGCGTCACCGGGCAGCGAGCGGTCATCCGCCAGGCGCTCGCCTTCGCCCGGACGTCGGCGCAGGAGATCGGTTTCGTGGAGACGCACGGCACCGGGACCCGGCTCGGCGATCCGATCGAGATCAGGGCTCTGTCGGAGGCGCTGGCCGCCGACGGGCGACCGCCGCAGCGGTGCTTCATCGGCAGCGTCAAGGCGAACATCGGGCACCTGGACGTCGCGGCCGGAGCCGCCGGTCTGATCAAGGCGGCGCTGGTGCTCGCGCATCGGGTCGTGCCGCCGCAAGCCGGGTTCAGCACGCCCAACCCGGAACTCAAGCTCGACACGACGCCGTTCGAGGTGCCCGTCGAGGCGCACGAGGAACCGACGCTGACGGCGGCCGGGGTCAGCTCGTTCGGGATGGGCGGGACCAATGCCCACGCGATCCTGGGCGTGGCGCCGGAGCGCTCGCGGCCGGCCTTCGCCGCGGGCAGATACGCGGTACTGCTGTCCGCGCGCGACGACGATTCGTTGCGAAGGACGGCACGAGCGCTGGGCGACCACCTCGCCGCACACCCGTCCGTCCGTCTCGACGACGTGACACTCACCCTGCTCGAAGGCCGGAACCGGCTTCCGTCCCGGATCGGATGGGTCGCCACCGATCGCACGGAACTCCTCGCCCGGATCCAGGACTGGCTGGCCGGCGGCGTCGCCGACGAGCGCGAGCCGGCGATCACGGCCTGGCTCGACGGCGACGAACCGCCCCGCGAAGACTGCGGAGACCTGTCCGCGGCCATCAAGACGCCGTTGCCCGGCCCGGCCCGGCGGCCGGTGCGGCACTGGATCCCCCGTGCCGAAGCGGCTGATTCCCCGGTGGCGCCCGCCGCGCATGTCACTCGACCGGCACCCCCCGGCTCGGCGGCCGAGACCGAGGCGGCGGTGTTGTCGATTCTGCGCAGCGAGCTCGGTATCGCCGATCTCGGAGCAGAGGACGACTTCTTCGCAGCGGGCGGCGAATCGCTGATGGCCGTGACGATCGTCGCCGTGTTCCGCGAACAGTTCGGACTGGAGCTGAGCCTGGCTGAGTTCGAGACCGCCGGCACGGCGGCCCGAATGGCCCGCCTGTTGTTCGCACGCGCTGAGGCCGGCGCTGAGGCCGGCGCTGAAGCAGGCATTGAAACAACTACTGAGGCGCACTCTGCAGCCGGCGGATCCGGCGTGGACTCGGCATCGCGCCGAGCCCGTCTCACGGTCCGGCTCAAGGACGGCGAGCCGGGGCGGGAGGTGTTCCTCGTTCATCCGGCCGGCGGGTCGGCCATCACCTACCGCGAACTCGTCGCGCGCAGTGCCGATCCGAGCCCGGTCCACGCGATCACCTTCCCGGCTGACGCCCGCGGGCAGGAGGCGGGCATCGAGGCGCTCGCCGACCGCTACCTCGAGGAGGTCGCCCGGGTGCAGCCGTCGGGCCCGTATCGGCTGGGCGGGTACTCGTTCGGCGGCAACGTGGCGTTCGAGATGGCACTGCGGCTGCGGGCCGCCGGGGAACGGGTGGACCGTCTGGTGTTCCTGGACTCCCTGCCGTCCGAGGCGTATCAGGGCTCACTGGTCGACGAGGCCGCGTTCTCAGCGATCGCGCCGCGTCTGTTGCGTGAGGCTGTCGGGCTGGAGGACGTGTCGTCCTCGGCTTCAGCCGCACCACCGAGCACGATCGCCGAAGTCGTGCAGCGGGTACGCCAGCCGTACTGGTCCGACGAGGTCGCGGCTCAGGTCGCGGCGCAGCTGGCGGTCATGCTGCTCAACGCTCAGGCGCTGGCCCACCACCGGCCGACGGGCACCTTCGACGGCCCCACCGCGATCATCGCCGCGGGCGGGCCCCGCTCGCCGGTTTTCGACGCCCTCGGCGTGCGTCCGGCCACCGCCTGGGATTGGCGGGGGCGCCTGACCGGCCCGGTGTGGCACACCGCGGTACCCGGCGACCACTACTCCTTCCTGAGGTCCGGCGTGACGGCCACAGCCCTGGCCTTCGACACGGCGCTGTCCGGGGTGGTCCTCGGCGAGGCCGGCCTCGATCCCCGGTCCCGGAGCAGCCGATGATCGTCAACGACGTCGCCTGGCTGAGTCTGGCCGTCCTCATGATCCACGAGTTCGAGGAGATCATCTTCATCGAACCCTTCCTCGCCCGGACCCGGGACGACCCCAGGGCGCCGGCGATGCCCTTCCACTCGACGCGGGGAGTCGCGACGTCGGTGACGGCGTTCCTGATCGGGATCAACTTCGTGCTGTTCACCGGCTTCACGCTGGTCGCAGTGCTCTTCAACTGCTACGCGTTGCTGTGGGGCTTCCTGGTGAGCTTCACCCTGCACCTGTTCGGCCACTGCGCCGAACCGATCAGGCTGCGTACCTACACACCCTCGACGGTCACCGGCTATCTGACGTTGCCGTGGATGTTGTACGCGCTGTGGTATCTGCCCGCGTACGGACACGTGGGGCCGATCTCCGGCGCGATAGCGGTGACGGTCATGATGGTGCTGGCCCCGATCGACCTCGGCGTCCTGCACGCCAACGAGCATCGCCTGGACGCTTGGCTGCGCCGTACGTTCGATTTCCGGACATAGAGCGACCGAATCAGGCCGAAAGACCGTCGGGCGCGGACACCTGGGTGTCCGCGCCCGACGGTCTTGTCAGCTCATGGCGTCCGGCGTGGAAACCGACCGGACGGTGACGGTCCAGCCGGAGCGCTTGACGAGGTTGGTGAGTGCCTTGCCCGGCCCGATCTCCAGAACGGAACCGCATCCGAGCTCGCCGATCAGGACGTCCACGCTGTCGGCCCAGAGCACCGGGCTGGTGAGCTGGGCGGTCGCGAGCCCGGGCCAGTCCGCCGAGCCGTCGTGCGGCTGCGCGTCGACGTTGGCGACGACCACCGCCCGGCCGGGCTGGAACGGCGTCCGCACCAGGGCGGCTCGCAGGTCTGCCGCGGCGGGTGCCATCAGCGGGGTGTGGAAGGCCCCGGCCACCGGGATCCGGGCCAGGCGGCCCGGCTTCACCACCGCGTCGGCGACGGCGTCGACGCCCTCTTCGGTTCCGGAGACGACGAACTGGTCGGCCGCGTTCCGGTTGGCCACCCAGACCTCGTGGCCGGCCTGCTGTACCTCCTTGACGAGCTGGTCGGCCTCCGCACCGGACAGGCCGATCAGGACGCCCATCGTTCCTTTGCGTTCCCGAGTCGCCGCGAGCATCGCCCGGCCACGCGCGACGACGAGGCGTGTGGCGTCGGTCAGCGAGAGGATCCCCGCCGCGGCCAGCGCTGAGTATTCGCCGAGACTGTGTCCGGCATACGCGGTGGGCGACGGTGTGCCGTCCCCTGGTGCGATACGCAGCGCGTCGGCGATCACCATCTCGAGCGCGAACGTGGCCAGTTGGGCGACATCGGTTTCCCGGAGAGCGTCGGCGTCGGCGTCGAGCAGCAGCGAACCGACGTCGCGGCCGGCTATCTCAGAGATCTGATCCACCACGGACCACGAGGGATCATCCCGCCACGGCAGGCCCATGCCCGGACGTTGCGCGCCCTGGCCGGGGAAGATCCAGGCGACTGCCGGACTCTCCGCCGCCTGGGTGCCTTCCTCCATCAGGCACCGCCGGCGCCGCGCCGGGCGATGGCGGCGTCGAGGAGGTTCTCGGCCAGCAGCGCCAGCATGACAGGACCGACGCCGCGCGGTGCCGGGCACAGCACCTTGGCGACCTCGGCCACCTCGTCGTTGTCGACGCCGCCGGCGAACACCGGCATCATCCGCTCGGGGTTCTTGGGATGCGGCTCGGCGCCGATCACGGTCGCGGCGAAGTCGACGACCGTGGCGCCCGGCTTCACCCAGCTCCCGCGGACGAGCCGCGGCACACCCGGCAGCACCGCGACGAGCACATCGGCGTCGCGGCAGTACTCCTCGACCCGCGGGTGCTCATGGTGCACCACGGTCACCGTCGTGTCGGACGGCCAGATCAGGCCGCTGCCGAACTTGGTCACCATGTGCGTGATCAGGTTTGCGCGCAGCGCCCCGTGCTCCACGACCACCACGACGTGCGCTCCCTCGAAGTCCGTCCCCACCGCGTCGAAGACGGTCCGCAACGTGGCCGGGACGATCATCGGCCGCTCGGTCGCCGTCAGGCTGACCGGCAGCAGATGCGCGGCGTGCGCGGGATGCAGCCCCTCCAGCTCCTTGGCCGGGTCGATGGCGTTGAGCACCTCGACCAGCCGGATCTGCGGCGGAGGCGGCACGAGGATGAAGACCCCGTCGCAACTCGCGTCGGCGTTGCAGCCCTCGACCAGCGCGACGACGTCGTCGTGCCGCACGTCGGCCGCGAGCCGGTGCGGCCGGACCTGCACACCGAGCTTCCTGAGGAACGAGATGTGCAGGTCGAAGGCGGGCTCGGTCTGCATCTGGATCGGCATGACCGGATGGTCGATCATCACCAGGTCCAACACCGGCGCGGTCCCGGTCTTCTGAATCTTCGCGCCGACCCGCTCCAGGATCGGTCCCTGCAGGTCTTTGCCATCTATGAGCTGAGCGGTCATGGTCGTGGTCTCCCGGTTCTCCAGCGGTGCACGAGCCTTCCGCCAGAAGTGCGGTACCCGCACCGCGTGCTGACGCCGCCCACGCTAGGCGGGCCGGATGGCCACGGTGAATAGGAACCCCCATTGCCCGCCAGCAGGGGGCTGCGTCCCGCGTTACCCGTCTACCTGAACGGCACCCGGTCAAGCAGTCTGCGCAGCGCCAGGCCGTCCGCCGCCAGAGCACTGACGACCACTGCGGGGCCGGCCAGTGGCAGTACGGCGATGGCTCCGCCTGCGTCGTCGCGGGTGGCGAGCGTGAGCCGGTCAGCGAGGTCGACGTGGGCCCAGGCCGGGTCGACGATGACGAGCGTTCCGGCGGCGCGGTCGGCTCCGGTGACGGCGGCACCGAGCGAACCCGGGTAGCGTGGCCCGACTGCGAGCGTCTGGTCGAGCAGCACCCGTCCGGCCCGGTGCACCCGGAGCCGGGTCGTGATGGAACCCGACTCCTCGCCGTGCCGACCGAGCACGGTCTCCTCGCGCCACACCAACCGGGCGTCTTCAGCCAGGTCCACCCGCGCGGTGGTGCGGTGCCAGGCGTCGCGGGCCGCGATGACCGGCTGCGGGCTCCAGGACAGTGCGGCGCCGGCCGCCACCCGCGCGGTGATCTCCAGGCTCGATTCCCTTCCGTGCGGGCCGGGCAGGGCCACCGATGCGGCGATGCTGCACACCCGTAGCCGAGCCCCTGGCCCGACATCCACGCTGCAGCGCAGTTCGTCACCGCCGAGCGGCCCAGCCGCACCGCCGACGAGGTGCACCAGCGCGGTGCCCGCCGCTTCCGGGCCGAGCGGCTGCTCCCAAGCCGGGTCGGTCTGGCGCAGGAGCAGCGGCGCCTGGCCGGCCAGCGCGGTCAGCCGGGTGCCGCCGTCGGGCCGTGCTTCGGCGACGAGGCGGGCCGACGCTTTCACGCCGGGCTGGGCGCGGGCTGCGCGGCCGCTCTGCGCTCCGCGATGAGACCTTTGATCCACGCGGTGACGTCGGGGGCGTCCGGGTGGGTGGCCAGCGACAGGAACACGGTCGGCCGCTGGACGCCGCCCGATCCCGTGCGCTGGCGTTCGGCGTCCCGGCTCATCACGGCGAGGTCGGCGCCGACCAGCGGGGCGAGGTCGGTCTTGTTCACGACCAGCAGGTCCGAGGAGGTGATGCCGGGCCCGCCCTTGCGGGGCACCTTGTCCCCGCCGGCCACATCGATCACGAAGATCTGCCGGTCGATCAGCCCTTTGCTGAAGGTCGCGGTCAGGTTGTCCCCGCCGCTCTCGATCAGTACCAGATCCAGCGGCTCGAAGCGTTCTTCCAGGGCCCTTACGGCGTCGAGGTTGGCCGAGATGTCATCGCGGATCGCGGTGTGCGGGCAGCAGCCGGTCTCCACGGCGCTGATCCGCTCGGGGTCGAGCACGCCTTGGCGCAGCAGGATCTCGGCGTCCTCGCGGGTGTAGATGTCGTTGGTGACCACTGCCAGCGAGTACTGCTCCCGCAGGCTGCGGCACAGGGCTGCCACCAGCGCGGTCTTGCCGGATCCGACAGGGCCGCCGATCCCGATGCGCAGCGGGCCGCCGCGTCGCGCGGCGCCGGCGTCGAGTGCCGGGATCGGGTGCCCGCCACCGGCGGCCGCGCCGAGTTCGTCAGGATGCTTAGGATGCAAAGAGACGCACCTCCCAAGTGCTGTGGTGTTCTGCTGAGATGTCCAGCCGGGGCGCGCCGGGCGAGGGTAGTTCCTCGGCCGGGCCCCGGGCAGCCGCGGCTGCGGCTGCGGCGGTCTGTTGTACGGCCGGTTCGAGTACGGCGAGCACCGCGGTGACGGCATCGGGATCGATGCCGAGCAGCCGGGTCGCGGCGCTCGCCGGTCCCGTGACGGCGCCGAGCGCGGCGGCGGCGGCCACGCCGAGCGGATCGAGCCCGGCTGCCGCGCCCGCAGCCCCGAACGCGATCGGCTGGTGCGGCCCACCCCGGTGTACTGCCGCCGCCGCGTCGAGGATCGGGTGCGGCCAGCCGGCCCGTACCGCGCGTAGTAGTTGCCGGCCGAGGGCCCGGGAAGCACGGCGTTGCGCAGGGGATGGAGTACGCGCCTCGAACTCCGCGTCGAGCACTGCGAGCTGCCCGTCTCCGGGGTTCAGCGCGGCGGCCGCGAACGCCGCGGTGACCAGTCCGGTCGTGGTGAGCCTGCCGAGCAGGAACGCGTGCAGGCTGACGGCGTCTGTGACCCGTTCGGTGGCGACGGCGGCCTCCAGCCCGCCGGAGTGCGCGTGCGTCCCGGCGGGCAGGCGGCTGTCCGCCAACAGAAGCAGCGAGGTCAGGTTCATGGCTGGAGGCCCTCAGAACAGGAAGTAGCGCTGGGCCATCGGCAGCGCCTCGGCCGGGGCCGGTTCCACGGTTTCGCCGTCGATGCGCACGGTGAAAGTGTCCGCGTCGACCTCGATCCGGGGCAGCGCGGTGTTCTCCGGCAGGTCCTCCTTTGTCAGGCCTCTGACGCTGCGCTGGACGGCAAGTCGCCGCCGGACTCCCAACCGCTCAGCCAGTCCGTCCTGCGACGCGGCCTCGGCGACGAACGCCAAGCTGGTGGCGGGCGCGGCCGCTCCGTAGGCCCCGAACATCGGGCGCGGCAGCACCGGCTGCGGAGTAGGGATCGACGCGTTCGCGTCGCCCATCGCCGCCCAGGCGATGGCTCCGCCCTTGATGACCAGCGCCGGCCGCACGCCGAAGAAGGCCGGCTCCCAGAGCACCAGGTCGGCGAGCTTGCCCGGTTCCACCGAGCCGATCTCGGCGTCCATGCCGTGCGCGACCGCCGGGCCGATCGTGTACTTGGCCACGTAGCGCCGCGCGCGGTGGTTGTCCGCCGGGCCGTCCCCGGGCAGTGCGCCGCGCCGGCGTTTCATCACGTGCGCGGTCTGCCACGTCCGCAGCACCACTTCGCCGATCCGGCCCATGGCCTGGGAGTCCGAGCCGATCATCGAGATCGCGCCGAGGTCGTGCAGGATGTCCTCGGCGGCGATGGTGGTCGGCCGGATCCGCGACTCGGCGAAGGCCAGGTCCTCCGGGATCGAGGGCTGCAGGTGGTGGCAGACCATCAGCATGTCGAGATGCTCGTCGATGGTGTTGACCGTGTGCGGCCGGGTCGGGTTGGTCGAGGCGGGCAGGAAGTTCGGCAGCCCGGCCACGGTGATGATGTCCGGGGCGTGCCCGCCGCCGGCACCCTCCACGTGATACGCCTCCAGGGTGCGTCCGGCGACGGCCGCGACGGTGTCCTCGACGAAACCGGCCTCGTTGAGGGTGTCGGTGTGGATCGAGACCTGTGCTCCGGAGGCGTCCGCAACGCGCAGGCAGGTGTCGATCACCGCCGGGGTCGCACCCCAGTCCTCATGGATCTTGAAGCCTGCGGCACCGGCGCGCAGCTGCTCCCACAAAGCTTCCTCGTTGGTGCTGTTCCCCTTGCCGAGCAACGCGAAGTTCACCGGCCAGGGGTCCAGCGCCTCGAACATCCGGGCCAGATGCCACGCTCCGGGTGTCACGGTGGTCGCCTTGCTGCCCTCGGCCGGTCCGGTGCCGCCGCCGATCAGCGTGGTCACGCCGGAACCGAGCGCCTCGGTGATCGACTGCGGGCAGATCAGGTGCACGTGCCCGTCGATGCCGCCGGCGGTCAGGATCTTGCCGTTGCCGGCGATGATCTCGGTGGACGGTCCGATGACGAGCTCCGGGTGCACCCCGTCCATGGTGTCGGGGTTCCCGGCTTTGCCGAGGGCGACGATCCGGCCGTCGCGGATGCCGACGTCCGCCTTGACGACGCCCCAGTGGTCCAGCACGATCACCCCGGTGATCACGGTGTCGGGGGTGCCGGGAACGCCGTCGCGCGTGGTCCGGACGGCGTGCGCCATGCCCATCGACTCGCGGATCACCTTGCCGCCGCCGAACACCGCTTCCTCGCCGCCGGCGCACCGGTCTTCCTCGACCTCGATGAACAGGTCGGTGTCCGCCAGCCGGACCCGGTCTCCGGTGGTCGGGCCGTACAGTGCGGCGTAGCGCTCCCGGGAGATCTCAGCCATCGAGCCTGCCTCCCTCATGAGCGCCGGCCTCGCCGCGCAGCCCGGTGACCACGCGCCGCCCGGCGATCGGCACCAGCGCCACCTCGCGGGCCAGGCCCGGTTCGAAGCGCACCGCGGTGCCGGCCGGGATGTCCAGCCGCTGTCCCCAGGCGGCGGGCCGGTCGAATTCGAGCGCCGGGTTGGCTTCGGCGAAGTGGTAGTGGGAGCCGACCTGCACCGGCCGGTCGCCCCGGTTCAGCACGACCAGCGTCGTACTGGGGGCCCCGGCGTTGAGGACGACCGGGGTCCCGGCGAGGCGGTACTCGCCGGGAACCAGACCGCCGCCGGCCGGCTGCTGTTCCGCGTGCTCTGACAAGGTGCTCACCCGATCGGCCGGTGCACGGTGACGAGCTTCGTCCCGTCCGGGAAGGTCGCCTCGATCTGTACTTCCTTGACCATCTCCGGCACTCCCTCCATCACGTCCTCGCGGCTGAGCACCCGGCGTCCGGCGTCCATCAGCTCGGCGACGGACTGTCCGTCGCGGGCCCGTTCCAGCAGGAACGAGCTGATGAGGGCGACAGCCTCCGGATAGTTCAAGCGCAGTCCGCGGTCGCGCCGCTCTCGTGCCAGGCCGGCGGCGACGTGGATCAGCAGGCGTTCCTGCTCGTGGGGGGACAGCAGCATGATCTGTACCTTTCACAAAAATCAAAGAAATCTGCACCTTTCAAAAAGCCCGGCTCTCGAAGATCTGTACTTCTCAAAAGCCTGTACTTCTCAAAAGCCTGTGCTGCTTGAAACCTGTGCCTCTCAGGCCTCTGCTACGGCCTGGACAACCGGGATGCCGAGGTGGACGGGACCGGTCTTCTTGCAGGCGTCGTGGCAGCTCTTCTCCAGGCTGCAGCACAGTGAGCAGATGGCGCCGGAGTGGAAGGGACATGCGGCCATGTCCGGGCGCTCGAAGGTGTCGGTGCACACGGTGCAGGTCAGCGTGGCGGCGGAGAGGAGGCCGTCGACGATGAGCGGTTCAGCCATCTCGTCGACGCGGGCGATGTAGTACCGGCCCTTGGTGGCATAGGCCAGCACCGGCGACAGCACGATGCCGATGCCCAGCGCGATGAGCGGGGAGAACGCCTTGGCGTAGGCGCCGAACGCGTTGTAGTACGCGGCGATGGACACCACGGAGGCGATCAGCATCGAGCCGAAGCCGACCGGATTGAAGTTGTACAGGTGCGCGCGCTTGAACTCGATGTAGGACGGGCTGAGCTTCAGCGGCTTGTTGATGACCAGGTCGGCGGTCACCGCGCCGATCCAGGCGATGGCGACGTTGGAGTAGAAGCCCAGGACGTTGTTGAGGAAGCCGAACACGCCGCCCTCCATCAGCGCCAGGGAGATGCCGACGTTCAGGAAGATCCACACCACCCGGCCGGGATGCCAGTGCAGCAGCCGGGAGAAGAAGTTGGACCAGGACAGCGAGCCGGAGTAGGCGTTCGTCGTGTTGATCTTGATCTGGGAGAGGATCACGAAGAAGGTGGCCAGGCCCAGGGCCACCGGGGCGGCGAAGGTCTTCAGGCCCGCGAGGTACTGCTGGATGGGCTGGTCGGCCTTGGTCAGGCCCACCTTGTCGGCGATGTAGAACGCGAGGAAGGCGCCGCCGAGCTGCTTGAGCGCGCCGAGGACGACCCAGCCGGGTCCGGCCGACAGGACCGAGGCCCACCAGCGCTTGGCGTTCGCGGGGGTCTTGTCGGGCATGAAGCGCAGATAGTCGACCTGCTCGCCGATCTGCGCGATCAGGGACAGCGCGACGCCGGCGCCCGCTCCGGCGGACAGGAAGCTGAAGGCCGAGCCGGTGGCGGAGTTGCCGCCGAAGTGGGTGAACGCGGCGAACTTGCCCGGGTCCTGGATCGCGATGGAGACGAAGGGGGCGACCATGAGCAGCAGCCAGATCGGCTGGGTCCACACCTGCATCTTCGACAGGGCGGTCATGCCGTAGATGACCAGGGGGATCACCAGGAGCGAGGCGATCAGATAGCTGATCGCGAGCGGGATGTGCAGGCCGAGTTGGAAGGCCTGCGCCATGATCGAGCCTTCGAGGGCGAAGAAGATGAAGGTGAAGCTGGCGTAGATGATCGAAGTCAGCGTCGATCCCAGGTAGCCGAAGCCGGCGCCGCGGGTGAGCAGGTCCATGTCGATGGAGTACTTCGCCGAGTAGTAGGCGATCGGGATGCCGGTGACGAAGATGATGACCGCGGCGATGGCGATGGCGGCCGCGGCGCTGGAGAAGCCGTAGGAGATGGCGATCGACCCGCCGATGGCGAAGTCCGCCAGGTAGGCGATGCCGCCGAGCGCGGTGGTGGCCACGACGTACGGGCTCCAGCGGCGGAAGGACTTGGGCGCATAGCGCAGCGAGTAGTCCTCGAGCGTGTCGTTCTTGGCCCAGCGGTGATAGGAGCGCCGAGCCGTCGTCGGGTCGGCTTGTGGCGATGGTGGGGCGACGGCGGACTGGCTGTCGGTGTCAGTCATGCTCTTCCCTCTTCGCTTTGGTGGGGCGGTGGGGTTCGCCGGTGGCCGGATCCACCGGACGCGAAGAGCGTCGAGTCGGCTGATGTCAGCTGTGTTACGCCGAGTTACTTCCTCAGGAAAATATTTCTACGACGGGGCATCTGGCCTCACCAGGGCTTACGATGAGTCTCGCCATCGAGAGGCGGAAAGGCAGGGCGTCACAGTTGGGTGATGATGTCGAAGTCGAAGACGTCCGCTTTGGCCAGGTAGATGCGCTGGGACACGTGATTGCCGTGCAGCCCGAGCCGGCCGCGCGGGCCCTCGTAGAGCACCCCCTCGGCAGCGGCCTCGACTGCCCGCACATCAAGGGTGCGGGCTCGCCGGACCAGCGCCGCCAACAGCATGATCCCCTCGTAGCAGGACTCTCCCAAGCTGCTCAGCGGCGGCGCCTCGGGACCGAAGCGGGCCGCGTAGCGCCCGTTGAAGTCCAGGCTCTCCGCGGTCGCGAGCGTCTCGAAGTAACCGGCCGCCGCCCACAGGTTCTCGGTCGCCCCGGCGCCGGTGGCCAGCAGCATGTTCTCGTCCATGTGCGTGCTCAGCCGCAGGCACCGTTGATGCAGCCCGCGCTCGGCGAAGCCGCGGTTGAAATGCACCGCGTCCGCACCCACCAGCAGCATCAGGACCGCGTCGGCCTCGCACCGCTCGACGCGGCGCACCACACCGGTGAAGTCCTCGGTGCCCAGCGGGACGAAGATCTCCTCCCGCACAGTGGCCCCGCAGGAGCGCGCATAGCGGCGGGCCGCCTGTGCGGTGACCCGCGGCCAGATGTAGTCGTTGCCGACCACACACCAGCGCCTGATCCCGGCGGACGACGCGAGCAGCCGCATGGCCGGCAGCAGCTGCCCGGCCGGGGTCTCCCCGGTCATGAACACTCCCGGCGTCCGCTCCCCGCCCTCGTACTGCGCCGTGTAGACGTACGGGACGCGGCCGGCGATCCGCGGGACGAGCGCGCGGCGCACCGCGGAGATGTGCCAGCCGACCACGGCGTCCACCCCGCCCAGCGAGATCAGCGCCTCGACCTCGGCGGCGACCCGCGCCGGCGGCGCGCCGCCGTCCACGGTCAGCAGCCGGACGCGGCGTCCCAGCACGCCGCCGGCGTCGTTGAGCTCGCTCGCCGCCAGCCGTGCGGCCAATTCACACGAGGGGCCGAACACGCCGGCGGACCCTTGCAGCGGCACCACGAGAGCGACGGTCAGCGTGTCGCCCGCGGCCCCGAGCACCCGCCTGCGGCCCGTCCGCCGGCCCGGTGTCAGGGGTTCCACACGGTCACCTCGAGTGGGATCATGGGTGCGCCGAAAAGTACGCAAGGCGTGAGCCGCTATCCTGACCGCCCGGCAACGCGCACGTCCAGCCCTTGTCCGCCCATCGAGTCCGAGAGGAGCCGGAAGCGGCCATGACCGGGCCTCAGCGGGACCTGTTCCACCTGCTCAGCTATGCCGAGAACCGCGCCGTCCGCCGGCTCACGGCGGCCTGGGACGGTGAGGACTGTTCCATCGAACAATGGCGAGTGCTCGCCCTGCTCACCGACGGCCACGGGCACCCGATGACCGAGCTGGCCGAATTCGCCCTCCTGCCGGCACCCACCGCGACCAAGCTGGCCGACCGCATGGTCGCCGACACCCTCATCTATCGCCGCGCCGATCCGAACGACCGGCGGCGGGTCCTGGTCTACCTGACCGAGCGCGGCCGCGAGCTGCACACCCGCCTGGCCGCATCCCTGGAGCGCCTCCAAGCGGAGCTCATGGAGGCGATCGGCGGCGGGGGGTCGGATTTCGAGGAGCGGCTGACCCGGCTGGCCGAAGCCCTCGACCCCGCGACGGCGCGTGCCCCGGCAACCGGAAAGATGAGCGGCTGACAACCGGCGAGGCGGATGCGGCGATGGCGCCGCCTTGTGATGGCGCCGCCGCAACCCGGCGAAAGATCTATTTCGGCGCGTCGACCCTACTTCGGCGCGTCGACCCCGGCCGCCTTGGCGATGTCCAGCAGCATCCGGTCGGCGGCCTGCACCCCGATCCCGGACATCCACGTCTCGTCCGGAACGGTGAACACCCGGCCGGCCTTCACCGCCGGCAGGTCCTTCCACACCGCCGTGCCCTGCACCTCGGACTCCTTGGTCTTCGTCGGGTCGTCCGAGGTCGTGACGAACACCAGATCGGCGTCGGCCTCGCCGATCTGCTCGGTGCTGATCTCCAGCATCGTCTGGTCCACGTCCTGCGCGGCCGGTCGCGGCAGCCCCACGTCCTGCAGCACCACACCGCTGAACGAAGACTTCTGATACAGCCGCGTCGGACCGGCCACGAAGCGGACCACCGACACCGTCGGCATCCTGCCGCCGTCCTTGGCCTTGATCGCCTCGCCGAGCTTCGCGGCCCGGGCCTCGTACCGCGCCACCGCGGCCTTGGCCTCGGTCTCCCGGCCCAGCGCCTGCGCGTACAGCGCCAGGTTCGCCTTCCACGGGAAGCCGGTGGTCTCGGCCATCACGGTCGGGGCGATCGCGGTGAGCTTGGCGTAGATCTTCTCGTGCCGGACCTTCGAGGTCAGGATCAGATCCGGATTCAGCGACGCGATCAGCTCCAGGTTCGGCTCGGTCATCGGCCCGACGTCCACGGTGCCGCCGATCTTGTCCTCGAGGTAGGAGGGGAAGCCGCCTTCGCTCTTCAGGTGCGGGGAGACGGCGCCGACCGGGGTGACGCCGAGCAGCGTGACGTCGTCGAGCTCCCCGCTGTCCAGCACCACCACCCGCTGGGGCCGGCTTTTGATCTCGGCGGTGCCCATCGTGTGCCTGACGCTGCGGGGGAAGGCGGCGGCCGGGCCGTCGGCGGCGGAGTGTGAAGCAGCGTTCTGCGTCGTGCCGGAGCTGCCGGAGGTGCCGGAGGTGCTGCTGCCGCAGCCGGCGAGCAGGGTGGCGGCCGAGGCGGTGGCGATCAGGGTCGCGGACAGGCGGTGCTTGGTCATCGGTTCCTCGGTGGGTTCAGTGTGCTGTGGGACAAAGGTCTGATTCGCCGCGGAGCGACCGGTCGGCACGGCCCGCGGGTCGGCGGCGTGCCAACGGGACGACGAGCGGCGTGCCGGTCTCCGGATCCGGCACCACGCGGCACTGCACCTCGAAGACCTGCGCGACCAGTTCCGCGGTCAGCACCGCACCGGGCGGACCGGCGGCGGCCAGCCCGCCGTCGTGGAGCACGACCAGATGGTCGGCGTACCGTGCGGCCTGGCCGAGGTCGTGCAGGACCATGACGACGGTACGGCCGGCGTCGGCGCGCAGGTCGGCGACCAGATTCAGCACGTCGAGCTGGTGCCGCAGATCCAGGAACGTGGTCGGCTCGTCGAGCAGCAGCAAGTTCGTTTCCTGAGCCAGCGCGAGAGCGATCCACGCACGCTGACGTTGCCCGCCCGAGAGCTGGTCGACCGGCCGGTCGCGCAGCGCATCGGCCCCGGTACGCTCCAGTGCGCGCTCGACCGCCGCCTGGTCGGAGCCCGACCACGTACCGAACAACCGCTGATGCGGATGCCGGCCGAGCCGCACCAGCGCCTCGACCGTGATCGCCTCGGGAGTCACCGGCTGCTGCGGCAACAGGCCGAGCGACTTGGCGAGCGTGCGAGCGGGGATGCGGTGGATGTCGGAGCCGTCCAACGTGACGGTGCCCGCGGCCGGTGCGAGCAGCCGGGCCAGGCCGCGCAGCAGCGTCGATTTTCCGCAGGCATTGGGCCCGACGATGGCGGTCACGGCGTCGCCGGGGATCTCCAGATCCAAGCCGCGCACCACGGTTCGGTCGCCATAGCGCAGATCGAGTCCCCGCGTCGCGAGGCGGGCCGCCGCAGCGGTGGTCGGAACGCTCATGTCAGAGTCCTTTGCACGGGCTTGGTCCTCGAGCGGGCCATCAGCACCAACAGCCACGGCGCGCCCAGCGTCGCGGTGACCGAGCCGGCGGGCAGACCGCGGATCGGCAACAGGTTCAGGGCGACGTAGTCGGCGCCCAGCAACAGCACCGCACCGGTCAGCGCGGTGAGGGCGAGCGTGGCCGGCGTCGGCGGTCCGGCCAGGCGGCGCACCAGGTGCGGCACCACCAGCGCGACGAAGCCGATCGGCCCGCTCAGCGCCGCCGCCAGCGAAGCCAGCAGTACCGCCAGCACCAGCAGCCCGAGCCGGGCCCGCCGCGGATCCAGGCCGAGCCCGCCGGCCGACTCTTCGCCCAGGTCGAGCACGGCGACCCGGCGCTGTGTCAGGGCCGCGACCGCTCCGCCGACCACGATCGCCCCGCCCGCGACCCACACCTCGGTCCAGGTGCGGCCGTAGAGCGACCCGGACGACCACTGCAACGCCTGACTTGCCAACTCCTGCGGGAACCGCACGATCATCAGGTTCACCACCGCGGCCAGGCCCTGCTGCAGCGCCACCCCGACCAGCACCAGCCGGGTGACAGACACCTGCGACCGCCAGGCCGAGGCGCCGAGCAGCACCGCGACCAGCAGCCCGCCGGCGACCGCCGCCACCGGCGTGAGCGCGGCCGGGATGCCGCCGGTCGCCAGGATCAGCACCGCACCGCACGAAGCCCCGCCGGTGACCCCGATGACGTCCGGCGAAGCCAACGGATTGCGCAACAACCGCTGGGTCATCGACCCGGCGACCGCCAAGGCGGCGCCGGCGAACACGGCGGCGAACACCCGCGGCGCGCGGAACTGCTGGACGACCAGGACGGTGCCGGAGTCCCCGGCGCCGAACAACGCACGCACCGCGGTGAAAAACGGGATGTGCATATCGCCGGTGCTCAGGGCGGTACCGATGAGGGCTGCCAACGTCGCGGCACAGGTGGCGCACAGCAGGAGCGCTCGGCGGCGGGCGATGGTCAACGCGCTGCGCTGGTTCATCGCGCTCCCGCGCGTCAGCATGGGTAGCCGCCGGTGTTCGGCGTCGTGCGGCGATCAAGGCCCAAGGCTGGACTCATCGCGCGCTCCGGCGCGCCAGCACCGCAAGCAGCGGGGCCCCGAGGAACGCGGTCACGATCCCCGTCTCCAGCTCCGAAGGCCGGGCGATCAGCCGCCCGAGCACATCGGCGGCCAGCAGCAGTGTCGCCCCGGTGACCAGGCACGCGGGGATGAGCCTGCGGTGGTCGGCGCCGAGCAGCGGCCGCACCAGATGCGGAGCGGCCAAGCCGATGAACGGGATGGGCCCGGCGACCGCCACCGAACCGGCGGCCAACAGGACCACCGACGCCCCGCCCAGCAGTCGGATCCGCGGCACCGGCACCCCGAGCGCGTGCGCCGCCTCGTCGCCGAGCGCCAGCGCGTTGAGCGAGGGGGCGACCGCGAACGCCAGCACCAGTCCGGCGACCACAAACGGGAGTACCCGCTCGAGCACCGCCACGTCGCGGCCGCCGATCGACCCGGCGAGCCAGAACCGCGCCTCGTCGAGCGTGCGCTGACTGGCCAGCATCAGCGCGGTGGTCCACGACGCCAGCACCGCGGTGAGCACGGTGCCGCTGAGCGCGAGCCGGACCGGATCGGCGTCGCCGGGCCGCTGCGCCAACCCGTACACCAGCAGCGCCGCCGCGGCCGCCCCCGCCAGCGCGAACCACATGAACTCCAGCGGCCGCGCCAGATGCAGCACGAAGATCGCCGCCACCACCGCGAACCCGGCCCCGGCGTTCACGCCCAGCGTGGTCGGCGAGGCGAGCGCATTGCGCGTCACCCCCTGCGCCACGGCCCCGGCCACCCCGAGCGCCCCACCGACGGTCAGCCCGATCAGCGTCCGCGGCACCCTTAGCCCGGTCACCACGTCGGCGTCGGGACCACGCCCGGAACCGGACAAAGCACTGATGACTGTGGACAGCGGAATCGAGCGGGCGCCGAGTGCCAGGCTCAGCGCGCAGCAGATCAGCAACGCGCCGCCGCCGACCGCCGCGACCAGCAGCGGGGGCACGCGGCGCGCGGCCGGGGGAGCCGGGACAGCGGTCGCTGCCCGGTCGGTGGTGACCATGGCTGAGAGTTTAGGTGAGGCTTACCTAAGTACGTCAACTTCGCGCCGGCGGTCGGCGGTCTGCGGCGTGGCTACTTGCCCTCGCCCCGGTGGCGGCGGCTCACACGTCAGTGGCTCTCATGCGAGGCCGGGTCGACGCAGTACATCGGGGAGAACGCCGACTCGCCGTACTGGTTGACGGCCTTGACCTGGACGCAGGTGGTGACGCCCTTGCGGACCTGGTACGAGTACCAGGGGTCGGGGATCGAGATGTTCTCGTCGTCCCCGTCGCTCTCCGTGAAGTGCACGATGTAGCCGGTGGCGTCGGGGCGGGCGTTCCAGCTGACGTCGATGGTGGCCATCAGGTACCAGGTCGGGATGTCGACCTTGACCTCGCCCGCGGCCAGCGGTGCCGGAGGTTTGTGGGCCGGGGGCGGCGTCGTCGATCGCGGTGGCGAGGTGGGCTTGCTGGTGGGCTTCGCCGCAGAGGTCTTAGAAGTGGTCGGCGCGACGGTACTGTGCGAGGGCTTGCTGCTGGAAGGCTGCCCGTGGGAAGTCGAGGCGCTGGGGTCGGGGGCGGCCGTGCCTGGGGGGCTTGCAGGCGAACCACTGGACGCGGCCGGATTGTTGCCGTCGGGACTCGGGCCGCCGCTGGAGCCGTTGCCGGCGTGGATGCCGCTGCCCGGGAACGCTCCGCTGCCCGGGTCGACTCCGGCGAGCGGGTCGCCGACGCGCGTGGAACCCTTCGCGGCGGTTTGATCCTTGCCGGTGCCCTGGGTGACAGCGACGGCTATGGCGGCCGTGGCGAGTGCGGCTGCCGTGGCCGCCGAGATCACCGCGATCCGCTTGCCGCGTTTTCCCTTCGGGCCGGTGGCCCGCGTCGGCGGGTAGGACGGGTAAGACGAGTAGGCCATGGCGTTGACGCCGGCGGGCGGTCCCCACGGAACGGCGCCGAGCACTTCGCCAAGCACTTCCCTGAGGCGCGCGGCCGAGGGGCGGTCGTTCGGCTCCTTGGCCAGACACTGCTGGATGAGCCAGCGCAGCTCCGGGTCGTCTTCGGAGACCCCGGTCAGGTCCGGCACGTCGTTGACCACCCGCTGCAGGACCGCGAGCGGGGCGCCGTCACCGAAGGGCGGGCGGCCGGTCGCCGCGAAGACCAGTAGTGCGCCGAGGGCGAAGACATCCGAGGCGCTTTGTACTGGACGGCCGTCAGCCTGCTCAGGGGAGATATATGCGGACGTGCTGAGAGCGGCGGCCTGGCCGGTGTTCGTCAGCTGCGGTCCGTTCGGGCCGAGCAGGACGGTAGCGGGCTTCAGGTCGCGATGGACGACGCCCGCCGCGTGCATCGTCATGAGCGCGTCCGCTATAGCGGAAGCCAGGGCACGTAGCCATGGTGACGCGAAGGGGCCGCCTTTCTCGACGGCTTCCTGCAACGTGGGGCCCGGGACGTACTCCCTGGCTTGCAATGGGTAATACGTAGTCAAGGTGCTGTCTCCCCTGTCAGACACGCGA
This sequence comes from Catenulispora sp., assembly GCA_013362315.1. Taxonomy (GTDB): domain Bacteria; phylum Actinomycetota; class Actinomycetes; order Streptomycetales; family Catenulisporaceae; genus Catenulispora. Next base: position 2,682 of record JABFWL010000285.1, on the reverse strand, counting down.
ACCATTATGCCGGGGGAGGTGCACGTATGTTGATAACTTGCCGGAATCCGCGGCCGTCGCGCCGTGGGTGCCGCAGACCCGGCGACCCGACATATCCGCTCGGTGTTGCGCAGCGCGCGAAAGATCGGACAGGCTGGCTTCATGGACCGACAATCATCAGGCGATGACACGGGGCGGGTATCTGCCGAGGACATCCGGGCATCGCACGCCGACCGGGAACAGGTGGTGGACATCATCCGCGACGCGGCGGCCGAGGGCCGGCTCAGTCCCGAGGAGCTTGACCAGCGGGTGGAGTCGGCGCTCGGCGCTCGAACCCTGCGTGACCTGGCGACGCTGACCAGGGACCTGCCGGACCAGCCGCAGCGCAGGGATCTGCCGGTCCCCACCAAGGACGTGGTGCGGATCGAGAAGCGCATCGGCCGGGTTCAGTGGAACGGAACCTGGGTGGTCCCGCGCCGCATGGAGATCAGGCTGACGGTCGGCAACGCGGAACTCGACTTCACCAACGCGGTGGTGACGCACGACCGGCTGGTGATCGACGTGGACCTCGGCATCGGCGGCGACCTGCGGCTGATCACCCGGCCGGGCATCGTGGTCGCGGCCGACGAAGTGATCGTGCGCATGGGCGAGCTGAAGGTCAGGCCGCGCCAGCAGGACCCGAACCACCCCGTGGACCTGCGGATCGAGGTCACCGGCCAGCTGCGCGGCGGTGACCTCGTCGTGCGCTATCCGCCGAACCTGCGCTGACGGCGGCCCGCACCCGCGCTCCCGAACCCCGCCCCATACTCAAAGCCGCGGCACACTGCGCCATCAGGCTTCGAATTCGACCTCTGACTCACGGGCGGGCGCGCTGAGGGCAAGCATGTCAGGCCTTTCCCTTACCATCACACCGGTGCGCAGGGCCCAGGATCGGTTGGCAACGAAGCCATCACTCCTGGGGGCACGATGAACGCGCATAGCCCGGCAGACTTCCCGCGCAGGCGCCTGGTCCGCCTGCTCTCCCTGGCCCTGGCCGCGGCCGGGGTCGCGGTCGTCGCCGACGACCCGGCGGCGCACGCGGCCTCGGGGATCGCCTTGACCCGCTGGCAGGGGTCGGACCGCTACGGCACCGCGGCCGCGCTGGCGGTGGCCGCCTACCCCGCCGGCGCCGCGAACGTCGTCGTGGCCGGCGGCCAGTCGTTCCCGGACGCGCTTTCGGCCAGCTACCTGGCCGGGTATCTGAAGGCTCCGATCCTGCTCACCGAGGCGCATGCGCTGCCCGTCGAGACCATCGCCACGCTGCGCACCCTCGGTGCCACCCATGTCCACCTCGTCGGCGGCGAGGCCGCCGCGGACGCGAAGGTGCTGGCGCAGCTGCGCGCGGTGCCGGGCGTGACGCAGGTGACGCGGGAGGCCGGGGCGTCGCGGTACGACACCTCGCTCGCGATCGCCACGGTGCCGCCGGCGTCGGCGGTCGGCCATGTCGAGGGCAAGCCCACCGCGCTGCTCGCCTCCGGCGCCACCTTCCCCGACGCGCTCGCCGGCTCGGCCGTGGCCTCCGGCGCCGGGCTGCCGATCTTGCTGAGCGACCCGAAGTCGTTGTCGCCGCAGGCCGCCGAGGCCATCCGGCGGCTCGGGATCACGCAGGTACTGGTGCTCGGCGGGCCTGCGGCGGTTTCGACGACCGTCGAGGACTCGCTGCGCAACCTCGGGGTCACCGTCCAGCGGCTGTCCGGCGGCGACCGCGGCGCCACCGCGGCGGCGATCGCCGACTATGCCGTGGGCACCGCCGGCTTCGACCCGACGCGGGTCGCCTTCGCCCGTGGCGACAACGCCGGCGGCGGCGTGGACGCCCTGGCACTCGGCGTCCTGGCCGGCGTCCACCACGAGCCGCTGCTGCTCACCGACTCGCCGACGCAGGCCGGGTCCGCGACCATGGCGTGGCTGGCCGCCGCGAGCGGACGTCTCACCGCCGGCGACGTGGCCGGCGGACCGGGTGCCATCAGCGACGGACTGCTGTCCGAGCTGGCGGCGCCCGGCGTGACCCCGCCCGGGGGACCCGCGCCGAGCGGACCCGCGCTCGGGAGCTACACGGTGACGATCACCGGCACGGTCGGCCTCAGCAGCTTCCAGCGGACCGGCACCCTGACGCTGCGGCCGACGATCACCACCGTCGGCACCGAGAACGGCGTGAACCCGCTCGACGTCTGCCTGGTCTCCGGCAACCCCGCCGCCTTCCCGGACGTCGGCGCCATCTGGAACGGCAGCAACTCGGCCTGCCACCCGGCCGCCACCGCCGCGGGACTGGACATGGGAACCGTCACGGTCCAGGGCACCACGGTGCTCTTCCAGCCGGACGCGAACATCGCCGCCACGCAGAACAACATCTTCAACGAGTACGGAGGCATCACGGCCTGTGTGTACTACGTCCGGACCGGCGGCATGATCGTCCGCACCAACGCCGACGGGACACTGGACGGCGCCATCGACGTCGTCGGCTACGGCGGCCTGTGCGACAGCCGTGAATACAAGGCGCAGATCACCGGACGGCGGCAGTAACTGCAGTCATCGACGGCGTGGAGCAGAGCGCGCTATCAGCGCGCTATATCAGGCTGCGATCGTGGCGCGGGACCGGCAATCGGGCCGGGGTCCTGATCGTCGCACCGGGCGGTGGCGGCGGATCGGGCGCTGATCGACTTGTTC
>JABFWL010000539.1 GCA_013362315.1 Catenulispora sp. | reverse complement strand
TCCTGCCGGACCTCCACCCGCTTCTTCACCATCGCCGCGAGGCCGTCCAACGACTCGGCCAAGCCCTCGATCGACCGGCCGGACACCATGATCAGCTTCTGGCAGGCGAAATCGTAGGTCCCGTCGCCGATCTCCTCCGCGAACGCCATGATGGCCGAGCTGGTGGGCATCCCGGCCGCGATCGCCGCCGACATGCGCTGAAGCTGCGGTGCAATCACCTCGACGTCGCGTGCCGACACCGACAGCGCCTGATCCAGCGAGATGCCCGCTCGCATGCGGGCCGCGATGCCTCGAATCCAGGCGTCGAGTGCGCGCAGGCGTGCCGTCTGTTCCTTGCGTGATCGGTCGGGGATCACCAGCACCGGCACCACGACGACCATCACCGCCGCGGCGATGCCGAACATCGGCACTCGGGTCACCAGCCACGTGGCCGCGCCGATGATCACCGAGCCGAAGCCGACGGCTTGGCGTCGTTCCCTCGCGTGCGGGCCGTTGGCCGGGGCCACGAAGTTGCCGAGGCGGGTCAGCGGACCGTCCTTGATCGGCCGGGCAGCGGCCGGAGTGCGTTCCTCGTGACGGCTCAGGCCGACGAGGACCAGCAGCAGTCCGATGCCGACGCCGCCGCCGGCCGTCACCGCGATCAGGTCACCGGAATCCACGGCCGCCTCCGCCCCGCTCGCCGCGTTCTCCGCGCTCATTGCGCTCGCCACGCTCGCCGCGCTCATGACGGTCACCGCGCTCGCCGCGATCGCCCCGCCCCGAACGCCAGCCGCGACCGGTCCGGTCGTAGGTCTGCCCGACTGTCCCTGTCCCTGTCCCGGTTGCAGGGCCGCCGCCAGCCGCGGGTCCCGTTGCGCCGACCCCACCCGCTCCGGCGCCGCCACCTCGGCGGGTCTCTCTGTCCCGCTCGGCATACCGATCGATGCGCTGCCGGTCCTCCAAATACTGCCGATCGAACTGATCCTGCTCGGGTACCGGAGTGGCCTGCTCGTGATACCTGCTGCTGCTGCCGCCGGCCCGTCCGCCGACAGTGCTCCCGACAGCACCGCCAACCGGCCCGCTGCCCACCACGGTGCCCGTCGCGGCCGGCATCCCCATGCCCTTGAACGCGGCCGCCACCGTCTCCGCGCGGTGCTGCGCCGGCGACGGCTGCGACTTGTGGTGCGCCGCAGCGCTGTTGCTGCCGCTGGCTCCGCTACCGCTGCCGCCACCGCTGCTCGTACCGACGCCCGCGAGGCTCCAGCTGTCGTTCCCGTGCAGCAGCCAGTTCGGGTCGAACCCGGCCTTCTGCAGGCGCGCCATCTTCTCCGGCCGGTGGGCGAACACCGCGCGGCCGTCGGAGCCCGGGGCGAAGACGTCGGTGGCCGAGGGGTTCATTCCGTCGCCCATGCCGTTGACTTCGACGATCTGGTCGACGTAGCGGCGCGCGCTGCGCACGTTCTGCATGCCCGCGGCCGAGTCGGCGTCCATCTGGACGTTGACGATGTAGTGCAGGGACTCGGCCGCCAGCTGGACCGCCGAGTCGCGGGTCATGTTCGTCCTCGTACACAGCGTCACGAAGCGGCCGAAGACGTCGCGGGCGGAGTTCGCGTGCATCGTGCACAGCGAGCCGCGGCCGCCGGTGGACACCGCCTCCAGCATCGCGACCACCTCGGCGCCGCGGATCTCGCCGACGATCAGCCGCGTGAAGTTCATCCGGAGGGCGACCTCCATGATGTCGGTGAGCGTCACCTCGCCGGCGCGGCGGCCGTTGTAGCCCTGCTCGGCGGTGCCGACCAGGGCCTGGTAGGCCACCATCCGCGGGTGCCGGCCGACCTCGTCGAGGTGCAGCTCGTACTCCGTCTCCAGGGTCGCGTACCGCTCCATCGGCGGGATCTCCGCGGCCAGCGCTCGCAGCAGGGTGGTCTTGCCGGAGTTCAGCGGGCCGGTGACGACGATGTTGCAGTTGGCCAGGACCGCCGCGCGCAGGAAGGCGGCGATCGCCGGGGACAGCATGCCGCGGCCCACCAGGTCGTCGAGTGTCACGTCGACCACGCGGTGGCGGCGGATCACCAGGTTCGGCCGCTTGCAGGTGCCGATCGTGGCGGTGAGGCGGGCGCCGTCCTCCAGGGTCAGATACAGGCTCGGGCTGTTCGCCGACAGCGTCCGGTTCTGCTTCGCCGCCCAGTACTGCAGGTCGCTCAGCAGCGACTCGTCGGAGTCGGCGATGGCCGGTGCGCGCTCCACCCGGCCGTCGCTGTAGACCACGTAGCCGTCGTCGCAGCCCCGGTACTCGATGTTCTCGATGTCAGGGTGCTCCAACAGCGGCGTCAGGCGGCCCATGCCGAACACCGAGGCGCTGACCGCGCGGCGCATCGTGTGCTGCTGGGTGTCCGAGGGGGCGAGGCCGCGGGAGATGGCGCGGGCGTACCAGGAGTTGACGGCCTCCTCGATCATCGCCATGCCGAAGGCGCGCCGCTGCTCCTCGGTGCCGACGTCGCGGGCCGGGAACTGCTCCGTGATCCGGTCGCGGACCTGCTTGCGCAGCAGCTCCACGGCCGTCCAGTCGATCTCGGCGAAGGCGTTGATGTCGTCGGTGCCGGAGCCGGCCCGCTGCCCGGCGCCGGGGATCGGGCCGGTGTGGCGGCCGGTGCCGCGCAGATCCAGCTGGTGGCCGGGCGCGGGCTGGCCCGGGGGTGGCACGGTGGCCGCCGGCAGGCCGGCCGGCTGCCGGGTAGCAGGCCACTGCGGATGCTGCGGATGCTGCGCGTGCTGTGGCGGTTGCGGCAGCTGCGGGCGTTGTTGCTCCGGTGCGACCGGGAACTGCGCGCCGTTGACCATCGGCGCCGGTGCCGGCCCGGGGTGCATCGTCGGCGGCCGCAGCTCCCGGACCGGGGCCAGCGGCGGATCGGGACGGTGCTGCGCCGGGTTCGCCGGGCCTGCCGGACCCATCGGACCCATCGGACCGGCCGGACCCAGGCCTGTCGGTCCCGTGCCGGCCGGATTCGGCCGGGCCTCCCACGGCGGCGCCTCCGGCGCCGGCAGCGAAACGCTCTCCCGGTTCAGGAACGCTATGGCGTCGCGCAGGCCGGAGCCCTGCGCGCTGCGGCCCGCGTTGTGGCCGCCGGAGCGCAGGCGTCCGCCGAACCGGTTCTCAGCGCTCTTCTCATTGCTCTTCTCGCTGCTCTTCTCACTCCGGTCAGCCGACATGGGCCGCCTCCCCATGTCCGGCGGGCAGCGACAGGTGCCCGGTGCGGGCCGCCGGAGCCGGCCGGCTCAGCTGCTGGTCGATCGATGCCTGCAGGACTTTGACGTCCCGCATGTAGGCCGAGCGCAGGTAGCCGCCCGGCAGGTGGCGTCGGCCCAGGAGCTCGGCGCCGACCCGCTCGTCGTGCCGGATCTCGGCGATGGTGTCGATCTCCAGCGTGTGCTGGATCGCCTTGCGGCTGTTGTGGCGCTGCGACGACGGCGGCCGGACCACGGCGGCCAGGCGCCAGCTCGGGTCGGCGTAGGGGCGCGCGGCCATCAGGTGCGCGGTGAGGGTCTGCACGGCGTCGTGCGCGGCCCGGATGTGCTCCAGGTGGTCGCCGGTCAGCAGCAGCACCAGGTCGGCGTTGCGGATCAGCGGCAGCGGGGCGTAGGGCGAGTGCAGGCTGCCGCAGTCCACCAGGACGTCGACCGGCCGGCGCTTCACGATCAGCGACGGCAGCAGGTGCGACAGCGGCTCCCACAGCGCCGCCACCCCGGGGGCCTGCGCCGGGACCTGGATCCCGGCCAGCAGCCGGGCCTCCGATCCCGGGCTCAGCGGCTGCACGAAGTGGTAGACCTGCTGCGTGATGTCCGAGCGCTGATGGATGGCCGCCAGGCCCAGCAGCCCCTTCGTCATGTCGCCGGTGCCCTGCTGGTAGCCGGCCAGGATGTCCCCGTAGCGGGGATCGCACTCGGCCACCAGGACCGGGCGCGGCCAGATCTCGGCCAGCGCCACCGCGGTCGTGGTCACCCCCGGCGCGTTCTTGGCCGATACGAGGCAGATCATCACCATGTCGCCGTCGGTCCGTCCCGTCGCTACTGACCGCTCGGCGGGACTATGACGCCCAGCCGCTGCTCGGTGGCGAACAGCTCGATGGTGGCGGCGTCCGCCGGGGCCACGGCGAACGTCACCGACCCGTCGGCCTGGGACTGGGACCCGGAGCCCGAAGCCTGGGTCACGCTGACCACGGTGACCGGGAACGTCGCCGGTTTCGCCCCGGACATGACGCGCGCGCCGGCCGAGTCCTGTGAGACCGTGTACTTGCCGTCCTTGTCGCCGACGATGCCGTTGGCGACCAGCAGCAGCTTCGTTCCCGGGGCGATGGACGAGGGCATCGGCGCACCCTTGAAGCCGACCACGACCAGCGCGGCCCCGGCCGGCGTCGGCGGCACGGTGGAGACGTCGGCGGGGTTCAGCAGCGCCCCGGCGTGCAGCTGGGTGGTCGCCGACATGGTCAGCACCGTCGCCTCCTGCGCGGGAGAGACGTAGCGGACGCCGGTGGTGTTCAGCGCGACCTGGACCACGGTCAGGTCTTCGGCGGCGAGCCGCTGCCCGTAGGGCACGTCCTTGGCGAGCATCAGCACCGAGGTCTTGGCCGCGCTCTGGTGGTTCCAGAACACGAAGCCGACCGCCGAGGCACCGATCAGGGCGACGCCGAGGGCCAGCACGGCGGGCTGCCGGCGGCCGCGCGGCGGGTCGGGCTGAACGAACGGCGTCGGCGTAAAGTTCCCGCCGGTCGGCGGTGTCGCGGTACCGGTGCGCATGGTCGGTGCTCTTTCCCGATGTGGGGCAGGGGCGGTGCGTCAGGTGCGGGGGCTATGCGGGGCGGTGCGGGGAGGTGCTTATGTGTTCTAACCACTCGGCGGCTATTTCAGTCCTCTGATATTTCCACCGATTGGTTACGGGGTGGTGGCCAATGCCTGGATTTCACCCACTCTTATCTGGGTGGAATTGGTCTTCACGTTCAGGTTGATTACGCCTGCTACCGGTACCTGACCTTGTCTGGTGATTTTCCCGGTGCTGCCGGATTCGGTGAACTCGATGTGGAAGTCGACCGACCCCGTCAGGGTGTAGACCCCCGCCCCCGTCGCGGGCGCCCCGCCGCCACCGGCGTAGTAGGGAGCGGTGAAGGTGTTCACGCAGGCGTTCGGGGCGCCGGCGCCGCCGGTCGGCTGGAAGATGTCGTTGTACGGGATGCCGTAGCCCTTGGCGCCGCCGCAGGTGAACGTGGGACCGTTCGTAGCATCGGTCTGCCACGTGACCCGATCCAACGCCGCCCAGACCCGGACCGTGGTCGCGTTTCCGGCCCCATCCGTGGTCGTCACTTCCATCACCGGCGGCAGGCCCTCGATCCACAGCCAGGTCGGCATGCCGACCACTTCGAGCACCGGTTTCGGGGCCGCCGGGTTCTGCATCGGTGTCAGCCCGATGGAGAGCGGGTTCTTGTTGATCAAGGCGACGATGTCACCGCCGGTGTTCGTCTCGATCGTGGTCGGAGGCGTGCCCACGACGGCCGGGGGCGTGGAAGTCGCCGACGGCAGCTCCGTCACCGCCTCCCCCGCGTACGCCCGAGCCGCCGGCGGGCGCGGTAATCCGCCGTCCTTGGCGACCGCGGCGGCGGTGTCCTGATTCCGCGGCGCGGCCATCCCGGCCGTGTTAGCGTTGCGCGACGCGCAGCCGGAACCGGCCATCACCACCGCCAGGGCAGCGGCCGACAGAGCCGCCGGGCGGGGCGCGGAGCCGACGCCGCGACGCTCCGTTGCGCTGCTGCGACGCGCCGTCATCACCGGTGCTCCAGGGATCGCGGTTGCTGCTGAGCTGGGAAGTCGTCTTCGTTACGCTAGGGATCCAGGTATAGGCGCAGCGTTGCGGAGTGTCAATATTCGTAATCAGTCAATGCCCGAGTGTGTACGAGCCCGTACTCGGCTGACCCGCGGTGTCCGGGCCTGGACAACGGGTGACCGCATCCGTCCTCGGTAGGGATTCCCCTTACAGCGCCTCGGAAATCAGATCCGCATGCTCCGCGGCGCGGCCGTAGGCCAGCGACAGCGCCCAGGCGCGCTTGAGGAAGTAGTGCAGTCCCATCTCCCACGTGCAGCCCATCCCGCCGTGGATCTGGATCGCAGCCCTCGCGTTCGCCACCGCGGCCTCGTCGGCGAGCAGCTTCGCCGCGGACACCGCGCTCGCGGCGGCCGGCAGGTCGGCGCCGTCCCGGTCGGCCCGGTCGTCGTCCAGCAGCACCGCGGCCGCGTGCACGGCGGCACGCGCGAGCTCGGCGCGCGCGAACATGTCCGCGCACAAGTGCTTGACGGCCTGGAAGGAGCCGATGGCGCGGCCGAACTGCGCGCGCTGTTTGGCGTAGGCGACGGCTCGCTCGGTGAGCGTCGCGGCGATGCCGGTCTGGTAGGCGGCGGTGAGCAGTGCGCCTTCCCGCAGCAACGCGTCGGCGGTGGCGGCGTCGCCGATGATCTCGCCGCGCAGCGGCTTCTGGCGCAGACGGTGCAGCGGGACGCAGGGATCCACAGGGTGCGGGACGGCTTCGGCGCGCAGCTCGATCGGTTCCACCCGCAGCACCTGGCTGTGGCCGGGGACGGCGTGCGCCTCGCCGTCGACGACCTCGACCACCAGGAGCGTGTCGAGGGCGTCCAGATGCTCCAGGAGGTAAGGCGCGCCGCTTGTCAGATCACTGAGCCCGACGCGGTGTCGGCCGCTCGCGTGCTCCGGCAGCAGCGGCGCGGCCAGCGCGGTCGCGGTGTAGGGGCCGGTCGCCAGGGCGCGGCCCAGCTCCTCGAAGACGTGCACCGACTCGGCGTGGCCGAGCCCGAGGCCGCCCTCCTCCTCGGACACCCGCAGCCCGAACACGCCCAGCTCGGCCAGGTCCCGCCACAGCGCCACATCGACGCCGCCCACGCCGCCCGCGCCGGTCTGTGGCCCATCCTCCCCGGGTGCTTCCTCCCCCGGGGTCCCGGGTGAGCGGTGCTTGCCCAGCACGTCGCGTACCGCGCCGGCCAGCGCCAGCTGGTCTTGCGTCGGCCGGAAGTCCATTACCGCCCGCCCCCCTTCGCCCCCGGCGCTGAGACCGCCGAGGCCGCCGCCGCGTTGCGCGCCGCGGTCGGCTCCTTCGGCAGGCCGAGGATCCGCTCGCCGATGATGGTGCGCTGGATCTGCGAGGTGCCCGCCGCGATGGTGTAAGCCAGGGACCTGAGGCGTTCGTAACCCGGCTCGCCGTCATAGGTGTGGTGCTCGTCGTCAAAGGCCAGCGACTCGCGGCCGCGCACTTCGGCGTGCAGATCGTCCAGATGCTGCCGGGCCTCGGAGAACCTCAATTTGAAAACTGAGGAACCGGGGCCGGGAATGCCGTCGGCGCAATGTTCGGCCTGCGAGACATTGCGTTTCACCAACGCCCACAAGGCGTCGAACTCGGCCGCCAGCCGGGCGATCCGCCGCCGGGTCTCGGAGTCCTCCCACGTGCCGTTCTCGCGCGCGAGCGCGGCGATCTCCACCAGGCGTCGGCGTGCCCACACCACTTCGGAGACGAAGCCGGTCCCGCGCTCGAAGGCGAACGTCACCATCGCGATCCGCCAGCCGTCGCCCTCGGCGCCGACGCGGTTCGCGACCGGGATCCGGACGTCCTCCAGGATCATCTCCGAGAACTCGGTCGAGCCGCCGGCCGTCATCAGCGGCCGCAGCGTGATCCCCGCAGTGTCCATCGGCATGATCAGCCACGTGATGCCCTGGTGCTTCGGACCGTCCGCCGGTCCGGTCCGCACCAGCAGCTCGCAGAAGTCGGCGACCTCGGCGTGCGAGGTCCAGATCTTGCGGCCGGTGACCACGTAGTGGTCGCCGTCGCGCACCGCCCGGGTCCGCAGTGCGGCCAGGTCCGAGCCGGCGTCGGGTTCGGAGAAGCCCTGGCACCAGATCTCGTCGCCGCGCAGGATCGCCGGGATGTGCCGCTCCCGCTGCTCCGGCGAGGCTTCGGCGATCAGCGTCGGGCCGGCGTGCAGCAGACCGACGAAGTTCACGCCGACGTAGGGCGCCCCGGCCAGTTCCGACTCCTCCAGGAAGATCAGGTGTTCGGTCGGGGTGGCGCCGCGCCCGCCGTATTCGGCGGGCCAGTTGAGCCCGGCGTAACCTGCCTGGTACAGCAACGCCTGCCAGTGTGAGTCGTAGGCCCGCCGGGCCTGCCAGTCGTCCTGCGACGGCGGCCGGTCCAGGGTCGGGAGCACGGCTTCGAGCCAGGCGCGCAGCTCCTCGCGGAACCGCTGTTGGGCCGGAGTGTCGCGCAGCTGCAAGGCGGGCTCCTCGGATTCTGCCCGCAAAATCTGACGGGCCGTCAGGTGAGCGTATTGCGGTCGATCGCGCCGGACAAGACCCACTCCCCATCTGATGCCGGCTCAGTTACCGTGCCCGCCATGCCATGGGATCTGAAAGCGATTCTGGAGCCGTCCCGCTGCGCCGTCGTCACCTCCGAGCTGCAGAACGGCGTCGTCGGCGCATCGGCCCTGTTCCCGGAGCTGGCCCGGCTGGCGCGGCGCCGGCTCGACGCCATGGCGACCGTCGTCGATGCCGCCCGCGCGGCCGGGGTGCCGGTCATCCACGCGACCGTCCACCGGCGTGCCGACGGCCGGGGCGCCAACACCAACGCCCGGCTGTTCGGCGCGGCGCTGAAGGCGGCGCGGACCGAGGGTTACGAAGACCTGCTGCCCGGCTCGCACGCGGCGGCGGTCGTCGACCGGATCGGCGTGGCGGAGACCGACCTCGAGCTGCCGCGGTACCACGGCCTGGGGCCGATGTACGACTCCGGGCTCGCCGCCGTCCTGCGCAACCTCGCGGTACGCACCGTCATCCCGGTCGGGGTGTCGGTGAACGTGGCGATCACGAACCTGGTGATGGACGCCGTCAACGCCGGGTTCGACGTCGTCCTGCCGGGCGACGCCGTGGCCGGGGCGCCCGCGGAGTACGCCGATTCCGTGATCGCCAACACCCTGTCTCTGCTGGCGGTCGTGACGTCCGCATCCGAGATCGCCGAGCTCTGGTGCGCTCAGCCGCCGAGCTGAGCCTGCCGCTGCCGGGTCGTGGAGTGGACCGGATCGGTGTCGAACTGCGGCAGCACCTGCCGCCCGAAGGTCTGCACCGACTCGATCGCCACGTCGATCGGCATCGACGTGGACAGCATCCCGAAGACCAGCTGGTCCGCGCCGATCGCCCGCACCGCCTCGACCGCCCCGGCCACCTCCTCCGGCGTGCCGACGCACATCTGCCGGGCCGCGATGATCGCGTCCAGCGTGGCGACGTCCATCTCCGGGATCCGGCCGCCGAGGTCGTTCACCCACTGCGGCCTCGGGAAGGTGTCGAGGTACTTCCACAGCAGCGTCTGGTGGTACCCGGAGCCCATGGCCGCGGCCACCTCGCGGGCTCGCCGGCCGTCCTCCAGGCACATCAGCTGCGAGGTGATCATGACGTTGTTGTTGACGTACCCGCCGACCGGGTTCTCGCAGCGCTCGATCTCCTCCTTGTAGACGGCGATGAGCTTGGCGAGGTCGTCCATCGAGGCCTGGGCGAAGCAGAGCACGCCGATCCCCATCTCGGCCGCCTTCTTGAAGGTGCCCGGCGAGCCGGCCGCGACCCACAGCGGCGGGTGCGGGTCGGTCAGCGGCTTGGGCAGGACGTTGCGGGTCGGCATGGAGAAGAACCGGCCCTCGTAGGAGTAGTCGGTCGCCTTCCACATGCGGACGATCTCCGGCAGGGTCTCGTCGACCATCTCCCGGGTCAGCTCGGACTCCTGGATGCCGAAGCCCAGCTGCTCGGTGGTCGAGGAACCGCGGCCCACGCCGAACTCGAACCGGCCGCCGGACAGGTGGTCGAGCATCGCGACCTTCTCGGCGACCCGCGCCGGGTGGTTGACCGGCGGGGTGATGTTGAAGATGCCGGAGCCCAGGTGGATGCGCTCGGTGGCGGCCGCGAGGTAGCCGAGGAAGGCCTCGTTCGCCGACAGGTGCGAGTACTCGTCGAGGAAGTGGTGCTCGGTGGCCCAGGTGTACTTGAAGCCGGCGCGGTCGGCCGCTTTGACCAGCTCGATCTCGTCCCTCAGCCGCGACGCTTCCGAGATCTGCGCCCCATTGAGATCAAGCGGATGCTCGCGGGGCACGTACAGACTGTTGAAGAGGCCGAACTCCACGGTGGGCTCCTAGTCGTCGTCGTGGCGGCGTCTTGATCTGACGCACCGTCAGATATCGTACTGATCGGCTTTGCGGTCGCAAGGGGTACGCCGGGTCCACCTCGGGCGCGGCCCTTCCCAGTGCTGACCGTCCGGGGTAGAACTGACCCACCGTCAGGTCGGATGGAGGAGGCGCGGGATGCTTGACGCACGGAGCCTGTGGGAGCTGATCGAGCTGCGCGCCGAAGCCGATCCGGACCGGGAGCTGCTGGTGGACTCCGGCGGTTCCCGGATGACGAACGGGGAGTTCCGGGACGCCGCGCTGCGGACCGCGGCCGGGCTGCACGACCTGGGCGTGCGTCAGGGTTCTGTCGTGTCCTGGCAGCTGCCGACCTGGAACGCCGGCTACGTGCTGACGGCCGCGCTGTGCCGGCTCGGCGCGGTGCAGAACCCGATCATCCCGATCTACCGGGACCGGGAGGTCGGCTTCATCGTCCGGCAGATCCGGCCCGAAGTCGCGATCACGCCGTCGCAGTTCGGCGGGTTCGACTTCGAGGCGATGATCGCGCGGCTGACCGTGGGGGCCGGGACCCGGCACGTGGTGGCGGACCGGACGCTGCCGGAAGGCGATCCCGCGGTCCTGCCCCCGTATCAGGCGCCTGAGGAACGGGAGCTGCGCTGGTACTTCTACAGCTCGGGCACGACAGCCGATCCCAAGGGCGCGCGGCACACGGACGCGGCGATTCTCGCGGCGGCCCGCGGCATGCACGCGTGCCTGGAGCTGACCGCCGATGACATCAACGGAATGGCGTTCCCGCTGACGCACATAGCCGGGCCGATCTGGCTCGCCGCCTCACTGATGGCCGGGGCGTCGAACGTGCTGCTCGACCGGTTCGACCCGGCGGCGGCGGTGGAGTTGTTCGGCCGCGAGAAGGTCACGCTCGGCGGTTCTGGAACGCCGTTCCACCTGGCGTATTTGAAAGCACAGCGGGAGTTCGCGCTGACGCACCCCGGCGAGCGGGCGTTCCCGACCTTCCGCCTGTGCAACGGCGGCGGTGCGCCGCGCCCGGCCACCCTGCACGCGCAGATCCGCGACGAGGTCGGCGGGTTGGGCGTGGTCGCCGGGTGGGGGCTGACCGAGGCGCCGATCCTCACGATGTCGACGGTGCACGACCCGCAGAGCGCCTTGGACGACTCCGAGGGGCGGCCGATGCCCGGGGTGGAGCTGCGAGTGGTGACGCTGGACGGCAAGTCGGCCGAGCCGGGCGAAGAAGGGGAGCTCCGGGCTAAGGCACCGCAGCTGATGCTCGGCTATGCGGACCCGGCCTTGGACGCCGAGGCGTTCGACGCGGACGGCTATTTCCGCACCGGCGACCTCGGCACCGTGGACCCGGACGGGTTCGTGCGGATCACCGGGCGGCTGAAGGACATCATCATCCGCAAGGGCGAGAACATCTCCGCCAAGGAGATCGAGGACCTGCTGTTCACGCATCCGCGGGTGGCCGACGTGGCGGTGATCGGGCTGCCGGACGCGGAACGGGGCGAGCGCGTCTGCGCGGTGCTGGTCGTCGGCGGAGCGGACGCGGAACCGTTCGAGTTCGTGGAGATGGTGGAGTTCCTGCGCGGCGCCGGGCTGATGACCCAGAAACTGCCTGAGCAGTGGGAAGTGGTGGACGTGCTGCCCCGGAATCCGACCGGGAAGGTGATCAAGCGGGATCTGGTGGCGCGGTTCCGAGGCTGAGTTCCATGTCCTCTATGTCTTCGTCGTCCTCTATATAAGCTCTATATAAGGACGCAAGGAAACAGGGACACGTTATCGAGGGGCACCGGACCTCATTGTCCGGTGCCCCTCACGCTGCGGCGGCCTTAAGGAACCGCTCCGCTTCAGCCACCACATCGCTGAGCTGCGGGGCCGGGCGGGGGGTGAGCGGCATTCCTCGGTAGGTCCGCAGCGGATCGCGACCCGACAGGCGGTCGGCGAGGACGTCGGCTTGTTCGCGGGCCACCGCGCTGTCTCCCGACAGGGTCCGCCGATGCTCCGCGCAGCCGCCGAGGGCGTAGACCACCGGATCGGAGACCGAGCGCAGCGCGTCGTCGACCACCACGCCGCGCGCCACCGCCAGGCCCGCGGTCCAGGCCAGCGCCACGTTCGGCGCGGTGCCGCAGGTCAGGACCGCCAGATCGGTGGTGAGGCGGAAGCCGTCGGCGAGGGTGACGGCGGTCAGGGCGCCGTCCGGGCCGGCTTCGAGGCTGCGCACGCGGCAGTCCTGGTAGGCGACCACTCCGGCGCGCCGCAGCGCGTAGTAGGCGTCGGCGGCGGTGATCTCCGGCGTCGCGGGCATCTGGTCGACGAGTTCGACGTGCAGCGGCGGCCGGCTCATGTCGTGCGCGCGGACCGTGTGCAGGGCCGTCGCCACCCGGAGCCCGGTCGTGCTCCCGCCGATCACCACCGCGCGCGACGCGCTCTGAGCGGCCTCGGCCAGCGCCCGGAAGTCCGCGGCGGAGTGCGCGGGGAAGACACCGGAGAGCAGGGTCTCGCCGTCGGCGGCGCGGATGTTCCGGATCGGCGGCAGCACCGGGTTGGCGCCGGTGGCCAGGACCAGCGCGTCGTAGTGCTCGATCCGGTGGTCGGTGGCGTGTACCACGCGGTGCATGCGGTCGATGGCGGTGACGCGGACGCCGACGCGCAGGTCCAGGCGCGGGTCCTGGATCGCCGGCAGGGCGGCGGCGGCCGGCGCGGAACCGGCGGACAGCGCGTCCGGCAGGGCCTCCCGGTCGTGGGCGTCGGCACCTTCGGCGGCGTAGACGGTGACGGCGAGGTCGATGTCTTTGCTGCCGGCTCTGCCGCTGCCTCCACCGCCAGCCGGGTCGCCGCCTGGGCTGTCGTCCGGGCCGCCGTCTCCGCCACCCTCCGTGCCGTCGGACAGCAGCCCGGTCACGAAGCGGTGGGCGGCCGGCCCCCAGCCGACGACGACGATCTTCCTGGTCATCTGGCGGATCCCTTCGGTCGGCGTCTCGGTGCGCTCCACGATGGCCGAAGCAGATTTCCGGTCCGATACCGGTCCGATTCGGGAGTGTTTCGGCCGATGCCCCCCGACGCGCGAAAGGAGTAGTCTGCGAAATGCCTGTGGCCGGGGGCCGCGGGTGAGTCGGGGGTCGGGGACGTGGAAAGAGAGAAAGCGGGGAGGGGCGCGCTATGCGCGACCAGGTGAAGCGGCATCGGGCCAAGCTTCTAGCCGGCGGCATGCTGTCCGCCGCGGTGATCGGGTGGGGCGTCACATCGTGCAGCCACGACGATCACGAACGGTGCGTCGACAGCCGGGACAACACGGTGATCCCGGACCAGTACTGCCAGGACACCACCAGCAACTACACCTACGCGCACTGGTACCGCGGCGGCAGCGGCTTCAAGCTGGGCTCGCGGGTCAGCGGCGGCGAGGCCGGCGAGCACGGGGTGGCGCGCGGCGGTTTCGGCGGCCACGGCGGCGAGGGCGGGCACGGCGGCTGATGCGCAGGGTGGAGAGCCGTCCTCGCGACGGCTGGCAGAAGGCTGTCGAATCGCAGGGACTGGTCTTCCCGGACACCACCAAGGAGGACGGGACCGTCATCCCCTACTGGTACGAGGCGGCGCACTACGCGCTGACCATGGCCGAGGTGGATGCGCTGGAGGAGACCACGGAGGAGCTGCACGCGATGTGCCTGGCGGCGGCCGAGCACATCGTGGCCCGGGACCGGTTCGCCGATCTCGGCATCACCGATCCGGCGGTGATCCAGGCGATCCGCGCCTCATGGGCGCAGCAGCCGCCGACGCTGTACTCCCGTTTCGACCTCCGGTACGACGGTGACGACGGCCGCGGCGCCAAGCTGCTGGAGTACAACGCCGACACTCCGACGATGCTCCTGGAGTCCGCCATCTGCCAGTGGTACTGGCTCCAGGACACGCGCCCGGAGCTGGACCAGTGGAACTCGCTACATGAGCGACTGGTCGAGGCCTGGAAGCGGATGAGGGTACGGCTGTCGCACGGGCCGGTGCACTTCGTCTACGCCGAGTCGGATGAGACCGGCGAGGACTTCATGACCTCCGCTTACGTCGCCGAGACCGCTGAGCAGGCCGGCCTGACGCCGGTGCAATTGCCGATCGAGCAGGTGGGCTGGCATGCGGACACGCAGTGGTTCGTGGATCTGGAGCAGCGGCGGATGAGGACCGTCTTCAAGCTCTATCCCTGGGGGTGGCTGACGGTCGAGGACTTCGGTCCGACGGCGATGCGGAGCTTCGACCGCACGCAGTGGATCGAGCCGATCTGGAAGATGCTGCTGTCGAACAAGGCGCTGCTCGCGGTTCTGTGGGAGATGTACCCGGACCACCCGAACCTGCTGCCGGCCTATCTCGACGGCCCGCGGGAGCTGAAGAACTACGTCGCGAAGCCGTTGCTCGGGCGGGAGGGGGCGTCCATCCAGATCGTCACCGGTGGCGAGCGGTTTGAGCAGCCTGGGGAGTATGGGGAAGAAGGGTATGTCTACCAGGAGTTCTCGGCGCTGCCCGCGTTTTCTGGACGCGACGGCGGTGGGCGGGCGGTGCTCGGCTCGTGGCTGGTTGCCGGAGAGCCCGCTGGGCTGGGGATTCGTGAGTCGGACGGGCTGGTGACCGACACTTATGCGCGGTTCGTGCCGCATGTCATCGAGGGGTAGCGGCGGCCGGAGCCAGCGGTGGAGGAGGTAGGGGCATGGTGCCGACAGCCGGACGCTACTGGGACCAAGCGTCGCGATCAGCCACAATGGCGGGCATGGCGGAGCAGAAGAAGCAGCAGTGGGTCCTCACCCTGTCGTGTCCGGACACCCCCGGGGTCGTCCACGGTGTCGCGAACTACCTCCTGATGACGGGGTGCACGATCCTGGACAGCCAGCAGTACGGCGACCCCGACAGCGGCTTGTTCTTCATGCGCGTCAGCTTCAGCCGGGTCCACGACGAAGTGACTCTGGAGCAGCTGAACAGCAGCTTCCAGGCGGTCGGCGCGACCTTCCGGATGACCTGGCGCTTCCATGACGCCGAGGAGCGGATGCCGGTCGTGCTGATGGTCAGCAAGTTCGGGCACTGCCTTAACGACCTGCTGTTCCGCGCCTCTACCGGGGCGCTGCCGGTACGGGTCGCGGCCGTGGTGTCCAACCATCGCGACTTCGAGGAACTGACCGGCTCCTATGGCGTGGACTTCGTGCATCTGCCGGTGGCCGCCGGCGATACCGATGCCAAGGCAAGGGCTGAGGCCGCGCTCTTGGAGCTGGTCCAGGCGCGGGATGTGGAGCTGGTCGTTCTCGCCCGCTACATGCAGGTGCTCAGCGACGATGTCTGCAAGGCGTTGGAGGGCCGGATGATCAACATCCACCACTCCTTCCTGCCGAGCTTCAAGGGCGCGAAGCCGTACCACCAGGCGCATGCCCGGGGTGTGAAGCTGATCGGTGCCACCGCGCACTACGTGACGGCCGACCTGGACGAGGGGCCGATCATCGAGCAGGAGGTGGCCCGGGTCGGGCACGGCGTGACGCCGGACCAGCTGGTGGCCGTCGGCCGGGACGTGGAGTGCCAGGTGCTGGCGCGCGCGGTGAAGTGGCACGCTGAGCACCGGGTGCTGCTCAACGGAAAGCGGACTGTGGTCTTCTCCTGAGGCGTGGCCCGTACGCGTGGCCGGTGCTTGTGGCCGGTGACGCGTGGCCTTACCGCCCACGCGTGAGCCCCGGGACGCCAGACAGGGGGCCGGCATCCCAGGGCGGTTCAGCGGTTCAGCGGTTCAGCGGTTCAGCAGTTCAGCAGTTCAGCATGGTCCGCCAGATCAGCGTCCGCTGCCAGTCGCCGAGCCCAGCGGAACCCCCGGGATCGAGCTGGAGGCGCCGGTCGGCGATGACCACGATTCCGAGGTGGACGACCCGCCGGAGGGCGGCGTCCAGCTACCCGACTCCGAGGCGCTCGGCGGCGAGAGCTTCTGCAGCCGCCTGACGATGTCCTCCAGGTGCGCGTACTGCTCCTTCGAGAACCCGATGAACGCCGGGTTGCCGACCACCGCCGCCAGCTGCTGGTTGGTCAGCAGCGCGGTGGCCGAGGTGGGCGCCGGGACCCCGTTGATCGACCCGCTGACGGCGGTGCCCACATTGATCGTGATCCGGGGATCCTTCAGGCCGTCCTTGACGAATCCGGCGCTCTGGCCGGCCGACGGCTCGCCGGCCACCACGACGTCGCCGCCCGCCGTGCTCGTCTGCACGCACCCCGCGCCGGGCGGGTTCCCGCAGCTCGGCATGTGGCCGTCCAAGGTGCTGGCCGCGGTGACCGAGGGGAACAGGTAGTTCGTCTTCCCATCGGGTCCGGTGAGGAGCACCACGTGAGTGCTGGTCGCCGTCGCGTGGAACCCGGCCGGCAGCGCCGCCTGGATGTACGGCACCGAGGCCTTCGCGAAGGCGGCGTCGAACTGCTGCTCCTCCAAGAACAGCCGGCAGAACTCGTCGGTGTTGCCGCCTCCTGGCGCCGGGCAGTTCTGCGTCCCCGACGTCCCGGGCGGCATCCCCGGGAACGGCGGGATCTTGGCGGAACTGTAGCTCTCCGTGGCCGTCGGGCTGCCCCCGGCCGACGCCGGCGAGCCGGATCCGCCGCCCATCACCGCCGCCCCGGCGCCCACCGCCACCAC
>JABFWL010000272.1 GCA_013362315.1 Catenulispora sp. | reverse complement strand
TTAAATCGCCTGCCGAGTATGCAGGCCAGGGGAGTCGAGCCGGTTAGGCTCGGCTCCTTCTGCGTTCCCGCCAAAGATCTGGCCTAGGTGATCGACATATCTGGCTGATCCCGGTGCCGACAGAGCGAACCGGCGGGCCGCAGGGGACACTATTGACTCATGATGCCTGTGCTGCTGCTGGTGATCGGGATCGCGATCGGCACGCTGATCGGCGTGCTGTGGGAGCGGTCGCGGCGGCTGGCGGCCGACGGGCAGGCGCTGGACGGCTCGGCCGACCGGCTGCTGGCGCTGGCCGGGGCGCAGTTCGACGCGGCCGGCCGGCCGATCAACGAGTCGCTGTCCCGGCTCGACGACCGGCTGCGGGAGATCGAGCAGGGCCGGGCCGCCTCGCAGGCCGCGCTGGCCCGGCAGATCGACGACGTGCGGCAGGCCGCCGGCGCCCTCGGCAGCCAGACCGCCGCCCTGGTCACCGCGCTACGCCGGCCCGAGGTACGCGGCCAGTGGGGCGAGATGCACCTGCGCCGGGCGGTGGAGCTGGCCGGCATGGTCGACCGCTGCGACTTCCAGACGCAGACCGTGCTCCCCGGATCGAACGGCGCGACCGGCGGCGAAGGCCAGCTGCGCCCGGACCTGGTGGTGCGCCTGGCCGGCGACAAGTACGTGGTCGTAGACGCCAAGACCCCGCTGGCCGCCTACCTGGACGCCGCCGAGGCCACCGACGAGGCCACCCGGCAGCAGGCGTTGGCCGCGCACGCGAAGCACCTGCGCAGCCACGTCGACCAGCTGGCGTCCAAGGCCTACTGGCGCGCGCTAGGCGCCAGCGGCCGGCCGACCCCGGAGTTCGTGGTGCTGTTCGTCCCGGGCGAAGCTTTTCTTTCACAGGCTGTGGATATCGACCCGGAGCTGCTGGAGCACGCCGCCGCACGCCGAGTGGTGATCGCCACGCCGACCACGCTGATCGCCCTACTGCGCACCGTCGCCTACGCCTGGACTCAGGACGCTCTGGCGGCGAACGCGCGCCAGGTGTTCGAGCTGGGACGCGAGCTGTACTCGCGGCTGAACACCATGAGCGGCCACCTGGACCGGGTCGGCCGCGGACTGAACTCCGCGGTGGCCGCCTACAACCAGTCGGTGGGCTCGCTGGAGAACCGCGTGCTGGTCACCGCGCGCCGGCTCAACGAGCTGGGCTTGGTGGAGGACGAGCTGACGGTGCCGGCGCAGGTGGAGATTCAGACGCGGGCGCTGGCGGACTGAGCCCGTGGACTGGCGGACTTGCGGGCTGGACTGGCGGACTCAGCCTGCGCGACTGGTGAACTGAGCGACCGAGCCGATCCGGCCTGGCGGACCGAGCTGGCCGGAACCGGCGGATCGAGCCTGTCCCGCCCGGCGGCGTTTCGCTACCCGAAATGCGTCCGATCGCATCGTAGGTTCGGGTTCGTGAACCACGGAGCCAGCCGCCTCGCCCCGCGCCCGGCCGACCGGATCGCGGCAGTTCCCGATCAAGAGGCCCGGAGCCGCCGCGAACGCGACGCCCTGCGCAGGGAGCGCATGGCCGCCCCTCTGGACTTCCGCTCCACCAGCGCCGCTCGACCCGCCGCACGAACCGGTGCCCGGGCCGGCGCACCGCCCCGCGACCCTGCTCCTCGGACCACCGCACCCCTGCCGCCCGCGCCCCGGGCCGGCGTCGCGCCGGGAACCGGCCGCCAGCACCCCGGACCAGGGCACTCCGGACCAGGGCACCTCGGACCGGGGCTGAGCCGCACCGGCGTCGGCGTCGGCAGCGCGGCCGCGCCCCGGCCGCGGCGACGCCAGGCGCTGACCGCGTGGGGCGTGCTGCTGGCCGTCACCGTCCCGACCGTGCTCGGCGCAGGCCTCGACGTGCTGATCACCGGCGGCGTGCACTGGATCTTCGGCCTGGTGTTCGTGGCCGCCGCGTTCCACGCCGCGACCCTGGTGCGCCGCCGCGACCTGCTGGCCGGGGTGATCGTGCCGCCGCTGGCTTACTGCGCCGGGCTGCTGGCCGCCGTGGAGTGCGGCGTACTGGACGCCGGCCCCGGCGTCCTGAACCACCTCGCCTCGCTCGGCACGCTACTCGCGCTCAAGCCGCGGCCGCTGTTCCTCGGGACCGGCCTGGCCGCGGCGCTGATCGCGGCGCGCTGGGCCGGGACGCGCGGCGGGCCCCGGCGATGCCCGACGGCCGATAGCCGATAGAGCGGACGCCATGTACGGCGAGATCTGGTTCGAGATCGACTCCGGCGGACGCTTCCCGCTGGACGACTACGGCCGCCGGTTCCTCGCCGGCCTGCGGCGCGCCGCACCGGCGTGGAATCCGCTCGGCGTCATCGCCTTCGACTCCTGGGCGCTGGCCCTGACCGGCCCCTCGGTGCTGGCGCTACTGACCGTCCCGGAGACGGACCCGTTCGGCCTCCAGCTGCGGACGTCACCCGGCGAGTTCGGCGGCTACTGGGGCGACGACTGCGTGATCTGGGACGACTACACGCCCGCCGCGCCGGGCTACATCAACGTGCACGACCCGGGCGCGGCCCCGGAGGACCTGGCCCGGCACGCCGCGGACTGGATCGCCGCACAGCTGTCCCGCCCGCTGGCCCTAGAGGAGCGGCGCGGCGCAGCACTCGGCCGCCGGCACCGCACCTGGGTGTTCGAGGACACCGGCGAGCGGTCACCCTGCTGCCGCAGCTGCCGACGGCCGCCGTTCCCGAGCCCGGGACCCCGGCGCGGACAGACGCTGCTGGCGCCGATGCGGGCCACGGCGCCCGGAGCGGGACCGACCTCCTGACCGCGCTGGCGCCGCCGATGCGAGGGAGGTGCGGCGGTCGGACCGACGCCGATCCTCTGACCTGCCTGTCCGCACCGGGCTGCCCGTGCTCCCGACGACTCCTTATTGTCGCTACGAAGCGATATCGGCGTGTTGCACTGTGCGGGTTCCACCCGGTCGGCCCAAGGCTCGGTCCGACAGCGTCCCGCCAGACAGCATCCCGACCGGCACTGGCCCGCTCTAACCAGCGTTATGCACGACCTCGCCCGCGTCTCGCATGTCCTTGCGCAGCTCCGGCGGCAGGGCGAACAGCAGCTTCTCCTCTGCCGAGCGGACCACCTCGACGGTGCCGTAGCCGTGCTCGGCGAGCCAGGTCAGCACGCCGTCGACCAGGTCCTCTGGTACTGAGGCGCCGGAGGTTACGCCGACGGTGGTGACGCCGTCGAGCCAGTCTTCGCTGATCTCGGAGGCGTAGTCGACCAGGTGGGCGGCGGTGGCGCCGGATTCCAGAGCCACTTCGACCAGGCGTACTGAGTTGGAGGAGTTCTTGGAGCCGACCACGATGACCAGGTCGGAGTCGGCGGCGATGCGCTTGACCGCGGTCTGGCGGTTCTGGGTGGCGTAGCAGATGTCGTCTGACGGGGGGTCCAGCAGCAGGGGGAAGCGGGCCCGCAGGCGGTCGACGGTCTCGGTGGTCTCGTCCACCGACAGGGTGGTCTGGGACAGCCAGGCCACCTTCGCCGGGTCGCGGACCTCGACGCCGGCCACCGCGTCGGGGCCGTCGACCAGGACGATGTGCTCCGGCGCCTCGCCGGTGGTGCCGACGACCTCCTCGTGGCCCTCGTGGCCGATGAGCAGGATGTCGTAGTCCTGCTCGGCGAAGCGCACGGCCTCCTTGTGCACCTTGGTGACCAGCGGGCAGGTGGCGTCGATGGTCTTCAGACTGCGCGCGGCCGCCTCGTCGTGCACGATCGGCGCCACGCCGTGGGCGGAGAACACCACGGTCGCGCCCTCGGGCACCTCGCTGGTCTCCTCGACGAAGATCGCGCCGCGGTCCTGCAGCGTCTGCACGACGTGCTTGTTGTGCACGATCTCCTTGCGGACGTACACCGGCGCCCCGTAGAGCTCCAGCGCCTTCTCCACCGTGACGACGGCGCGGTCCACTCCGGCGCAGTAGCCGCGAGGTGCGGCGAGGAGGACGCGGCGGGCTTCGGGTGCGGAGGCGTTCATGGTCTCCATGGTAGGCGCCGCTCAGCGCTCCCTCCGCCTAGGACGTCCGTCTCCACAAGTTCGCCATGACAAGAACGTCCCCACCGATGGCTAGGCTCCTCTCCATGGCTATGCAATCCTCGGCCGAGCAGCCGATCCCAGTCCGCCAGGTGTCCGAAGCCGTGGGCGGGTGGATCGCCAAGCTGGGGACGATCTGGGTCGAGGGGCAGCTCGCGCAGATCAACAAGCGGCCCGGCTCCCAGATGGTCTATCTCGTACTTCGGGATCCCTCTGCAGACGTCTCGATGCAGGTCACTACGTTCCGTCGGGTGTTCGACACGGTTGTGCCGCCTCTTACGGAGGGCGCACGCGTAGTCGTCTATGGGAAGCCGGACTTCTACGTCCCGCGCTCTACGTTCTCTATCCGTGCCGAGGAGATCCGCCAGGTAGGGCTCGGGGAGCTTCTTGCACGACTGGAGATGCTTAAGGCGAAACTTGGCGCCGAGGGCCTGTTCGCTCCCCAGAGAAAGAAGCCGCTTCCCTTCCTCCCACGCTGTGTGGGCCTTATCACCGGCCGCGCTTCAGCCGCCGAACGTGACGTCCTCGAGAATGCCCGTCGGCGATGGCCAGGCGTGCAGTTCCGGGTCGTGAACACCGATGTACAGGGCCCCAAGGCGGTTCCGCAGATCCTGCCCGCCCTGGCGCAGCTGGATGCCGATCCCGAAGTGGACGTCATCATCATTGCGCGCGGCGGAGGCTCTGTAGAGGACCTGCTGCCGTTCTCCGACGAGTCCCTTATTAGAGCGGTCTCCGAGTGCGAGACGCCTGTCGTCTCCGCTATCGGCCACGAGCCTGACTCGCCGATCCTGGATCTGGTCGCCGACTTCCGCGCATCCACTCCCACGGACGCCGCCAAGCGGGTCGTCCCGGACGTCGCCGAGGAGATGGACCGCGTCGCCGAGCTCCGGCGCAACGCGTGGCGATGCGTGGCACGGATACTGGAACGCGAGGCCCTGGGCCTGTCGGCGTTCCGGCAGCGGCCGGTGCTGGCGTCCCCGTACTCGATGATCGACGGCCGGCGGAACGACCTGGAGGAGCTGACCCGGCGGGCCCGCGCCACCGTCGGCCACCGCCTGGACCGGGCCGCCGACGACCTGGGCCACACCCTGGCGCGGGTGCGGGCGCTGTCGCCGATGGCCACCCTGGAGCGCGGTTACTCGATCGTGTTGGGGCCTTCCGGACATGCCGTGCGGGCCGCCGAGGAGATCGGCGAGGGAGATGCCTTGGACATCCGCCTCGCTTCCGGGCGGCTCGCAGCGACAGTGTCGGCAGTCGTTACTGAGCCCACCGAGTAAGAGCGACACCCATAGGCTCGGTAAAGCCGAGCTCCCTATAGAGGGCATCCCCGTATGCGCTGGCGTGGAGTTCTACACGTGGGATGCCCTGTGCGGTGTACCAGTCGAGCAGTGCGCGCATCACAAGGCGCGAGTAGCCGCGGCGCCTATAGCGATCGTCGGTGCAGACGCCGTATACGTAGCCGCTCAAGCCCGAGGGGTTGCGAGAGTTGGGAAGCCGCTGATCCACCGCCCCGATGGCGCTGGCCGCAAGTCCTTCCGCATCCGGCGCGTCCACAACAAAGAAAACAGTGCCCGCGCCGTCCCCGGCTTCCAGCCACGTCCGCACCAGCTTCAGGGCCGCGACGTGGCTGGCCTCGTCGGCCGCCGGCGGCTCGATGCCGAACACGTCGCGCGCCATCTGGTGGCGCAGCCGCAGTATCTCTTTTTCGTCGCCGGGCACCGCCCGGCGCGCAGTCGCTTCAGCAGTCACAGCCGGAAACTATCCTTTCCCCATGGCGAACGAGACGACCAGCACACCGAGCGAGACGCCCGACCTGTCCCACCTCGGCTACGAGCAAGCACGGGACGAGCTGATGGACGTCGTCCGCCGCCTGGAGACCGGCGGGCTGACGCTGGAGGAGTCGCTGGCGGCGTGGGAGCGCGGCGAGGCGCTGGCGAAGCACTGCCAGGCGAAGCTGGACGGCGCCCGGGCCCGGCTGGACGCGGCGATCGGCGCGGGAAACGGCAGCGGGAACGGAAACAGCAACGGCGACGAGGGCTGATCCGACCTCGGGCCGGAACCCCGGGCCCGAACCCACCGGAATCCCCGAACCCCCAGCAGCTACTTCAGCTGTCCGGCGAACTCCGCCAACTCCGGCACACCAACCGTGCCGGAGACCACCACCCCCACCGGCCCTGCGGCCGCAGCCGCCCCGGTCCCGGTCCCGGTCGGAGCGACGCTGCGCACCAGCGCGTGCCGCTTGCCGTCGCCGGAGACGTACACCTGCCACTCGAACCCGCCGGCGCTGACCTTGCCGGCGGCGCCGGCCACCGGCGCCGGATCCGGCGCCTGCTGCCCGAGGATCCCGTTCACCCCGCGCCCGCCGCTGACCTGGTCCAGCGCCACGTACTGCTGATCCGGAGTGAGGAAGCCGAGCTCCCAGCGCAGCGGCTCGCCCGGCGTGAGGTCGGCGTGCACGGAAGTGGCGCGCCAGCCGGCCGGCAGGCTCGCCGGCCCCAGCGCCGTGAACGGCAGGTCGGGATCACGCCGCGCCTGGTCGAGCGGGATCTGGTAGTCGACCGTCTGGACGGCGTCCTGCGGCTTCTTGGTGTCGTGCGGGAACCACTTGACGATCGCCACGATCGGCAGGGAGATCACGGCCATCGACAGGATCATGTCCCGGACAGTCCTCTTGAGCGGGGCTGTGGTGGATTTGGAACCAGGGCGCGCCATGGACATATGGTCGCATCCGCCCCGGTGAGGCCGGACATGGGCCCCTCAGCGGTATCGGCCCGAACCCCTCCTCGATACGATCTCCCTCGTCAACCCCTCGTGAACCGCGATGACGCGGATTACCCTCCTCGAGGAGCTTTTTACTCATGAACGCCGCAGTCCCGCAGGCGAACGACCCCGCAGCCGCCCAGACCCCCGAAGCGCCCGACCGCAACCTCGCCCTCGAGCTGGCCCGGGTCACCGAGGCGGCGGCGATGGCCGCCGGCCGGTGGGTCGGCAAGGGCGACAAGATGGCCGCCGACGGCGCCGCCGTCAACGCCATGCGCAAGCTGATCAACACCGTGTCGATGCGTGGCGTGGTGGTGATCGGCGAAGGCGAGAAGGACCACGCGCCGATGCTGTTCAACGGCGAGGAGGTCGGCGACGGCTCCGGCCCGGAGTGCGACGTGGCCGTGGACCCGATCGACGGCACCACGCTGACCGGCAAGGGCATGCCCAACGCGCTGGCCGTGATCGCGGTCGCCGACCGGCACAGCATGTACGACCCCTCCGCCGTGTTCTACATGGAGAAGCTGGTCACCGGGCCGGAGGCGGCCGACGTGGTGGACATCACCGCGCCGGTGGCCGAGAACATCCGCGCCGTGGCCCGGGCCAAGCGCCGCGAGCCGGGCGACGTGACCGTGGTGGTGCTGGACCGGCCCCGGCACGACGACATGGTGGCCGAGATCCGCCGGTCCGGCGCCCGCATCAAGTTCATCTCCGACGGCGACGTCGCCGGCGCCATCATGGCCGCCCGCGCCGGCACCGGCGTGGACCTGCTGCTGGGCATCGGCGGCACCCCGGAGGGCATCATCGCGGCCTGCGCCATCAAGTGCCTGGGCGGCGTGATCCAGGGCCGGCTGTGGCCCAAGGACGAGGCCGAGCGCCAGAAGGCCCTGGACGCCGGGCACGACCTGGACCGGGTGCTGCTCACCGACGACCTGGTCTCCGGCGAGAACTGCTTCGTGGCGATCACCGGCGTCACCGACGGCGAACTGGTCCGCGGGGTGCACTACACCGGCGGCGGCGCGACCACCCAGTCCCTGGTCATGCGGTCGAAGTCGGGCACGGTCCGCCGCATCGACTCCGAGCACCGGCTGGACAAGCTGCGGCAGTACAGCGCGGTGCCGTTCCACTAGGTCCACTGGATCCGGGAGATCCGGGCTGCGGCACCCTCAGGAATTGGTCCTCGATAGTCAGACGAACACCGGTTTCCGGCAAGGGATGCGCGGTCCGGATCAGGCTCACCCGTTCGACGCACCACCCGCCAGCGGCGCCCCCGGAACCGTGGTGAGCTGGTGCGGTGAGCGACGCGTCGACAGCAGCCGGTCCCGGGGGCTCCGCCGGCCGGGCGGGCCAGGCCGGCCAGTCCGGGCCGGGCAGTCCGCGCAACGAGGTCGCCCTGGTCTTCGCCGGGGTCATGCTGGGCATGCTGCTCGCCGCGCTGGACCAGACCATCGTCTCCACCGCGCTGCCGACCATCGTCTCCGACCTCGGCGGGGCCAACCACATCTCCTGGGTGGTGACCTCGTATCTGCTGGCGTCCACGGCGCTGACGCCGTTGTGGGGCAAGCTAGGCGACCAGTTCGGACGCAAGCGGGTCTTCCAGATCGCGATCATCATCTTCCTGATCGGCTCGGCGCTGTGCGGTATGGCGCAGAACATGGGCGAGCTGATCGCCAGCCGCGGGCTGCAGGGCATCGGCGGCGGCGGCCTGATGGTGCTGTCGATGGCGCTGATCGCCGACGTGGTGCCGCCCCGCGACCGCGGCAAGTACCAGGGCGTGATCGGCGCGGTGTTCGGTGTGGCCAGCGTCATCGGCCCGCTGATCGGCGGGTTCTTCGTGGATCACCTGAGCTGGCGCTGGGTGTTCTACGTCAACCTGCCGGTGGGCGCGGTGGCGCTGGTGGTCGTGGCGATCGGGCTGCGCACCCACACCCCGCACCGCAAGCCGGTCATCGACTACCTGGGCACCTTCCTCATCGCCGCCGCCGCCAGCAGCCTGATCCTGATCACCAGCTTCGGCGGCAGCACCTGGGCCTGGAACTCCTGGGAGGTGTACCTGTGCTCGGCGCTGGCGGTGGTACTGCTGATCGCCTGGTACTTCGCGGAGAAACACGCCAAGGAGCCGGTGCTGCCCCTGCACCTGTTCAAGAACTCGGTGTTCGCCATGTGCAGCACCATCGGCTTCGTGGTCGGGCTGTGCATGTTCGGGAGTCTGACGTTCCTGCCGCTGTACCAGCAGATCGTGCACGGCGCCACACCCACCGCGTCGGGCCTGCAGCTGCTGCCGCTGATGGCCGGCGTGCTGATCGCCTCGATCGGCTCCGGACAGCTGATCAGCAAGACCGGCCGCTACAAGATCTTCCCGATCTGCGGCACGGCGGTGATGACGGTCGGCGCGTGGATGCTCTCCCGGATGAGCGACACCTCCTCGACGTTCTACAACGCGATGGCGATGCTGGTCTTCGGCCTCGGCCTGGGCCTGGTGATGCAGGTGCTGATCGTCGCGGTGCAGAACAACGTGGAGTACGAGGAGCTCGGCACCGCTACGAGCGCGGTCACCTTCTTCCGCTCGATCGGCGGCGCGTTCGGCGCCTCCCTGTTCGGCACCATCTTCAACAACAAGCTGACGGCCGAGCTGAGGGACGCGGTGGCCGGCGGGAAGGTCAACCCGAACTTCCCGTTCCAGAAAGCGGTCGAGGATCCGAAGCTCATCAAGCAGTACCCGAAGGACGTCACCCAGCCGTTCCTGCACACCTACGCGCACGCGCTGCACTACGTCTTCATCTACGCGATCCCGTTGTGCGCGCTGGCGTTCCTGCTGTCGCTGTTCCTGCGCGAGGTGCCGCTGCGCACCACGACCCGCGGCACCGGTGCGGCCGAGGCGGCGACCGGCCCGACCCAGCGCTCGTCGATCGACGAGCTTGAGCGCGCCCTGACACGGCTGTCGAGCCGGCAGAACGTCAGGGAGCGCTACGCCCAGACCATCGCCAAGTCCGGTATCGACATCACGGTCCCGGAAGCGTACGGGCTCTTCCGCCTCAAGCAGTACGGCCCGAGCCGCGTCGAGGACATCCCCGGTCTCCTGAAGCTCCCGATGGCGGAGATCCGGCCGCACCTGGACGCGCTCGTCGCCTCCGGCCGCGCGGTCCTGGAGGGCTCACCGCCGCACCAGACCCTGGTCATGACCGAGGCCGGGGAGGCGGCGGTGGACGCGCTGTGCGGGGCGCGCCGTGCGATCCTGACCGAGCAGCTGGACGGCTGGTCGCCGGAGCAGCATGCGGAGTTGCTGAGCATGCTGCGCCAGCTTGCGGACTCCTCGCTCGACCAGGAGGACAGGAAGCTGTGGACCGGAGCCGAGGCCGGATCGGGGTCTGCGGTGGGGTTGTAGCGACGCTCCAGCGCGGCATCACGCGCTGAAGCGTCGCAAGGTTCTACGTCATCGGCTGAAGCATCGCAGGACGCTACGTCGCCAGCTGAAGCGTCGCAAGGAGCTAAGTCGCCAGCCAAGGCGTCCCAGAGTACTGAGTCACCAACCGGAGTGTCACAACCGGTCGAACACTCCGCCGGAGACCGCCGCCGTCCCGCCGAACACCACGCCGAGGTCCACCGATCCGCCGCCGTTGGCCTCGTCCCCCAGGAGGCTCTGGGTCGCTCCGGGCAGGGATTTCGTGTCCGTCAGCAGCAGCGGCCCGTCCAAAGTCCCCATCGCCGCGCCGCCGGACAGCGCGTCCGCCCAGAAGCCGCCGGTCGCCAGCCCGTAGACGTGCGGCGTCCCCGTCGACCCGAAGAACTCCCGCGCGACCATCGCGGCCGTGGCGTACCGGTCACCGCCGACCAGCTTGTTCAGCTTCAGGTTCCCGGCCGGTACCGCCGAGCCCAGCTTCCTGGCCGCCTTGTCCGCCTGGCCGCCCACCGGGTAGACGTTCGCGCCCGCCGCGGTCCCCGCCCACGTCTTCACGAACGCGGCCGTCTGCGCCGGCATGTCGGCGTCGTTCGTCAGCACCAGCACGGTGCCCGGGGTGGCGCCCGCCGCCGTGCCCGCCGCCAGCGCGTCCGGGTAGTTCTGCGCGGTCGCGAGCAGCACCCGCTGCACCGCCGGCTTGCCGTTGGCGTCCCGCATGTCGGCGGCCATGAGCCCGGCCACCATCGTCGCGGTGGTGTACCGGTCGGCGCCGGCCTCGCGCTGGGTCTTGAAGCCCAGCTTCTGCACCGCCGTCTCGACGCCCTTGCTCAGCGCCTGCTCTCCGCCGAGCAGATACACCGTCGAGCCCGGCGCGAGAGCACGCGTCAGCTCGTCGGCCGTCGCCGAGTCCAGCGCCGCGGTGGAGCTGAGCAGCAGCGGCCCGCCGAGGTGCGCGGCGAGCGCCGAGCCGCCCAGGGCGTCGTAGAACTTGTCGGACCGGGACAGCACGGCGGTCTTGGCCAGCGGGCGCTTGTCGCCGGGTGCGTAGTAGTCCTGCGGGTTGCCCGTCGTCTTCGGCCACAGGTGCTGCGAGACGGCGACCGCCGTGCCGATCCGGTCGTTGCCGGCCCAGCGCACCGCGTGCTGCGCAGTGGGGTCGACGTCCACGTGCGTCGTCGGCGCCAGGTCCACCTGGTCCTCGTCGACGACCAGGGTCGTGGCGCCGAAGGTGCGTGTCACCTGCGCCATGTACTGGTGGATCCGCTGGTGCTTGGCCCACAGCGACGGCGCCACGTACGGGTCGTTCGTGGTGGCGTTGAAGTTCGCCTGGTCCGCGGTGTAACCGGCGATGTCGACGGCGGCGACCTGGGTGCTCAGCGCCGGGTCGGCGGCGACGTCACCGATCAGGCTGTGGTCGGTCTTCGGGTTGCTGGAGGTGCCGTAGACGCCGAGCTTGAAGTGCGTGCCGTTCGCTCCGTTGCTCTGCCCCAGGGCGGCGGCGAAACTCTTCAGGTAGGTGTTCACGGCCTGCGCGGTCGCGGCCTCGTGGTAGGGCTCGATGTCCACGAAGACCGTCGTGTCGCCGGCGAAACCGAGCGTCTGCAGCTGCTTGACGGCGTCGGCGGCGTCCGCGGCGCCCAGCGCGACCGGGTCCGCACCCGCCGCGATCAGGTCGGGGCCCTGCTTGCCGGCGTAGATCGCCCACATCCCCCAGCCGGTCGCGGCCTGGTGCTGCACCCACTCGGCGGTGTAGCCGCCGGACGGCGAGTCCGCGGTCTTGCACAGGTAGCCGGATCCGCCGATGTAGACGCCCACGCCGCGGTACGGCGAATGCGCGTACCAGTCGTCCATCTGCGCGTCGCTGGGGGCTTTGCAGACGTCGAAGCCCTTGCCGCTGTAGGCGGTGTTCGGGGTGTTCGAGGTGCCGGCGGCATGCGCGCCGGCCGCTCCGACCCCGGCCAGTCCCAGCGAACCCAGTGAGGATGCGGCGACGGCGGTAGCGGCCAAGCGGATGCGGTTCATGACAATTCCCTCCCGTAAAGGTCTCGCCCAACCTAGACGCAATACAGAGGAATCAGGGTTACGCCCCCCGAGGATCGTAGAAATCTAGTCCGTTTCGTCTAGACGAGACACCGGGATGTGGAGACCGAAGCGACAGCCACCGAGGACGTTGGCGACGGTGACGGTGCCAGAGTGCGCTTCGGCGATGCCGCGGACGATGGCCAGGCCGAGTCCCGCGCCGGAGGCGGTGTCGGCGTCGGAAGCGGTGTCAGTGCCGGTTCCGGAATCGGCGCGGGGAAGGGCGCGCGGCGGGGTGCGAGCGGCGGTACCGCGCCAGCCGACGTCGAAGACGTGGGGAAGATCGGCCTCAGGGATGCCGCCGCAGGTGTCGGTCACCGAGAACGTCGCTTCCGGGCGCGCGGAGGAATCGACGGTGGCTTCGACGGTCACGGTTCCCGGCTGCGTGGAGTAGCGGATCGCGTTCACAACGAGGTTGGACAGAGCGCGAGACAGCTGTCTGATGTCGCCCTGGATCGTCGGCGTCGGGGTCGTCACCTTCGCCGAGAGATCGATGCCACGTGCTCGGGCAAGCGGTGTGGCTTCGGCGAGCACGCCGTCGACGAGGTCGGCCAGTGGCACCGGCTCGACGACGAGGCGCAGCGTGCCGGCGTGGATCCGCGAGAGTTCGAAGAGGTCGTCCACCATGTCGGCCAAGCGGTCGGTGGCGTGGCGCATTTGCGTGTAGTAGCGGGCGGGGTCGGGTGCGACGCCGTCTTCCAGTGCCTCGGCCATGGCGCGCAGACCGGCGAGCGGGGTGCGCAGGTCGTGGGAGACCCAGGCCACCAGGTCGCGACGGGACTGTTCCAGGGCGCGCTCCCGGCTTCGCGATTCGCTGAGCTTGGCGCGGGTGGTTTGGAGGTCGCGGGCCAGGCGGGAGAGCTCGGCGGTCTGGAGGGTGCGGGTGCGGGTTTCGGGGTCTGCGGACTCCTCGCCGCTCAAGGATTGGAGTGCGACGCGAAGAGTCCGGCTGTCGCGGGCCAGGCCTCGGCCGAGCAGGAACACGAGGAGCAGGGTCACTGCCGCGCCGGAGAGGGAGACGATCAGGGAT
This sequence comes from Catenulispora sp., assembly GCA_013362315.1. Taxonomy (GTDB): domain Bacteria; phylum Actinomycetota; class Actinomycetes; order Streptomycetales; family Catenulisporaceae; genus Catenulispora. The sequence continues at coordinate 3,572 of JABFWL010000272.1, read as the reverse complement.
ACGCCGGCGTCGTGGGAGGACAAGAACATCGCGCGGGAGGCGATGGTGATGCCGGCGACGACAGCTAGGGCTCCGGTGGCAGCGGAGGCGAACAGTGCGGTCTGGACGGAGCGTCCGCGGAGCGCGCGGAGCGTGACCCAGCCGAGGAGGGAGGCACCGGTTGCTGAGGCGGCGCCCATGGCGACGACGAGGAGTTGGTCACGCATCGGTGGAGTCTGGCGTTTCGAGTCTGTAGCCGACTCCCCATACCGTCGTCAGATAGGTCGGGGAGGCGGGATCGGGCTCGATCTTCTCGCGGAGGCGGCGGACGTGGACGGTGACCGTGGACTGGTCGCCGAAGGTCCAGCCCCAGACTTGCTGCATCAGCTCGGAGCGGGTGAACGCCTGGTTGGGATGCGCCATGAGGAAGGCCAGGAGGTCGAATTCCCGGCCGGTGAGGGCGAGGGCGGCGCCGTGGAGGGTGGCTTTGTGGGCGGTGAGGTCTAGGCGGATCGGGCCTAGGGAAAGGGGGTTGTCCTCGGGGTGCGGGGTGGTAGTGGCGGCGGAGGTTGTGGTGGAAGTGGTGGCGCTGGCTGAGCGGCGCAGGACACTTGCGGCGCGCAGCACCAGTTCGCGGGGAGAGAAGGGCTTGGTGACGTAGTCGTCGGCGCCGATCTGGAGGCCGAGGATGCGGTCGCCCTCGTCGCCGAGGGCCGTGAGCATGATGACGGGGACCTCGCCGAGGGCCTTCACGCGCCGGTGGACTTCGTAGCCGTCGAAGCCGGGCAGCATGAGGTCGAGGATCAGCAGATCCGGCAGCCGCTCGGCCGCGGCGGCGACGGCGCCGGGGCCGTCGGCCGCGTGCCGCACGGTGTAGCCGGCGCGGCTGAGGTAGGCGGAGACGACTTCGGCGACGGTGGTGTCGTCGTCGACGACCAGGACGTCGGGCACACCGGGGCTCATCGGCCGCCACCTCTTTGCTGCCAGGGCGAGTCGGCCCCGCCGTTTACTGTTGCCGGTGTGACCACCGCGGACCAGACACCGGGAGCAGCCGGCTACTCAGGTACTCCCCTGCCCAAGAAGCTCGGCATCAAGGCTGGGCATCGCGTGCTGCTCCACAACGCGCCCGAAGAGTTCGACCCGCAGCCGCTTCCGGAGGAGGTGACGGTGGATCGGCGGGCCGGTGATCACGAGTATGACGTGATCCTGGCTTTTGTTCCAGATCGGGCGGCCTTAGAGGAGTCTTACGAGACGCTGCCGGGGCGGTTGGTGAAGAACGGCGCGTTGTGGGTGTGTTGGCCGAAGAAGGCGTCGAAGGTCAAGACGGATGTGGGGGAGGCAGTGGTGCGGTCGGAGGCGTTGGCGCTGCCGATCGGCTTGGTGGACGTGAAGGTCGCGGCTATTGACGCGACGTGGTCGGGGTTGAAGTTGGTGTACCGGCTGGAGCGGCGGTAGGTGGTGGAGTCCGGGGTGGTAAGGCCTCAAAACTCGAACTCGCACCACACTGCCTTCCCCTCCGGCAACGGCCGCGCCCCCCAAGCCGCCGCCACCGCCGCGATGATGCTGATCCCGCGCCCATCCTCGTCCGTCTCCCGCGCCAGCCTCCGGCGCGGCAGGTGGTCGGACTGATCGGCGACGTCGATGATCAACCGGCGGTCGGTCCGGCGCAGCCGCAGCACCACCGGCGCGGTGCCGTGGGTCACCGCGTTGGCGACCAGTTCGCTGACCGCCAGCACCGCCGTGTCGGTCAGGTCCGCGGCCAGACCCCAGGTGGTGAGGACGCCGGCGGTGTAGCTGCGGGCGTGGGCGGCGATCTCCGGGCCGCCGACCAGCTCGATCGAGGCCGAGCGGAACAGCGCGGCGCGGCCGCCGGTCCACACCGGGGCGTGCGCCACCAGCAGGGCCACGTCGTCGGTGCGGACGGCGCCGCTCGGGTCCAGGTTGCCGCTGGACACCGACAGTGGATCGATGGAAGCCAGGATGTGGTCGCGGACCAGGTCCACCGGGCCGGCGCCGGGGCGGGGCGGCTCCTCCTCCGGCGCCCGGGCGAACACCCGGCGCAGGTCAGCGGTGCCGCGCTCTAAGAGGCCCTGGGTGTAGAAGGCCATGTACGAACCCGGCGGGACCGCCACGGCGGCCTCCAGCCAGGTCCAGTCCCCGGTGCCGACGGCCGGTCCGGACGCCCCGTCCAGCGTTACGACGTAGCCGTCCGGCAGCCGCAGCAGTGGTGGCAGGTGCCCGGCGTTGGCGTAGGTCAGCGAGCCGGTGTCGGCGTCGTGGACCGCGTACACCAGGGTGGCCACCGCGGTGCCGGTGCGCTCCCCGTCGAACTCCACGGCATGCCGGTCCAGGTGGTACATCACCTCCCCCGGCGGCAGGTTCTGCGACGCGTACGCCCGCACCGCCGCCCGCAGCCGCCCCATCACCGCCGCCGCCCGCACCCCCACGCCGCCGGCCTCCGGCGTCACGCCGCCGACCACCAGGGCGGTGCGGCCGGCGCCCAGCGGGATGGCGTCGTACCAGTCGCCGCCGACCTCCAGCACCGGCTCGTCGTCCAGCCCGGCGTCCTCGTAGCGCACCAGGGCCGGCAGGTAGCAGGCGGCCAGCCGGATCTCGTCCGGCTGCACGATGCGCTGCGGCAGCAGCGAGCGCTGCAGCGCCACCGCCATGTTCCGGTTGCGCGCCTCCTCCTCGGCCAGCGCCTCCTCCCGCCGCACCCGCTCGGTCTGGTCCCGGCAGAACACCGCGACGCCGCCGCGGGCCGGCACGCACATGATCGAGTAGTACCGGTCGGCACCCCGGCTGCGCACCAGCCGCTCCTCCAGCAGCACCGGCCGCCCGGTGTCGTACACCTCGTCCAGCGCGGCCGGCAGCCCGGTGGCGGCCAGCTCCGGCACCGCCTGCCCGACCGGCAGCCGCAGCGGCACCGTCCCGAACTCGGCCACGCAGGCCTCGTTCGCGGCCACCAGCAGGTGTTCCGGGCCGTCGGCGAGCACCGCCGGCAGCGGCGCTGCGTCGAACGCCGCGTGCAGCAGCTCCTCGATCGCGGGCATGACCGGTGACTTCATGGCGGCCTCTCGGCAGGGGACGGGCGCGAAACCCCAGTGTGGACCGGGATCCGGGCCCGTCACGGGAGCGGCGCGGGGCGATCCATCCGAATGAGGGATCGGTGAAATGCCGCCCGTGCCCGCAAACGCCCGCCCGGTGTTTATCCGCCTGCTTATGCGTCGGCTTATGCGCCTGGCTGTGCGTCGCTTACGCGTCCTCGAAAACCCGCAGCCGATGCGCCACCGCCGCGGCCTCGCCGCGGCCGGAAACTCCCAGTTTGGCGAGGATGTTGGACACGTGCACGCTCGCGGTCTTCGTCGAGATGAACAGCCGCTCGCCGATCTGCCGGTTCGACAGCCCCTGCGCCACCAGCGCCAGGACCTCGAGCTCGCGGGCGGTCAGGCCGAGCGGCGTCGCGGGGCCGGCGTCCGTCGCGGCCCGCTCGCCGGCGGCGCCGTGGGCCGGCATGCAGTCGCTGATGTCCAGGCGGGCGCGGCGGGCGAGGGCCTGGATCTCCTGGCAGAGCGGGCCTTCCGCCAGTTCCG
>JABFWL010000479.1 GCA_013362315.1 Catenulispora sp. | reverse complement strand
GGTGGGCATGGCCTGTGCTCATGGTCTGGGCTCCGCTCGCCCCTGGCGTCGCAGGGGAAGGCCGGCGTGGCGGGGGGCTAGGAGGGGGCGGCCAGTCCGCGCAAGCCGCTGGAGTGGAACACCAGCGGCGCCACCGACGGGTCGTCGTCGAGGTCGTGGACCTGGAACAGGATGATGTCGTGGTCGCCGGCCGGGAAGACGTCCTTGATCGAGCAGTCCAGCCAGGCGCTCGCGCCCTCCACGAACAAGGCGCCGTCCGGGGTGGAGCGGTATTCCAGCGTGGCGAAGCGGTCGGCGGTCTTGGACGACAGCCGCAGGCACGCCTCCTCGTGCTGCGCTCCCAGCACGCTGATTCCCAGATGCGAGCTGGTGCGCAGCAGGGGCCACGTCGTCGATTTCAGATCCGCGCAGACGGAGACGAGGACGGGGTCCAAGGACACGGTGGTGAAGGAGTTGGCCGCCAGGCCGACCGGCCGGCCGTCGATCAGGGCGGCCACGGCGGTCACGCCGGTCGGGAAGGCGGAGAAGACCCGGCGCAGCTCCTTCGGGGAGCGGACTTCGCCGAGCAGCGGGGACTGATTCACAAGAGGGCTCCAATGAGGCTGAGGCCGCTCAGGCCCGGCGGTTCCACTCCTCGGCGAGCAGCCGGTAGGAGGCGACGCGGTCGGCGTGGTCGTGGGTGATGGTGGTGACGATCAGTTCGTCGGCGCCCACCGCGTCGCGCAGGATCTCCAGCCGGTCGGCCACCTGGGCCGCGGTACCCACGAACTGGGTCTCGACGCGGTCGGCGACCAGTTCCCGGTCGGCGTCGGTCCAGGCGAAGGTCCGCGCCTCCTGCGGTGTGGGGAACGGAATCGCGCCCTCGGCGGTGCGGATGCTGCGTACCCAGGCGCCGTAACCGGAGGCGAGTTCCCGGGCGTGGGCCTCGGTCTCGGCGACCACCACGTCGGCCGAGACGCTGACATACGGCGCATCGAGCTCGTCCGAGGGCTTGAACGCGGCGCGGTAGCCCTCGGCCGCTTCCAGCACGGTCGCCGGGCTGACGTGGTAGTTGGTCGCGAAGCGCAGCCCGTTGCTCCCGGCCACCTCGGCGCTGGCTCCGCCGCTGCTGCCGAGGATCCACACCTGCAGCTCCGCGCCCTCGCCGGGGACCACGTGGGCCTCCTGGCCGTTGTCGTCGACGTAGGTGCCGGCGAGCAGCGCCAGGATGTCGCCGATCTGGTCGGCATAGTCGGGAGTCTCGGCGTTCGGCTGCTGCAGCAGGGTTTTGTGAAGTGTGAAGCGCGGCGACTTCAGCAGCGGCGTGAAGTCGAAGCGGGCAGGGATGCGCAATCCGTTGGGCGTGTAGCCGTTGACGACTGCCGGGGCGGCACCAACGAGCGCGGGCTCCCGGACGCCGCCGGGTGCCCGGCCGCCGCCGGACCGGCCGAGCCCGAGGTCGAAGCGGCCCGGGTACAGGGCGTCGAGCAGCCCGAACTCCTCAACGGTCGACAGCGCCGTGCGGTGGCCGAGCAGGACCGCGCCGGAGCCGAGCCGGATGGTGGACGTCGCGGCGGCGGTCAGCGCCAGCACCACCGCCGGGGACGTGCCGGCGACCCCGGGGTTGAGGTGGTGCTCGGCGAACCAGTAGCGCGCGTACCCGAACCGTTCCGTCTGGCGCGCCAAGTCGATGCTGTTGCGCAGAGCCTGGGACGCGGTGGAGCCGGAGCTGATCGGCACCAGGTCCAGGACGGCGAGCGGGGTGTTGGCGGTGGCCATGGTCAGGTTCCTTCGGGGACTGAGGTGAGCTGGAGATGGGCGCGCCGCAGGGACTCGCGGGTGACAGGCGGGACGACGACGGGTTCCGCGCGGAAGCTGTCGGCCCTCGCCCCGTCCCACTCCCACGGCGGATCCGGGATGGCCCGCCGCAGCACCGGCGCGATCTCCGCCTGGAACCGCTCCAGCGAGGCCCGGTGCTGGGCCTCGGTCAGCCCGGCCGGTTCGGCTTGCAGATGCATGACCGTGTGCCCGAACTGCTCGTGATAGCGGTGCACCTTCTCAAGGATCTGCTGTGGGCTGCCGATCAGCGCCGAGCTGCGCTCCACGAAGTCCTCCAGCGTCGGGAACACCGGCTCCACGCCGAGCCGCTTGCACATCGCCAGGTGCCCGGCGAACACCGGCGCGTAGTCGCGCAGTGCTTCTTGCGATGTGGCGGCTGCGTAGAAGCCGGCCGTCCCGGCGCCGACGACCGCCTGCGCCGGGTGGTGTCCGTAGAACTCCCAACGCTCGCGGTAGTAACGGATGAGTTCGGCGTACGGCTCGATCGGGTTGGTGACGTTCGCCGAGAACAGCGGATCGCCGTACCGCGCCGCGAGATCGACCGACTCCTTCGACGTCGCGCTGCCGTGCCAGACCCGGATCGGCTGTTGCAGGGGCCGAGGCCAGACCTCGGCGTCCTGGAGGGCCGGCCGGAACTTCGGCGTCGCGGTCACCTTGTCCTGACGCCAGATCTGCCGGAACAGCTCGTACGACTCGGCGTTGCGTTCCCACTGGTCTTCCGGCGTGACGTGGAACAGCTCGCGCTGGGCCGAGCCGTTGCCCTTGCCGATGATCAGTTCCAGGCGGCCGCCCGACAAGTGGTCCAGCGTCGCATAGTCCTCATACGCCCGCACCGGGTCCAGCAGGCTCAGCGTCGTCACGGCCGTGAACAGCTTGATCCGCCTGGTCTTCGCGGCGATGTGGCTGAGCACGACCGTCGGCGCCGACGAGATGAACGGCCGCTCGTGCCGCTCGCCCACGCCGAACCCGTCGAAGCCCAGCTCCTCGGCCAGCAGCGCGGCGTCGACGACCTGCCGGAACCGCTCGGTGGTCGGGACCTGGACGCCGGTGGCCGGATCCGGGGCGTGGACGATCAGGGAGATGGTCAGGAACTTCACGAAACGGCCCCCGCCGCGGCCGTGGCGCCGGAAGCCACGCAGGAGCGGCCGCTGCGCGGCGCGGACAGCCCGAGGTGATCGCGCAACGTCGTGCCCTGATAGTCGGTCCGGAACCGGCCGCGCTCCTGCAGGATCGGCACCACCTGGTCGGCGAAGACGTCCAGACCGCCGGGCGTGATGTGCGGGACCAGGATGAATCCGTCGGCGGCGTCGGCCTGCACCAGCTCGTCGATCTGCGTGGCGATCGTCTCGGGCGACCCGATGAACGACTGCCGCGCCGTCTTCTCGATCATCAGCTCTCGAATGGAGAGCTTCTTCGCCGCGGCCTCCTCGCGCCACTCGTTCGCGACCGCGAGCCGGTCCCGGTACAGCCGGTCGGCGGCGCGGCCCTTGGAGATCGCGTCGCCGGAGACGTCCGGATCCACCTCCGGCAGCGGCCCGTCCGGGTCGTAGGCGCTCAGATCCCGGTTCCACAACTGCTCCAGGAACTTGATCGCGCCCTGCCCGCTCACCTGCGCCCGCCGCACCTCGTGCGCCAGCTCCTGCGCCTCGGCGTCGGTGTCGCCGAGCACGAACGTCGCCGCCGGCAGGATCAGCAGGTCCTCGCGCGCCCGGCCGTACTTCGCCAGCCGCCGCTTCACGTCGGAGTAGAAGGCCTGACCAGGCTCCAAGGTGCTGTGCCGCCCGAAGATGGCGTCCGCCGCCGAGGCGGCGAACTCCCGCCCGGCATCAGAGTCCCCGGCCTGGAAGATCACCGGCCGGCCCTGCGGCGAGCGCGGCACGTTGAACCGGCCGGCGATGTCGAAGTGCCGGTCCCGGTGCTCGAAGCTGCCGGCCTTCGGGTCGGACAGGAAGACCCCTGATTCCTTGTCGGCCGGGATCTCGTAGCCGTCCCAGGAGTCGAACAGCTCCCAGGCCGTGCGCAGGAACGTGCTGGCGCGTTCGTACCGGTCGCCCTCGGCGAGATAGCCGCCGCGCCGGAAGTTCTCGCCGGTGAACGCGTCCCAAGAGGTGACCACGTTCCAGGCGGCACGGCCGTCGGACAAGTGGTCCAGCGACGCGAACTGCCGGGCCACCTCGTACGGCTCGTTGAACGTGGAGTTGATGGTGCCGGTCAGGCCGATCCGCTCGGTGACCGCGGCCAGCGCCGCCAGCACCGTGAAGGTGTCGGGACGGCCGACGACGTCCAGGTCGTAGATCTTCCCGCCCTGCTCGCGCAGCCGCAGGCCCTCGGCGAGGAAGACGAAGTCGAACTTGGCGCGCTCGGCGGTCTGCGCGAAGTGCTTGAAGGACGCGAACTCGATGTGGCTGCCGGCCGCCGGATCGCTCCAGACGGTGGTGTTGTTGACGCCGGGGAAGTGCGCGGCGAGATGGATCTGCTTCACGGGCTTGCCAGGGTTGCTCATGGTCGTCGGCCTTTCTCTACACCGCTGCGAGCGCGGGACGGGCGGCGTAGCGGTTCGCGGGCCGGGACAGGCCCAGGTGCCCGCGCAAAGTGGTGGACTCGTAGGCGGTGCGGAACAGGCCGCGCGCTTGCAGCTCCGGAACCAGCCGCCGGGTGATCTGTTCCAGGTCGTGCGGGATCGCCGCGGGCCGCAGCCGGTAGCCGGTCAGGCCCGCGTGCCGCCAGTCGGCGAGCTGGTCGGCCAGTTCTGACGCGGTACCGGTGAATATGTGCGCGTCGCTCGTAAACGGTTCGCCGGCGAGGTCGTCGAGCCGGGCCCGGCGCTCGGCGGCGGCCTGCGCCGTGTCGTCCAGGAAGACCACGAGGTCGCCGAACACGTGCAGGGTCTCCTCGGTTCGGCACGCGTTCTCCTGCTCAGCGCGGATCTCCTCGACGATCGCCCGCGCCTCGTCCCGGTCGTGCGGCGTCACGAACCCGACGTCGGCGGCGCGCGCGATCAGCCGGTAGGGGACCGTGGCGTGGCCGAGCGCGGCGACGACCGGCTGGCCCTGCGGCGGCCGCGGCGTGATCGACGGCCCCCGCACGTCGAACCACTCGCCCTCGAAGTCGATGTGGTGCACCTTGGCGCGGTCGATGAACCGGCCGGTCGCCGCGTCGCGGATCTCCGCGTCGTCCTCCCAGCTGTCCCACAGCCGCCGCAGCACCTCGACGTAGTCGGCGGCCTCGTCGAAGTGCTCGGCGATGCGGGCTTGGACCTGCTCGGAGTTGATGTCCGCGAGGCGCAGGCGCTGCGCGGTGCGCCGGCCGAACAGCGCGTACTCGTACGGTTTGAGGGAGATCTGGACCCTTACTCCGGCCCGGCCGGTCGCCGCGTAGTCGAGGGTGGCGATCGCCTTGGACAGATGGAACGGCTCGGTGTGCGTGGTCACCGCGGTCGGCACGATCCCGATCCGCTCGGTGACCGGCGCCACCCGGGCGGCCGTCAGGACCGCGTCGAGCCGGCCCCGTACCTGGTCGACGCGGTCATCAACGTCTGCGAAGTCAGCACTCTGCACGCCGAGGGCGTCCTCGATGGTGACGAAGTCGAGCAGCCCCTGCTCGGCCTCGGCCACCAGGCCGGCCCAGTAGCGGGCCCGGAACAGCTCGCCGGGGCGGGCCTCCGGCTCGCGCCAGGCGGCCGGGTGCCAGCCCGCGCCGTCAAGGGCGACGGCCAGGTGCAGCGGGGAATCAGAAGCAGAAGACATGCGGCAATCGCTTTCTGCGCAAGGACGATCGACGAAGCGCCGAGGCCGGGGAGCGGAATCGGTCAGGCGGGTGCGGTGGCAGGCGGGAGCGCGGGAATCCCTATTGATCTAATGGGGATAGTAGAGCACCTGCGGACTTCGTCAAGAAGATCGCCCGTCGCCGTCTCGGATCGCGGACGGGACCCGGTAGCCCGCGAACGTGACCGTGCGGCGCAGCCGGAACCCCAGGGCCTGGTAAAGCCGGATGGCGTTGACGTTCTCCGCGCCGGTGTGCAGGAACGGCGTCTGCCCGCGCTCGCGGATGCCGTACGCGACCGCGCGGATCAGCCGCGTCGCCAGCCCTCGGCCCCGGAAATCCGCATGCGTGCACACGGCACTGATCTCGGTCCAGCCCGGAGGCCGCAGGCGCTCGCCGGCCATCGCCACCAAGCGGCCTTCGTGGCGGATCCCGAGATAGGTGCCGAGCTCTACGGTGCGCGGCAGGAACGGGCCGGGCTTCGCGTGGTCGACGAGCGCCAGCATCTCCGGCACGTCGGCCGCACCGAGGCGGACAGCCTCGGGATCTGGTTCGGCCCGCAGCCCTTCGTCGACCAGTTGCACTCCCGGGATCCGCATCACCTGCTCCCACTCCGCCGGCGGTGCGGGCTGGTCGCCGGCTGTCGGCAACACCGCGCCAGGGCCGAGCAGCGTGGCGGCGTCCCGCCAGTCCCGCGGTGTGGGATCCGGCGGCAGGGACACGAAGACCGACACCTCCGGGTGGTAGCGCAGTACGCTGCCGGCCGATTCGGCGAACCGGGCGTGCGCGCCGAGCAGCGACGCGCGGGCCGGATTGTCCAGGACGTGAGACGGGGCTGACGCATCAGCGGTCTTTGTTGGCATGCTGGGGACCGTACCCAAACTCCATCTGTCCGATAGGCATTGTCTCAAAAACTGCCTCTCCAGTGGAGACCGCGCGGTTGGAGGCGAAGGCGAGGTGATCCCCATGCACGTTCAGTACTCCCGGCTGCGGGTTCTGCGGCGCCATGTCGACCTGCTGCGGGTCAACAGCGCCCTGTGTCCGGGCGCCGCCCCGGTCGCCTGAGGCGGCCACCGCCCGCTCCTCTCCCTTCACCGCTGCGCGTCCGACGGATCGTCGGACGCTGTCGAAGGCACCCACCATGACTTCAGACGTATCCGCCCGGATATCGGCGCTCTCCGAGGTACCCGCCGCGCTGGCGAACCCGGGATCGGTGGCCGATTCACCGGCCGCCGCCGAGACCGGCCCACCGACCGACGCACCGACCGACGCACCGCCCGACGCACCGACCGACGAACAACTGCTGGCCGCGCGCCTGGTCCCGCTGCGCCGTCCCGGGCAGTGGATCAGCGCCGGCGTCCTGCTGGTGCTGGCCGCGATGCTGGTCCACACCCTGGTCACCAACCACCGCTTCGAGTGGCCGGCCGTCCGGGGCTACTTCTTCGAGCACTCGATCCTGCACGGACTCGAGCTCACCATCTGGCTCACCGCGGCCGTGCTGGCCACCGGTTACCTGCTCGGCACCGGCCTGGCCGCGGCGCGGCTGTCGTCGAACCCGATCCTCAAGACCTTGAGTTTCGGGTTCGTCTGGCTGATCCGCTCGGTCCCGATGCTGGTGCAGCTGCTGTTCTGGTACGAGCTGGCCTCGCTGTACCCGAGGCTTTCATTCGGCATCCCGTTCGGCCCGGAGTTCGCCTCGGTCAAGACCGCGCACCTGTTCAGCGGCATCCTGGCCGCCTACGTGGCACTGAGCCTGGACGTCGCGGCCTTCTCCGCCGAGATCATCCGCGGCGGCATCCTGTCGGTCCCGGCCGGACAGGTCGAGGCGGCGCAGGCCCTGGGCCTGGGGCGGGGCCGGATCTTCCGGCGGATCGTGCTGCCGCAGGCGATGCCGGCGATCGTGCCCGCCTCGGGCAACCTGCTGATCGGGATGCTCAAGGCGACGTCCATCGTCAGCGTGATCGCGGTGCAGGACCTGCTGTACTCAGCACAGCTGATCTACAACGAGAACTTCCAGATCATCCCGCTGCTCCTGGTCGCCACCCTCTGGTACATCATCCTGACGACGCTGCTGTCGATCGGCCAGTACTTCGTCGAGCGCCGGTACGCGCGGGGGTCGAATCGGCGCCGCCAAGAGTTCCGCGAGCTGTTCCGTCGCAACCTGCCGTTGTTCGGCCGCCCGGCTGTTCCGGCCACACCAGGCGCACCGACCACGGGGCCGCTGTCATGACCGCGGCTGCGAAACCGCTGGTCCGCATCAGGGGCCTGCGCAAGAGCTACGGCGCGCACCTGGTGCTGGACGGCGTGGACCTCGACGTCGCCGAGGGCTCGGTGACGGTGCTGCTCGGGCCGTCCGGCTCGGGCAAGTCGACGCTGCTGCGCTGCGTCAACCACCTGGAGCGGCCCGACGCCGGGTTCGTCGAGGTGGCCGGGGAGATCGTCGGCTACCGGCACCAGGCCGGCCGGCTGCACGAACTCCCGGCGCGGGAGGTCACCCGGCAACGGGCCCAGGTGGGCATGGTGTTCCAGCAGTTCAACCTGTTCCCGCACCTGACCGTGATCGAGAACTTGGTCGAGGCCCCGGTGGCGGTGCGCGGCATCACCCGGCCGCACGCCGTGGACCGGGGCCGGGAGTTGCTGGGCCGGGTCGGCTTGGCCGGGCGGGAGAACGCATACCCGCGCGAGCTGTCCGGCGGCCAGCAGCAACGCGTGGCCATCGCCCGCGCCCTGGCCATGGAGCCGCGGCTGCTGCTGTTCGACGAGCCGACCTCGGCGCTGGACCCGGAACTGGTCGGCGAGGTGCTGGCGGTCATCCGCGACCTGGCCGGCACCGGGATGACCATGATCGTGGTCACCCACGAGATCGGCTTCGCCCGCGAGGTCGCCGACACCGCGGTGTTCCTCGACGCCGGCCGGATCGTCGAGTCCGGAGCCCCGGCCGACGTGCTGGAAAACCCGCGCAACGAGCGCGCGCAAGCCTTCCTCTCCGCTGTCTTATAAACAACCCTCTGATATCGCCTTGAAAGGAACCATCCACCGTGACGACCATGAGGCGCGCCGGTCGCCGAACGACCCTCGCCGCCGCCACCCTCGCCCTGGCCGCAGCGTGCGGGTCGGCGTCCAAGGCCGCCGCGCCGGCCGGCGCGAAGCCGGGAGCGCCGGTCGCCGCGGCGGGCACCGAGTCGGCGTCGATCCCGGCCCAGGACGTCGTCTCCGGCGTGCAGCCGGACCCGGCGCTGAAGGCCGAGCTGCCCGCGGCCATCGCCGCGCGCGGCACGCTGCTGCTGGGCACGACCCAGCCCACCGGCCTGGCCGGGCTGCCGCACGACGGCGTGGACTCCGCCGGCAAGGAGGTCGGCCTGGACGTGGACCTGCGCAACGCCATCGCCAAGAAGCTCGGCGTCACCTGGCAGACCCAGTACGGCACGTTCCAGACCATCATCCCCGGCACCCAGAACGGCAAGTTCGACGTCGGCTGGGGCAACTTCGGCGTCACCAGGGCCCGCGAGCAGATCGTGGACTTCGCCACCTACCTCACCGACGGCCAGGCGTTCCTGGGCTCGGCGGACGTCAAGACCGACAAGATCAGCACCCTGACGGACCTGTGCGGCTACCAGGTCGCGACCAGCCCCGGCTCGACCTTCCAGCAGATCCTCACCGACGGTGCCGCCAAGTGCTCGGCGGCGGGCAAGGACGCCTACAAAGTCCAGTACTTCTCGGACAGCGCGCCGATCTTCCTCGGACTGGCGAACGGCAAGATCGACATCATGTTCGGCCCGACGCTGAGCCTGAAGTACGACGCCGCGCACGTGCCGAACACGAAGTTCCTCGGCCAGATCAGCTCCACGCCGGTCGGCGTGGTGGTGGCCAAGGGCTCACCGCTGGCCAAGCCGCTGTCCGATGCGATCAACGCCCTGATCGCCGACGGCAGCTACACCAAGATCTTCGCCAAGTGGGGAGTGGCCGACACCGCGATCCCGGCCTCGCAGATCAACCCGGCGCCGAATCTGTAATGGGCAGCTGTGACGGGCATCGGCAGTGGGACCCTCAGCGCGGCAGCCACGCCTCGGGGGACCCGGCCATCCGCCGCACGTGGACCGGCAGCTTCCCGTTGAGGACGTGCGCCAGGCTCGTCTCGTCCAGCACCTTGCGCAGCGCCGCCCGCGCCGCCACCCACACCTCGGCCAGGTGCTCGGCGGCGTTGGTGTACTCGCACTCGTGCGGGCGCAGGCCGCGCACCTCGGCCAGCGGGCCGTCGATGGCGCGGACGATCTGCCCGATCGAGATGGCCGAGGCCGGCCGGGCGAGGGTGTAGCCGCCGTCCGCGCCGCGGTGGCTGCGCACCAGGTCGGCCCGGCGCAGATCGACCAGGATGGTCTCGACGAACTTGCGCGGCAGGTCCTGGTGGTCGATCAGGATGGTCGACTTCACCACGTCGGGCCCGTGGGCGGCCAACTCCAACATGACGCGGACCGCATAGTCCGCTTTCGCCGAGATCTGCACACCTGGATGCTAGCAGCTTCAATCCCTATTACCCCGATAGGGAAAAACGCCAACCAGCCCCGATTCTCCAGACAGGAGAGCTCCATGAGCAGCACCGACGCCTTGCCGCTCGACCCCCCGCTCGCCGCGCCGCCGCTGCCGGACCTGGGCGCCCAGCGGGTGCTGCCGCTGCGCCATCCCGGACGCTGGATCGCCACGGCCGTGGTCGTGGTGCTCGCGGCGCAGTTCCTGCACGGGCTGGCGACGAACCCGTTCTACCAGTGGGACCGGTTCGGGTACTGGTTCGCCCGGCCCGTGATCCTGCGCGGCCTGTGGGTCACGCTGGAGGTCACCGCGCTGTCGGCAGTCCTCGGTCTGCTCGCCGGCGTGGTGCTCGCCATGGCCAGGCTCTCGCGTAACCCGGTGCTCAGAACGGTCAGCTGGCTCTACATCTGGGTGTTCCGCTCGGTGCCGCTGATCGTCGTGCTGCTGATCCTGTTCAACTTCAGCGCGCTGTACAAGACGCTCAGCCTCGGGGTGCCCTTCGGCCCGAGCCTGTTCCGCTTCGACGAGAACAAGCTGGCCACCGAGCTCGTGGTGGCGACCGTCGGACTGAGCCTGAACGAGGCCGCCTACGCCGCCGAGGTGGTGCGCGGCGGCATCCTGTCCGTGGACGACGGCCAGCGGGCGGCGGCCGCCGCCCTGGGCCTGCCGCGCTGGTACCAGTTCCGGCGGATCGTCTTCCCGCAGGCGCTGCGGGCCATCGTCCCGGCCTACGTCAACCAGCTCATCGGGCTGATCAAGGGCACCTCGCTGGTCTTCTACGTGTCGCTGCTCGACCTGTTCGGCCAGGTGCAGACGATGGGCAGCACCTATCCCGGGGACATCGTGCCGCTGCTGCTGGTGGCGACCGTCTGGTACGTGATCCTCACCAGCGTGGTGTCCGCCGCACAGCACCTCATCGAGCGGCGCCTGGCCGGGGCGGTGCGCGCGTGACCGGCATCGCGGCCGCGGTGGAGATCCGCGGCGTCACCAAGACCTTCGGCACCCACCGCGTGCTCGACGCCGTCGACCTGACCGTTTGCCCCGGCCACGTCACGGTGCTCATCGGCCCGTCCGGGGCCGGCAAGTCCACGCTGCTGCGGACGGTCAACCACCTGGAGAAGCCGGACGCCGGCTACGTGCGGGTCAACGGCGAGCTGATCGGCGTCCGGCAGCACGGCGACCGGCTCAGGGAGCTCAGCGAGCGTGCGATCCTGCAGCAGCGCGCTGAGATCGGCTTCGTCTTCCAGAGCTTCAACCTGTTCCCGCATCTGACGGTGCTGGACAACGTCGCGGCGGCTCCGGTGGCGACCGGCCGCGCCACCAAGACGCAGGCGCGCGAGCAGGCGCTGCACCTGCTCAGCCGGGTCGGCCTCGCCGACAAGGCCGGCGCCTATCCCCGACGGCTTTCCGGCGGGCAGCAGCAGCGCGTCGCCATCGCGCGGGCACTGGCGCTGCGGCCCGGGGTGATCCTGTTCGATGAGCCGACCTCCGCGCTCGACCCGGAGCTGGTCGGCGAGGTGCTGGCGGTGATGAAGGACCTGGCCGGGACCGGCACCACGCTGATCGTGGTCACCCACGAGATCGGCTTCGCCCGCGAGGCCGCCGACACCGTCGCGTTCATGGACGAGGGCCGGATCGTCGAACAAGGCCCGCCGGCCGAAGTCCTGGAGCGGCCGCAGCACGCCCGCACCCAAGAGTTCCTCAGCAAGGTCCTTTAACAGCCTCCTGACACCCGACCTCAAGGAAACCCCCATGGCTCTCAAGCTTCTCCGGATCGCCGTCCCCGCGACAGCCGCCGCCGTGCTGCTGTCCGCCTGCTCCAGCGGCGGTTCGGGGGCGAAGGCCGCCACCGCCCCGGTCGCCGCCGGCTCGACCGTCGTGCACGTCGGCGCGCTGGCCGACGGCGCCGGGACCGCCACCGACATCACCGTGGCGCAGCAGGACGCGATCCGCGCCGAACTCCCCGCCGCGATCCGCGACGGCGGCGTGCTGAAGATCGCCATCGGCGCGCTGCCGGCCGGAAGCGCACCGCTGGCCTTCATCGGCAGCGACCAGAAGACCCTCACCGGCTCCGAGCCCGACCTGGCGCGCCTGGTCGCCGGGGTCCTCGGCCTCAAGCCCAGCTTCGACAACGCCACCTGGGACAACATGTTCGTCGGTATCGACAGCGGCAAGGACGCGGTCGGCTTCTCCAACATCACGGACACCGAGAAGCGTAAGGAGAAGTACGACTTCGCCAGCTACCGGCAGGACAACCTCGGGTTCGAGACGCTCAAGAGCAGCGACTGGACGTTCTCCGGCGACTACCACGCTCTGGCCGGAAAGACCGTCGGCGTGGGCTCGGGCACCAACCAGGAGAAGATCCTGCTGGAGTGGCAGACCAAGCTGCGCGCGGAGGGCAAGGACCTCACCGTCAAGTACTACCCGGACTCCAGCGCGTACCTGCTCGCCCTGACCTCGGGGAAGATCGACATCTATCTCGGGCCCAATCCCGGCGCGGCCTATCAGGTGACGCAGACGGCGAAGTCGCCCACGCCCACGCGCATCGCCGGCGAGTACTCCGGAGCGGGCGCCACCCTGCAGGGGCTGATCGCCGCCACCTCGAAGAAGGACAGCGGCCTGGCCAAGCCGGTCGCCGACGCCATCAACTATCTGATCGGCAACGGCGACTACGCGAAGTGGCTGGCGGCGTGGAATCTGAGCAATGAGGCCGTGACGACATCCTCGGTCAACCCGCCCGGGCTGCCGGTGACGAACTCCTAAGACGTGACATCGGCTCCGTCCGGGAATCCATAGCGGTATCGAACATTCTTTTCCCTTGTTCCGTGCCGTCCTGCCATTCGGCGGCTGCGCCGGATTCAGAGGAACGCGCCATTTATGCAGAGCGGCGTTCTGGGAAATTGATCAATGTTCTTCGATATTCTCCGAAATCGGAATTGCTGGATTCCCGAAGCCTGTCGGATATCGAACTGGTGAGCGTTCCATGGGAGTCCGGCCGCGAGCCCGGCCGTGCCCCGCCGGGAGCCGCGCGGTCCGGACCGTGTTGCGAAAAAGTATCGAAAGTTTTCGAAAGATCGCGCCGATCGATTTCGAGAGCATGAGCCCAGGTTAGAGCGCATATAAGCCCGTTGGGATGCTACGTGCGTGTTACGGGATATTGACTTCCAGCGGCCGCCGGATACAGTCCCTCTCACCGAGTTTTGCGAAAGAGTTTCGGTACCGTTATCGAAAATCAGAGCCCTTATCTCCTCATCCACTCTCACGCAAAGGGGTTCCCGCAATGAGGTTGCACCGTCTGGCCGCGGTGGGCGTCGCTCTGGCGACCGCCACTGTCGCCGCGATCACGGGGTCCGGCGTGGCCGGAGCGAGTTCGGACCCATCCGCCGACTCGCTGCGCTCGCTCGCCGCGAAGATCGACCTGCACATCGGCACCGCGGTCATCCCCTACGACCTCGACCACCCGGACTACGCGAAGATCGCCGCCGACCAGTTCTCGGTGGTCACGCCGGGCAACGAGATGAAGTGGCAGGTCGTCGAGCCGACGCAGGGCACGTACGACTGGTCCGGCGGCGACCGCCTGGTCCAGTTCGCCCGGCAGAACCACCAGCTGGTGCGCGGCCACGTGCTGCTGTGGCACAACCAGCTGCCGGACTGGCTGACCACCGGCGTCTCGAACGGCACGATCAGCGACGCGCAGCTGCGCGACCTGCTCCACAAGCACATCACCGACGAGGTGACGCACTTCAAGGGCAAGATCTGGCAGTGGGACGTCGCCAACGAGTTCTTCACCGACAGCAGCCCCTCGCAGCTCAACCCGAACGACTTCTGGGTCTCGCACCTGGGCGCCGGCGTGATCGCCGACGCCTTCCGCTGGGCCCACGAGGCCGACCCGAAGGCGCTGCTCTTCTACAACGACTACAACATCGCCGGCGAGGACGGCACCAACGCCAAGAGCGACGCCGCCTATGCCTTCGTGAAGCAGCTGGTCGCGCAGGGCGTCCCGATCAACGGCGTCGGCGACCAGGGCCACCTGGACACCCAGTACGGCTTCCCCACGCAGATGACCGACGACCTGCGGCGCTTCGCCGACCTCGGCCTGAAGACCGCGATCACCGAGGCCGACGTCCGCACCTTCGTCGACAGCCCGGACACCCAGGTCCCGACCGACCACCTGGCCACCTTCGCGCAGCCGTATGAGTACTCGCAGATGCTCCAGGCCTGCCTCGCGGTCCGGCAGTGCATCTCGTTCACCGTCTGGGGCTTCGGCGACACCGACTCGTGGATCCCGAGCTGGTTCAAGACCGAGGGCTACGCGAACCTGTACGACGTCAACCTCAACCCGAAGCCCGTCGTCTCCACCCTGCAGCAGGACTTGAGGCTGGCCGCCCACGGGGCGCCACACCGGGACCGTTGAGGCTGGCAGCACTGAGACCGGCGCTCTGACCGCCGGAACCGATGAACCCGCCCGCCGCGTCTTCGCCACGCGGCGGGCGTCGCACGGGTCCTCAATTCCACACCCCCGGGGGTTGAGACCAGCCCGTCTAGGCATATGCTGCTGGCCACTGGCAGCCCGGCCGTTTCAACTTGCATTGGTGTCGGAGTTCGATGACCGCAGCCCTCTCCCGCGACCCGATGGCGGCAGGCCGGCGTATGCCGCACCTGCCGTTGATCATGATGTACCACTCGGTCGGCGTCCGCTCGCACGATCCGCACAACCTCGCCGTCACCCCCGACCGGTTCGAGGAGCAGATGGCGGCGCTGAGCCGGCGCGGTCTGCGCGGCGTCTCCGTCGCCGAGCTGCTGGCCGCGCGGGCCGCCGGTTCGGCGCGCGGCCTGGTCGGCCTCACCTTCGACGACGGATACACCGACGTGGTCGAGAACGCGCTGCCGATCCTGCAGCGCTTCGGCTTCTCCGGGACCTTCTACATCCTGGCCGGCCGGATCGGCGGGGCCAACGAGTGGGACGAGGGCACCCCCTGGCCGCTGGTGGACGAGGCGGGGATCCGGCGCTGGGCTGACGCCGGATTCGAGGTCGGATCGCACGGCACGATGCACGTGGCCCTGGCCGGCGCGGAACCGGGAGTGCTGCGCAGCGAGGTGGCGGACAGCCGCGAGAAGCTGGCCGCGATCCTCGGTGAGGCGCCGAGCAGCTATTGCTACGCCTACGGATCGATGGACGCCGCCGCTCGCGCGGCGGTCGCCGAGGCCGGCTACACCAACGCCTGCGGCGTCATCTCCCGGGTGGCCCTGGGGCCGCACGCTCTGCCCCGCATCTGGATCGGCCAAGTGCACACATCCAAACACATTCTCAAAATGCTCTACACGTATCGGCTCCATCGTCGGATTTCCGGGCGCGATGCCCTATGATTTCGAGGCCGCATGCCACCACGGCACGGCGCCCCCGACAAGTCCGATCCCGCGGACCCGGCTCGGAGCCCTTGTCGTCTAGCGCCCCCTGAGAAAACGTGCACCATCTGTAGACAGCCGACCACCTTCCGCCACTAGCTGTTCCGGCCAAGGGCTGAGGGCACCACTGCCAGACCGTTCCTTTGGGGGGACTCGATGCGATCGTTGTCGGTCGTGATACCGGCTTATAACGAGGCCGAGAACATAGAAGACGTAATCGCTTCGATACCGGTTTCGCAGTTGGCCGACCTCGGCTGGACGACGGAGATCCTCGTCGTGGACAACAACTCCAGCGACGGGACCGGGGAGCTGGCGCGGGCCTGCGGCGCCCGGGTCGTGTTCCAGCCCGAGAAGGGCTACGGCAACGCCTACAAGGCCGGCTTCGCCGCCGCCGAGGGCGACGTGATCGCCTCCGGCGACGCCGACCGCACCTACCCGTTCGACCACCTCCCGGAGCTGCTGGCCGAGCTGGAGGACTGCGGCGCGGACTTCCTGACCACCGACCGCCTGCACCCGGCCAACCGCGGCGCCATGAAGCACTCCCACTTCTGGGCCAACCACATCCTGAGCTTCGTCAGCCGTCTCATCTTCCGCCACGGCATCCGCGACTCCCAGTCCGGCATGTGGATCTTCCACCGCCACGTCTGGTCCGGCGTCGACGTCCGCTCCCCGGGCATGGCCTTCTCCCAGGAGATCAAGAACGCCGCGGTCCTCGCGGGCTATAAGGTGGCCGAAACGCACATCGAGTACCGGGTCCGCGGCGGCGATGTGAAGCTCAACTCGGTCCGCGACGGCGTCCGCAACCTGGCCCACCTGATCGGCCACCGGATCCGCCACGACGGCCCGGCGTCCGCCGCCGTCCCCCAGGACCAGGACGTCCCCGTCCCCACCCGGCCCAAGGGCGTCCGGCTCCCGGCGATGCGTTCGGCGAGCGTGTCAGAGGCAGAAGGAGCAACACCGGGATGCCAGACCGGCAGCGGCACAGCCGCCTGAGCGACGAGTCCGGCCGGCCGCCCGCGGCAGAGCCCGCCGAGGGCTCGGCGGGGGAGGGGCGGGACTCGGCTGGTGCTCCCGCGGGTGCTGCGGCTGGTGTTCCGGCTGGGCCGGCGGACGGCGGTCCGGTCTGGCCGGGCGATCCTCGGGCCGACACGATGGAGATCAGCCGGGCGGCGCTTTTGCGGCGGTTGGGTGGGGGAGCTGGAGCTGGAGCGGGTTCGGGGCCCGATTCGGGCTCGGGTTCGGGCACAGGCTCGGGTTCGGGTTCGGGTTCGGGTTCGGGTTCGGAAGTTCATCAGGACTCGGATGAACCGGCAGGGTCGACCGGAGTTGCGGAGTCGGCCCAAGCGGTGGACCCAGCTCGGCTCTTGTCGGACCCGGCGGACCCGGCGGATCC
>JABFWL010000241.1 GCA_013362315.1 Catenulispora sp. | reverse complement strand
TCGGCGCTGATCGGGCTGTTCTTCGGGTCGTTCCCGGCCAACCGCGCGGCCAAGCTGCATCCGATCCAGGCCCTGCGGCACGAGTAAGCAACCACGAGCGGGAGAATCACAGATGTCTGAGAACCAGTCCGAGCACCAGCCCGAGAACCGGGCCGGCACACCCGACAACGGCGAGTTCGAGCTGCTGTCGGCGCCCCCGACCGCGCCCGACATCTCCGGGCAGCTCAAGGCCCGCTCCGGCGGCGGGCTGCCGAAGGTGACGCTGGCGCTGATCGGCGTGGTGCTGGCGGTCGGCGGGTTCGTCGGCGGCATCGCCGTCGGCAAGTCCAACGCCGACTCGAAGAAGAGCGCGAACACCACCAACGCCGGGAGCACGGGCCGCAGCCGCGGCGGGTTCACCGGCGGCCAGAATGGCGGCGCCGGCACCACCGGCGGCCAGAACGGGCAGTTCGGCCGCGGCGGCACCGTCACCGGCACCGTCACCGCGGTGAACGGCAGCACGCTGACCGTCACCGACAACACCGGCAAGCAGGTCACGGTCGACACCACCGGTCAAACGACGATCACCATCGGTAAGACCGGGGCGTTGTCGGACCTGGCGAACGGCGCGCAGGTGACGGTGATCGGCACCCCGGACGGTAGCGGGACGATCACGGCGCGTTCGGTGCTCAGCGGCATCCCGAACTTCGGATTCCCCGGCGGGCGCGGGAACCGGACCCCCTCATCGTCGGCGTCTTCGCCAGGTGGGTCAAACGGGTGATACTGGACCGGATGGACACTCAAGATTTTCGGAGTACAGCGTCAGGTTCTCGGAGTACAGCGCCAGGTTCTCGGAGTACAGCGTCAGATTCTCGGAGCCCGGAATCCCGCAGCCTGCTCGTCGTCGACGACGACACCGAGATCCGCGACGCCGTCGCGCGGGCGTTCCGGCTGCAGGGCTACCGCGTGCGCACCGCCGCCGGCGGGCTCGCGGCGCTGGAGCAGATCGCGGCCGAGACGCCGGACGCGATCGTGCTGGACGTGATGATGCCCGAGCTGGACGGCGTGGAGGTCTGCCGGCGCCTGCGCGGCGTCGGCGACCACACGCCGGTGCTGCTGCTGACCGCGCGCGACGCGGTCGGCGACCGGGTCGCCGGGCTCGACGCCGGCGCGGACGACTACCTGGTGAAGCCGTTCGCGCTGGCCGAGCTGCACGCCCGGGTCCGGGCGCTGCTGCGGCGGGCCGACTACGAGCCGGCGCCGGAGTCCGAGCGGCTGGTGTTCGAGGACCTCGAGCTGGACCAGCAGACCCGGCTGGCGTACCGGCGCGGGCGCTCGATCGAGCTGACCCGCACCGAGTTCGCGCTGCTGGAGCTGTTGTTGCGCAACGCCGGCCGGGTCCTGCCGCGCGAGGTGATCTCCGACCGGATCTGGGGCTACGAGCTGGGGCCGGAGTCGAACTCGCTGGAGGTGTTCGTCTCGTGCATCCGGCGCAAGACCGAGGCCGGTGGTGAGCCGCGCCTGGTGCAGACGGTGCGCGGGTTCGGGTACACGCTGCGGGCACCGGGGTAATGCCGGTGTTGCGGGCAGTGCGGGCAGTGCGGGCGATGCGGGAATGGCTGCGGCGGACGCGGCGGGCGGTGGTGGGTGTACCCCTGCGCGCCCGGCTGGCCCTGGCCGCGACGGTCGCCGTGATCGCCGGCGTGGGCAGCGGCGTCACCGTCGGCTACGTGGCGATCCGGCACGAGCTGATCCGCCACCTCGACGAGGGACTGTACGGCCAGGCCCGGCGCGCGCAGCTCCAGTTGCTCTCCGGCCGCCTGCGGTCCTTCCCCGACCGGGCGCCGCAGTTCGGCGAGACCCAGGGCTGGTGGCAGCTGATCGACGCGACCGGCACCCCGCTGAGCGTCTACCAGCGCCCGGACCGCATCGCCGTCATGGTCCCGACCACCCAGCGCATCATCCCGATCGATCCCGGGGACACCGCGGTGGCCGCCGGGACGAGGGACGACCACATCTACTCCGCTCACATGGGGCAGAACCACATCCGGGTACTGACGCTGCCGGCCGGCAACGGCCAGGCGGTGCAGATCGCGCTGGCGCTGTCCGGCACGGACGCCCAGCTGTCCACCCTGACCTGGCAGCTGTTCGGCGCCGGCGGAGTCGGCATCGTCCTGGCCGCGGGCCTGGGCTGGCTCGTCACCCGCACCGCGCTGCGCCCGGTCGCCTCGCTGACCGGCGCCGCCGAGCGCATCGCCGCCACCCACGACCTGGCTCATCGCATCCCGGTCGCGCCCGGCGCCCGCGACGAGCTCGGCCGGCTGGCGACCAGCTTCAACTCGATGCTCGACGCGGTCCAGGAGGCCACCGAGCGGCAGCGGCAGCTGGTCGCCGACGCCTCGCACGAGCTGCGCACGCCGCTGACCTCGCTGCGCACCAACGTGGAGGTGCTGGCCAACGCCGAGCGCCTGGACCCCGAAGACCGGGACGCGCTCGTGACCGGGATCATGAACGGCCTGGACGATCTGACCGCGCTCGTCACCGACACTGTGGAGCTGGCGCGCGGCGAGGAGCAGGCCGACCACTTCGAGGCGGTGCGCTTCGACCTGCTGGTGCGGCGCTGCGTGGAGCGCGCGGGCGCGCACTGGCCCCGCGCGCGCTTCGAGGCCGACCTGGCCGAGTGCGAGGTGGTCGGCGTCTCCGACCGGCTGGCCAAGGCGGTGCGCAACCTGCTCGACAACGCCGCGAAGTTCTCCCCCGACCAGGGCCGGGTCGAGGTGCGCGTAGCCGCGGCGGCCGGCCACGCCGTGCTGACCGTCCGCGACCACGGTCCGGGCATCCCGCCCGACGACCTCCCCCACGTCTTCGACCGCTTCTACCGCGCGGCGAGCGCCCGCGACCTGCCCGGATCGGGGCTGGGGCTGGCGATCGTGGCGCAGGTGGCCGCCGGGCACGGCGGCGAGGTCAGCGTGCGGGCGGCTCATGGCGGCGGCGCGGAGTTCCAGGTGACGCTGCCGGCGGTGGCAGCGGCAGCGGCGGCAAGGGGGGCGTAGGCCCTCTCGCGTCCGGGCCGCGTCCACACGGCGTCGTCGCCGACGTCCCACCAGCCCTGTTCGCGCAGCGCGTAGCGGGAGATCTTCTCGGTGGCGGTGGTGATGAGCGTCGCCGTGACCCGGACGAAGCGCGGGGCCATCTTCGTGCCGAGATCCGCTTGCGCGCCCAGGAAGTCCGCGAAGCCCGCGGGGTCGAATTCCGCACCCTGGTTCAACACCAGGGCGCACATCACCGCGTCTCCTGTGACCTCGTCGGGGACCGCGTAGGCGGCGACGAACGGCGCCAGAGCTTCGCGGTAGCCGGGCTCGTCGACGACCAGCAGCGGCAGCGAATCCGCGTCGAAGCCCAGGCCGGCGAGCAAGGGGAGACAGGAGCGCGAGGTCACCAGGAGCTCGCATTCGGCGTGCCTGATGTCCCGCGCCAGTTCCGCGCCGCGCCGCGTCGGGTTCACCCCGACCAGCGCCGCCGCCTCCAACCAGAACACGAACTCGTCGGTGTTGTCCAACAGGATCCCGATATGCGGCTGGATGCCGTCCCGGTGCCGCCGCCGGTACCACGCGGCGGCCGCAAGAGGTTACGCTGAGTGCGTGGACGTGAACGTATCGGCAACGGTCAAAGTCCGGGTCACAGTCGATGCCGACAGGTGGGCGGCCGCCAGCGGCGTGGAGCCGGTGCAGGCCGGCGCGGCTCTCGCCACCGCGCTCAGCGCGGCGCTGGAGCGGTTCTCCGACCTGGTGCCCGAGCTCGGCGCGGCCGGCGGGGAGGCGAAGGTGGAGAAGCTGACATGGACGGCGTCGACGACGAACACGGCCTTCCCGTCGTAGGCCCGGTGCCGACGGTAGGGATAACCGGGGGTTGAAGTTCCCAGGCCGCACCGTGGGATGCGGTGCGGTGATCAGCAAGACTCTCTTCTATGAAGCACTTCCTGTTGAGCCCGGTTTCCGCGCGGACGGGCCGCCAGTACCTCTACGCCCTCCTGTCCGCGCCGCTGGGGGTGGCGGGATTCGTCTACGTCGTGGCCACGATGGCCGTCGGCGGCGCGCTGAGCTTCACGTTCGTCGGGCTGCCGCTGATCGCCACGGCGATCTTCCTGGCCCGGCAGTACGCCCGGTTCCAGCGCCTGCTGGCCAACCGGCTGCTGGGCGCCGACATCGAGACGCCGCCGCCGAACCAGCGCTGGGCGTCCGCCCACGGCGTGCTGGCCAAACTGGGCGCGGCGCTGGGCGACCTGCCGGCCTGGCGGTCGCAGGCCTATCTGCTGGTGCGCTTCCCCCTGGCCATCGCTTACCTGGTCACTCTTGGCCTGGGCGTGCTCGAGGGCCTGGTCACGATCCTCTACCCGCTGTGGTGGTCGGTCTTGGACCCGACCAACAAGGACAGCAAGGGCGTCGTGCACCACTCGGGTCTGCAGCTCGGTGACGGCTTCTACTTCGACAGCTGGCCGCGGGCCTTCATCGTCACGGCGGTCGGCCTGGTCTGGGTGACCGCGGCGGTGTGGCTCCTGAAGGCTCTGCTGTGGTTCGACACGGTGCTCATGACGGCGCTGCTCGGCCCGACCCGCGCCGAGCGCCGGGTGGAGGAGCTGACGGTGAGCCGCGCGCACGCCGTCGACGACTCGGCCGCCGCGCTGCGCCGGATCGAGCGCGACCTGCACGACGGCGCGCAGGCCCAGCTGGTGGCGCTGGCGATGCAGCTCGGCGAGGCCAAAGAGAACCTGGACGCCTCCGGCGCGCCGGGGACGGACCTGGACCTGACCGAGACCCGGGCGCTGATCGACAACGCGCACCGCAACGCCAAGCAGGCCATCAACGAGCTGCGGGACCTGGCGCGCGGCATCCACCCGGCGGCGCTGGACAAC